>JADCJL010000099.1 GCA_020247055.1 Acidobacteriaceae bacterium | reverse complement strand
CTCCGTAGCCGCTGAACAGTGAGATGTAGGTATCCTCAGCCACATTTCCCCTCCCGCAACTCATCCATCACCTTCGTCGCCCCCTCTGGATCCCCCGCCGCCACCAAGGCCTCGGCGTAGCCGGCAAAGTACGCGGCCCGGGCCACGAGCAGCTTGTCAGGCGTGATAAATTTAGCGATAATCAACCACTTCTCATCTACTGTCATGTTTTCCTCCTAGCCGTCACAAAAATATGCTCAACCCCTGGAGTGGCCCGCAACTCCCAGCCGTGCTCGGCCCAGTCTGGCGCCTTTCCCCGGAACGCCGCGTAGACCATGTCGTGGAGCGAATCCGGGTAGTTAATGGCGTCGCAGATCACTTCTAGGGACCGCCGGCCGTGCATCGGCACTGCAATCGTGTACTCACTCATACGCCACTCCTCACCGCCTTCCGCCATTCCTCAACCGTCGCGATCTTCAGGTACGCCGCAGGCCACGCCCAGTCGGCCACACCCCGGTAGACGAGGTCGATGATCTCGGCCTTCACCGTGGGCGAGGCGAGGGCGGCTTCGATGTGGAGTTGAGGGAGGGTCATCAAAACAGCACCTCCTGAACACGCAGGCAGTTCGGCGAAAACCAGATGCGCTCCCGGCTGGCGTTGGCCCGTCCTGCACCTTCTGATTGCGATCCGTAGCCGCCGCGTGCCTTCCAGGCGACGCATTCCCAGTCGTCAGGCAGAGCGTGCTCGCCCTCGTACCCGCAAAGGGCAATCCGCAAGTCGCGGTTGCTGCCGTTGGCGATAGCCCATTCCCGAACCTGCGCGGCCACGTCTGAATTGGCCGAGTACGTTACTGAGTGCTCATCTGGCGAATACGGCGGATCGAGGAACACTCCCGTTATGCCGTGCTTAACTGTGACGGAATCGCCGAGCACCCGATCCCACTCGCCGCAAGCCACGCGGACGCCCCGCAGGCGGTTCGATAGCGCCGCGAAGTACTCGGCGATAGCCTCGCCCCTTCCCGCGTCGCCAAGGTGTGGCAGCTTCCGGTTGATGCCCATTCCCGCGGTGCCAAGGTGTGGCAGCTGCTCCGGTTGATGCCCATTCCCGCGTTGCGCGCACCATCCCGAGCCAATCCACTGACAAATACCCCAAACCCACCAGCCCGCAATCCTCAAGTCGCAGTGCTCGGGGTCACGCCGCATGTGCGCCTTGAACTCCGCTTGATCGACGAGCCACTGATGACGGGCTAAAAGGTCTGCCTCATTTACTGGCCAGTCAGCCCACGCAGCCGTCGTCGAGGGATTCGTTTTGATTGACCGCCAGAAGTTCGCGAGGTAGCAGTCCAGGTCGTTGACCGTTTCCGTACCGGGCGAGTGTGGCCTGCCGAGCAGTACCGCGCCGCTACCGAAAAACGGCTCGACGTAGTTTGGAACGTTGCCGAACCGCTCCCAGACGATATCGGCCACGCGGGACTTGCCGCCGAACCATGGGAAAGGGGCTTTAAGTTCATACGTCATCCCGCCACCTCCCCCCGCCGCGCCGCCAGCGCCGCCGCGATGGCCTTCAGCCAGATACCGTACTCGGCAATTTCAGTCTCAGTGTATTTATTCACCCGCCCCACGGCCTCAAACGTCTCCAGCCATTCGGCCAGCGGCCTCCGGCGGCATCCGATCCTCACGTCGTCGTCGATGGCAACGATGGCGTGGCGGCTGGCGTGGATCTGGCAGACGTACTGCCTCGCGAGCAAACCCGCCTCGCTCAGGTTCGCCCCGCGCAGGTTCGCCCCGCTCAGGTTCGCCTCGCTCAGGTTCGCCCAGCGCAGGTTCGCCCAGCGCAGGTTCGCCTCGCTCAGGTTCGCCTCGCTCAGGTTCGCCCCGCGCAAATCCGCCCAGCGCAGGTTCGCCTCGCTCAGGTTCGCCCCGCTCAGGTTCGCCTCGCTCAGGTTCGCCCCGCTCAAATCCGCCCGGCGCAGCGTATCGGCGTCCACCGTCATAAGTACCCTGCCGTGCTTGTGCTTAATCTCAATCATTCTTAGCCTCCATTTTCCTCAACTTCTCCACCGCATCCACCCACAACCCACACTCCACCTCCGCCGCCCGAATCCGCTCGTGCAAATCCTGCGGCGTTGATCCGACGCGAATCAGTGACAGCGCCGCCAATGTGGCCGTGCGCCGCGTTTGCGCCAGTTGCCGATGCTGCTCCAAGGTCAGCGGCGGTTTCGTTTTCCTCATCTCTTCCTCCATCAGAAATTCCTCTGCAAACCAGTCATACAGTCCCAGGCGTGCGCCGGGGTCCGCGAATTGTGCCGCGCAGCGCAGTTGCTCGGCGCGGATGCGGGTTAAAACGTCCGTTTGATCCATAGCCACGTCACTAACCCCGCCCATATCGCCCAAACCGCGCACGCGACGGGAACCACCTTAGCGAGCAGCCCGTACTCGGACGTGAACAGATAGCGGCCCAGCAGTGCCAGAACGGTGGCAAGGCACAGGCAATGCACAGCTATCAGCGCCGTCTTCATGCGTCCTCCCCGCGCCGCGCCAACCGCTGACCCTTACTGCTCGACATGAACCACCTCCTCGACCCAGTCGATCCAGGCCCGCAGCGTGCAGGTCGCCAGCCGGCCAGTCATCGGGCAACGATAT
>JADCJL010000098.1 GCA_020247055.1 Acidobacteriaceae bacterium | reverse complement strand
CCGACGGCAATGCCAAGCTTGAGCAGTTCGCCGTAAATCCGCGGCGCGCCCCAGAGAGGGTTGTCGCGGCTCATCGCACGAATCAAGAATCGGACGTCCGCCGGGACCGCCGGTCGGCCCGGCTTTCCCCGCTGAATTTTCCATGTCCAGAACAGCCGGAAGCCCTTGCGATGCCAACCGATCACCGTCGCCGGCTTGATAAGGATGGAACTCGGTTGCCAATCCTCCCAGATCACTGCCAACCAAGCCCACAGGAATCGATCCGCAGCCGTCAGCTTCGGACGCTTCACCGAGCGCTACAGAGCACCGAGCTGATGACGGAGGGCCAGAATCTCAAGCTGGAGCGCCGCTCGCTGGCGAAAGAAGGCCAAGAAAGCCGCCGCCAGCGCCAGCAACGGAGGCCAACAGGGGAATCGAAGGAAGAAAGGCAACCCCCAATTGACCGGCAACTTCGGGGTTTGCGAGAACCACAATCCACAGCATTTCCATAGCCAGCGAGCCTTCGCTTAATTTCCGCTTGACAGCTTCTCTCGATTGACACGTCGTGCTATGAAAGTTCTGATCGTGCTACGATGGCGCGTGCCCGGGTCAGGCGGCCAGACTGATCTGCTGAAGTCCATACCGGCAGCTCTCTCGCACACCCTCGGGACGCAGCCTCCGGTCGGCAGCGATTCCCGCCGCCTCGCGGATGACGTCGGTCGTCTCGCCGAAGAGCCAATCGCTCGCAGTGTCGATTTCCTTCACGGCGTTCCGGTGCAGGCTGGGACGAACCCGGTCGATCCATTCGATCCGCAGGTCGTCCAAGCGCGCGCCGAAAACCTGCAACGTGTCGTGAATATAGAGGATGTCCTTCGCCTGGTCATCAGCACTTCGCCTTCGGTGGATCAGCAGCTTCTGAGCCAGGAATCCCATCGGGTTCGCGACACGGAGCGCCTTAGGCGCGGGCAATCCGAAATTGTCCGTGCTCAGTTCAACGGTCCAGGGATCTTTCAGGAGCAGTTCGATGAACCGTAGCTGCTGCGAATTCACGCCAGCAATCTGTGCAGTTGCCTTCCGCTTACCGGATCTCGTGTACTCGCCGCCGGTGAGCGGCGTCAGGAACTCTGCGTAGAAGCCACTGTCGCTGTCTCCCAAATGATAGAGCGTCGCCGGCGGCATGTCGTCGCCGCGGAACTCTTCCTCGAAACCATGCGCGACAAGAGCCTCCCGAATATTCGGCGTTTGCGGAGGCAACGTCTGCGGAAGGGCAACGTCGGCATCAAGCGTTATCAGTGGCGCGAAGTCGAGCTTCTGCGCGGCGGGATGAAGGTGGTACAACCGATGGGCCCACCCGCCAACGATCACTGCCCGGTCAAGCCAAGGATCGAGCGCAGTAATCAGACGGGAGAAGCCCTCGATGTCGGGCGTCAACGCCATCACTTTTTCCTCAGGAGCGGACCAAGAGCCCGACGCGCAATCTCATCTGCCTGCGCCCTGCCACGAGAGGGATGCTCCGAAACATCGAGCCACACCTGCAGGATGTCGGCACACGGCACTCCGTCCTTCACAACGGCGGCGCGAAACACGGCCTCCGGGTTTGCGGGGATGCGGATGAAGGCATCCGGGCTGTACTCGGCGCCCTCTAGCGAGAGGCCCCATTTTTCCAGTACCGCCGGCTCGAACCGTTCCACATAGATATGTGGCGGCACGCCATGTACGAATCCCAATCCTAGTGCTTCGGCCGCAGCGAAGAGTCCAAGACACGCTCTGGGCTGCCGCCGGCGCCCGGCAGGAGGGTTGCCAACGGAAGGCGAACCGGCGGAGTGAGACTTGATCAATCCGGCTAATGCAGATCGATCTCGTTTGACCAACCAGCGGACGGGAAGCTCCCGTACGGACTCCCGCCGAGCAGACCAGCGGCCTAACAGTTCGGGAATCCGTGCGAGTCCCAGGACGTCCTCGTCCGGATCAACGAATCCGTCGTTTTCCAATTGGCGTACCAGCCGGACGGCGCTCATCACAGACACCTCAGCCGCTCTCGCCAACTCCGTCGGGTTTCGGTACCGGGATCGGGGTGCCGATAGAAGCCCCTCCGGGATGGACTCTGCCAGCAGGATCTTCAGCATCCACTGATTGAGGTCGGAGAACAACTGTGGCAGCGGTTGTCCGGCAATCTGCCGGCGCGCGCGATTCTCTTTCGAAGAGGGGCGGGCGTTGAGGATCTCCAATCCGTGACCCCAGAATGCCCGCAAGCCTGCCGCATCCACAAGTCCGACCACCATCTGCGGCGCGACGCGGTCCGCATACCTCTGGACGGAATCGACGACGGCAGGCGGAAGATGTTCGGCTCCTACGACGGCGACTGGAACGACCGGCTCTGAGAACTGCTTGGCGAATGCCTGCGCCTCGAGGATAGCTTGCGACAGCAACGGGATCACCCGATCGCGCCGCCCCTCAGAGGATCGCTTGATCTCCACGACGTACTTGCGCCCTCCGCCCTCCACGATTAGGTCCGGTTGAGGACCATCGCCTTGCTGATGGTGATGGACGCGCCAAGATGCCCGACGAAAAGCATCGGCGACGAGACGGACGAGATCGTGTTCAGCGGCAGCCATCGTGTTCCTCGATCGTCACACGGCCATGAGATATCACATGGCCAAGTTGGTTCTTATGGCCATGATAACCAGTTGAGGCGTTGGCGTCAAACGGAGAGCCACAAACTCGCGAGGCAGACTCCTGACGGTAGCCGGGCGCAAGTCGGAAACCGCAAGTTGTTGAAAATAAAACTCAGACTGCCGAGAGAAAGTTAGAGCACGGGTGAGTTCGGGGAGCCAATTTTCAAGCGACTCTTTTCTTGCTTCCAAGTCGTTGAAATTGCGAGCTTTAACCTTGTTCGCACGTCGCACCAGCGAAAACGGTTCGAACAGCGTAGCGCTCAGTTTTTTCTCCTGCCAGGAAGCCTCCTTCATTACCAGTGTGATCAGCTTCCGCTGTTCCTCGCCGGTCTGCTGGCGGAATGCAGCGCAGGCCTGGCTGGTGAGCCGCGCTAATTCGACCGCTGTGGTGAGGGGAGGAAGCGGGCAGCTTTCGAGTTCGGCGATGTTGCGGCGCAACTCAGCTTGCTGGGACTCGATCTGGGCAGCCTTTGGGTCTTAGTGAGTTCCGGTGATACGGCCGTCGAGACGATCATCGTAAAGAGTGTTCCGTTTGTGGACCAGCCGGTCGATTTCGGCCTTTTGGGCCTTGATGGCCGTGGCTCTGGCTTTGGCCTCTGTCTGGTCGATATCGTTCACGGCCTCTGTCGTTCTCGGAAACACAATCTTGAGGTGTGATGGGGCGGGATCCAGGGCTGTTGGCGTGTTTGG
>JADCJL010000097.1 GCA_020247055.1 Acidobacteriaceae bacterium | reverse complement strand
TGGTCGATCATGTTAGCCAGGTCTGGCTTCCGCTGCCTTTCCCACTCTGGAAACCGATCTTGGAACAGTCGGGTGACCGGTTCGTCCAGCCCTCCCCGTGCCGTAGCCGCCGCACAGTACTTCTCGGCATCCGCCGCCACGCGTGTCAAGAGTTCTGGGCAGAGTTTTGCGTTCCCCAGCCATCCAAAAAAGTTTCTCCCTTCCTCTCAACACCTTACAACCCACCCGCCGCCCCATCGCGCCCCCCATGCCGCATCATCAACAGGAAGAAGGTGTTTCTCCCGTACTCCCCTCATGCGGCCGGTGGCCATGACGACGAACGAAGCCAGTCGCTTCATGGCAGCCTGCCGGCACTTCCCCATGGAAGCCATCAGATACAAGCGAGGCCCAAGCCGGAGAGCCACTCTTCCCCTCGCGTTTACTACGAACGAAGCCACTGATTCACGAGCCACATCACGGGATTCCTTCAATAGAATCAATCAGATACGGGGAATTTCCGCCCCCCAATGCAGCTTCCCGAAACTTTTTTTACGAACGAAGCCACTGATTCGCGAGCCACATCATGGCATGCCTCCCAATAGAATCAATCAGATACAAGCAAGGACCAAGCCGGAGAGCCACTCTTCCCCTCGCCGTTACTACGAACGAAGCCACTGGTTCACGAGCCACATCACGGGATTCCTTCAATAGAATCAATCAGATACGGGGAATTCTCGCCCCCCCACGCAGCTTCCCGAAATTTTTCTTTACGAACGAAGCCACTAATTCGCGCGCCGTATCACGGCATACCCCAATAGAATCAATCAGATACGGAGACTTTCCGCCCCGCGCGCGCAGCCTCCCGATGATTCTTTTTTGACGAACGAAGCCAATTTGACCCCAAACCTACTGCGCCCCCGTCTCAAACGTAATCGTCGAATCCGCCGCAAACTTCCGGAAGTCGCTGTACCGCACCGCCAGCCGCACCCGCTTCATCATCCCCAAAACCCGCGCGTTCGCCACCACGTCCACCTGCGACGGAAAACAAACCTCATCGTTCACCCGCGTCTGCTCCACCCGCACCGTCGCCCCCGGCTGCAGCCGGAATAGGAACAACCCAAACGAGATCGTATCCGTCGTCCCCAACTCCAGCCGCATCCAGTCCGACGTCGCCTTGTCAATACAAGCCTCCCCCGCGAACTTGCGCAACTGGTCCGCCCGCCTCCCCTTGGCCTGAAACTCCGCCCGCGCCGTCCCCCGAATCCACCAGCACGGCCGCCCCGCCACTACCTTCTCCCCCAGTAGCGTCAAGTCAAACGCCTCCAACAACTGCCGCCGCGCCTCCGTCTCCTCCCGCATCGCCACCGCCGTCTCCCCCCGCCGCTTCGCCCGTTCCGCCGCCGACTCCCGCTTCATCTTCGCAATCTCTTTGTCGATCCGCTCCTTCTCCTTCCGCGCCTCCCGCTCACTCACCGGCTGCCCGTCCCGCGCCACCAGCCGCTCCAACTGCGTCCCGTCAAAAAACAGCACCTCCTTCGTCTCCCGCTGCACCGACTTCGTCCCCCCGTCCTTGTCCAGGAACTCCACCGTCGACTCCTCCCGGAACGTGTACTGATCCCTCACCCCGTAGTTCCGGCCGTCCTTCTCCACCGCCCGCCGAAAGATCTCCTTCACGTCCTGCCCCGCCGCCACCCAACTCAATCCCACTGCCACAATCAGTAGTCGCATACCCCTCTAACGCGCCAGATCCCGCGTCCGTTCCACAACCGTACAATAACAGGTAAGGTTGCCCATGCCCCTCCCCGAAACCGCTCAACGCTTCCTCCACCAGCAGATCGAACAGGTCCGCGCCCTCCGCCCCCGCCGCCGCATCGTCTTCCCCGAAGGCGCCGATCCCCGCGTCCTCGCCGCCGCCGACCGCCTCCGTCGCGAAGAGCTCCTCGAACCCATCCTCGTCAGCGGCCCCCAGGACGACCGCTACTGGCGCCTCTACTACGAACGCCGCCGCGCCAAAGGCGTCACCGAACTCGAAGCCCGCGCCCTCTCCCGCACTCCCCTCTTCTACGCCTCCCTCATGGTCGCCGCCGGCGATGCCGACGGCTTCGTCGGCGGCGCCGCCAACACCACCGCCGACACCGTCCGCGCCGCCTTCCACTGCGTCGGCCCCGCCCCCGGCGTCCGCACCATCTCAAGCGTCATGTTCCTCTGCGCCGCCGAACGCGTCTACGCCTTCGCCGACTGCGCCATCAACATCGACCCCGACGCCGTCCAACTCGCCGAAATCGCCATCGCCACCGCCGCCAGCGTCCGCGCCGTCATGAAAGAAGAGCCCGCCCTCGCCCTCCTCTCCTTCTCCACCAAAGGCAGCGCCTCTCACCCCGCCGTCGCCAAGGTCCAGGAAGCCCTCCGCATCGTCGCCGAACGCGCCCCCCAACTCCGCATCGACGGCGAACTCCAGGCCGACGCCGCCCTCGTCGCCTCCGTCGCCGCCAGCAAAGCCCCCGGCTCCCCCGTCGCCGGACACGCCAACGCCCTCATCTTCCCCGACCTCAACAGCGGCAACATCGGCTACAAACTCGTCGAACGCCTCGGCGGCGCCGCCGCCTACGGCCCCTTCCTCCAGGGCCTCGCCAAACCCCTCAACGACCTCTCCCGCGGCTGCTCCGCCGACGACATCTACGCCGCCGCCCTCGTCACCGCCCTCCAAACTCACCCGCAAAATCCATGATCCCCCTCGTCTACCATCCCGCCTACGACCTCAACCTCGGCACCCACGTCTTCCCCGCCCAAAAATACCGCCTCATCCGCGAACGCCTCGCCGATTCCCCCGTCCACACCCCGGAACCCGCCACCGACGCCCAGGTCCAACTCGTCCACACCCCCGCCTGGACCACCGCCCTCCGCGACGGCACCCTCACCCCGCGCCAACTCCAAACCCTCGAAATCCCCTGGAGCCCCGCCATGGCCCACGGCTTCCGCCTCGCCGCCGGCGGCACCCTCCTCGCCGCCCGCCTCGCCCTCACCCATGGCGCCGCCTACAACATCGGCGGCGGCTTCCATCACGCCTTCCCCAACCACGGCGAAGGTTTCTGCGCCCTCCACGACGTCGCCATCGCCATCCGCACTCTCCAAGCCGAAGGACTCATCCCCCGCGTCATGGTCATCGATACCGACGTCCACCACGGCAACGGCACCGCCGCCATCTTCGCCACCGACCCCTCTGTCTTCACCCTCTCCATCCACCAGCAAAACAACTACCCCGCCGTCAAACCACCCTCCGACCTCGACCTCCCCCTCGCCGATGGCGTCGGCGACGAAGAGTACCTCGCCACCCTCCAGCCCGCCGTCGAACGTGCCCTCGCCAGCTTCCCCCCCGATATCCTCTTCTACGTCGCCGGTGCTGACCCCTACTACGACGATCAACTCGGCGGCCTCGACCTCTCCCTCGCCGGACTCCTCGCCCGCGACGAAGCCGTCTTCGCTGCCGCCATGCGCCGCCGGATTCCCGTCGTCGTTACCCTCGCCGGCGGCTACGCCCGCCGCGTCGAAGACACCGTCACCATCCACACCAACACCGCCCGCAGCGCCTACAAAACACTGTCTTCGTACGCGTAATCCGGCGCCGGCAGCGTCCCCTCCACCGCCTGCCACGCGCGGTAGGTCTCCGCCAATCCCTCGGCAAACGCCGTCGGCCGGAACCGCAGCACCCGCTGCGCCTTGCCCACCTGCATCGTAATCGGCGGCAGGTCGAAATAGAACCCGAAGTACAGCTTCGGCCCCATCGGATGCCCCCCCGCCTGCAGCAGCTTCTCCCGCGGCACCTTCACCATCTCCACCTCCTGCTTCCCCGCCGCCTCCGCCAGCGCCCGCACCGTCTCTGTCTGCGTAATCGCCTTCGCGTTGGCCACGTTAAACGCATGGCCCACCGCCGCCGGCTCCGCCATCGCCGCCATCGCCGCCGCCACCAGGTCGTTCACGTACACAAACTGCATCAGCCGCCGCCCGTCCCCCGGCACAATAATCCGCCGCCCGTCCCGCATCCGCTCCCAGAAGAACGACTCCCGGTGAAACGGGTTCCCTGGCCCGTAAATGTACGGCGGCCGCAGCGTCACCGCCGGCAGCCCGTAGCGCTGATGCAGCCGGAACAGCGCCCGCTCGCTGTTGGCCTTGTTCCGCACATAAGAGTCCGGATGATCCTCCCCCGCCAGCCCGTCGCCCTCGTGATGATTCAGCCCCGTCCCGTAAGCCGCCACGCTCGACACGAACACATACCGCCGCAGCGAGTCCCCCACCGCCAGCGCCGTCGCCTCCACCTGCGCCGCTGTCGTCCCCCTCTCCCAGTCGTAGACGTTGTCGAACACCGCCTCGAACCGCTCGCCCGCCAGCGCCTCCCGCATCTGCGCCCCGTCGTTCCGGTCCGCCTGCAGGTTCCGAATCGGCGGCCCGCCCGCCGCCGCCAAATCATGCTGCGCCCGCCGGTGCAGCACCGTGACCTCATGCCCCGCTCGCGCCAGCTCCGCCACCAGTGCCCGTCCAATAAACAGCGTGCCGCCAATGACCAGAACCTTCATGCCAACCCCTCTGCCCGCCCTGCTATCCTAGCATCGGAATGCAAAGCCGCGCCGCCGCTCCCCCGCAAACCATCACGGCCGTCCTCGTCGACGATGAGCCCCTCGCCCGCGATGAACTCACCTTCCTCCTCAAAGACTTCCCCGAGATCGAAGTCGCCGCTACCGCCTCGAACGGTCTCGAAGCCGTCAAACTCATCGAGGACCTCGAGCCCGACCTCGTCTTCCTCGACGTCCAGATGCCCGGCCTCGACGGCCTCGGCGTCATCAAGCGCCTCCGCGAAAAGGAGATCCCGCTCCCCCACTTCATCCTCGCCACCGCCTTCGACCACTACGCCGTCGAAGCCTTCCAACTCGAGGCCATGGACTACCTCCTCAAGCCCATCGAGAAGGAACGCCTCGCGCAAGCCATCGACCGCGCCCGCCGCACCATCGCCGATCGCCAGAAACCCGCCCCCGAAGGCCCCATCATCGTCCGCACCGGGCCCGTCCGCGCCAAAATCCTCATCCGCCGCGACAACCGTAACCTCATCGTCGACTCCCAGGACATCATCTTCGCCACCATCGACGACGGCCTCATCACCATCGTCTGCCAGGGCCTCGAAGGCGAATCCACCTACAAAACCATCGAAGAGCTCCAGTCCACGCTCGACCCCGACACCTTCTGGCGCGTCCACCGCTCCTGGCTCGTCAACATCAACCGCATCAAGGAAGTCATCCCCTGGTTCAAGTCCAGCTTCCAACTGAAAATGGATGACAAGCGCGGCACCGAGGTCCCCGTCAGCCGCGTGCAGACCAAGCGCCTCCGCTCGCTCCTAAAGCTTTAAGGCCTGCCGCTCAATCCGCTGCCAGTAGCGCGAAAATCGCTTCAAATCAAACGGCCCCGCCGCGGCCACAAACGGGTCATCGTTCACCACCTCCGCCCCCAGCGTCCTGGCATAACCCATCAGCCGCGGGCACTCCGTAAACGCCGTCACAATCTTGTCCGCCCCGTGCCGCGCTGCGAACGCCCGCACCAGCGGCACAATCTCTCCCTTTTCAATCTCCACGTCAAGCTCAAGCAAACACTCGTAGAGAAACACCAGCCGCTTCAGCGAATGGCCATTGCTCTCAAAAACAAAAATCGCCGGCGCCCCCGGCACAATCGGCCGCAAACAATCCTCGTGCATCCAAACCACCGGCTTCATTGGAACAGCTCCTGGTCAATCTGCTCATACGACTTCCCGAACGGACAATCGCCCGCCCGCGCACACCCCCGGCAGAACTTCCCGTCGGTGTACTTCTCCAGGTTCTCCCGGTTGAACAGGTAAGGCTTGGCCCCAAAGGTCGACGCCACCCACTGAAACGACAAATTATTGCTCGCCGGGTCCCCGTCAAGTAAATGCGTAAGAAAAAATTTCGCCGCCGCCTGCCACCGCACCCGCCGCCAATGGATCACATACGATGCAAACCACATCCGCGCATGGTTATGCATATAGCCCGTTGTCACCAGGTCCGTGACAAAACCATCCATGCACGCAAGGCCCGTCCGCGCGCCCGCAATATCCTCCGGCAGCTCGGCCAACTCCCGCGCGCTCCGCCAACGCCGCTTCGGCTCCTCGCGGTCCTTCCATACCCCCTCGCCAATCTGCCCGTACACCCGGCGCCAGTAATCCCGCCAAGCGTACTCGTTCACCAACTTTTCGTGGTTCGGCTTCGCCAGCGCCCGATGCCGCACCTCGCCGAGCGACAGCACCCCGTGCCGGAGGTACGGCGCCAGCCGCGTCACCGCCCCGCTCAAGAAGTTCCGCGATCGCGCGTAGCGGTCCGGATTCACCTTCTCGAGCAGCGCCTCGGCCGCCCGCCGCCCGCCCCGCGTCTCACTCACCTGTTCCCCGTGCTCCAGGCACTCCGGGAACTCCTGCTTCACGTAATCCACCAACTCCGCGCGGGAGCTAAAATCTCGCCTCATCCCTTCCCCTTCGCCCCGCGGCAGCGGTCGCTGCAGTAAAGCACCTGCTCCCAGTCCCGTTCCCATTTCTTGCGCCAGGTAAACGGCCGGCCGCACCGCCGGCAGATCTTCTCCGGCAGGTGCTGCTTCTTGACGCCCTTCACGGGCCGACCCGCTCAAATCGTGATGCCGGCCGTCCACAGCGCATACCCCGCCGCTTGGCGCAGGTAGAGCCACCAATCCTGTAGTCCCGTCTCCTGCTTGATCGACCGCGGCGAGCCGAACACTTCAAGACCCCGGAACTCGAGCATCTTCTTGGCCCGGTAGATGTGATACCCATCGCTCACTAAGATGCAGCTCTTGAGCCCGGAGCGCCTCATTATTTCTGCCACCGCAATCGTCGAGTGCACCGTGCTGTCGCCCTCGTCCTCAAGCATAATCGCCTCCGGCGGCACGCCGTGACTCATTAAATAGTTCCGCCCCACCGCGCCTTCGGTAAACACCGGGTCGCCGCCCGCCCCACCCGTCGTCAGAATCCGCCGCGCCAAACCCTGCTCGAACAACTCCAAACCATGATCGAGCCGCGCCCGCAGCACCGGCGACGGCCGCCCCCGGTACTCCGCCGCACCCATGATCACAATCACGTCCGCCGGCGCCGCCTCCTCCAATACGGATTGCTTCCGAATCTCGAGCGTAAGCCACCCCAGCCAGACAAACAGGCTCAGCCCGGCTAAAGCAATCCCGAATTGGACACCTCGTTTCATGAGCCTGTGCGGTATCCTTGTCATTTTACTGGAATTTACTGGAATGGCCGCTACTGTTACTCCGCTCGGCGCCCGGAACCCGCTTTGCACCACCATCCGGAAGGCCATTCAAAAAGGTGTCCGCACCGACGACGGACTCGTCGTCGCCGAAGGATTTCATCTACTCGAGGAAGCCCGGCGCAGCCGTCTCCCCATCGATACCGTGATCGCCACCCCTGCCGCGTTACAAAACGAGGCACTGCTCGACACCTGCCCCCCGGAAACCCGCCTCTTCTCGGTCGACCCTGCCACCTTCGCCACCTTCTCCACCACCGAATCCCCGCAAGGCATCCTCGCCCTCGTCCGTCCGCCGGAATGGACCCTCGCCGATCTGCTGAACCCGCCCGCCCTCGTCGTCCTGCTCGACGGCCTCCAGGACCCCGGTAACGCCGGCGCCATCGTCCGCTCGGCGGAAGCTTTCGGCGCCACCGGCGTCATCTTTCTCAAAGGCTCGGCCAGCCCCTACCATCCCAAGACGCTCCGCGCCGCCGCCGGCTCCCTCTTCCGCCTCCCCTTTCTCGCCGCCGCCGAACTCCCCGCCTTCGATTTTCCCGTCTACGCTACCGCCGCCTCCGCCGCCCAACCCATCGACACCGTCGATTGGCGCCAGCCCTGCGGCGTCGTCATCGGCAGCGAAGGCCGCGGCGTCCGGCCCGAGATCCTCGCCGCCTGCCGCCCGGTCACCATCCCCACCGAAACCGTCGAAAGCCTCAACGCCGCCGTCGCCGCCGGCATCCTCCTCTATGAAGCCCGCCGCCAGCGGAGCCGCCCGTGAGCCTCTTCGACTCCCCGCCGCCGGACGCCACCCGCCCGCTCGCCGAACGCCTCCGCCCCCAGTCCCTCGACGACTACATCGGCCAGGAGCACATCCTCGGACCCGGCAAGCCCCTCCGCCGCGCCATCGAAACCGATCAACTCGGCTCCATCATCCTCTGGGGCCCCCCCGGCGTCGGCAAAACCACCCTCGCCTCCATCATCGCCCGCACCACCAAAGCCGAGTTCGTCCCCTTCAGCGCCGTCATGAGCGGTATCAAGGAGATCCGCGAAGTGATGGCCCGCGCCGAACAGACCCGCCGCCTCGGCCGCCGCACCGTCCTGTTCGTCGACGAAATCCACCGCTTCAACAAAGCCCAGCAGGACGCCTTTCTCCCCTACGTCGAAAAGGGCGACGTCATCCTGATCGGCGCCACCACCGAAAACCCCTCTTTTGAAGTCGTCGGCGCCCTGCTCTCCCGCTCCCGCGTCTTCACCCTGCAGGCGCTCTCCACGGCCCAACTCGTCACCCTCCTCGCCCGCGGCCTCGCCCTCCTCGGCAAAACCGCCGACCCCGATCTCCTCGAACAGATCGCCATCTTCGCAAACGGCGACGCCCGCACCGCTTACAACATCCTCGACCTCGCCGCCACCGCCGCCGAAGGACCCGCCATCCCCACCGCCATCCTCGAAGAGGTCCTCTCCCGCAAAGTCCTTTTATATGACAAAGGCGGCGAAGAGCACTACAACCTCGTCTCCGCCCTCCACAAATCCGTTCGCGCCTCCGATGCCGACGCCGCCCTCTACTGGCTCGCCCGCATGCTCGAAGCCGGCGAAGACCGCATGTACATCGCCCGCCGCCTCGTCCGCATGGCCGTCGAAGACATCGGCCTCGCCGACCCCCGCGCCGTCGAACAGGCCATCGCCTGCCAGCAGACCGCCCACTTCCTCGGCATCCCCGAAGGCGACCAGGCCCTCGCCCAGGTCACCCTCTACCTCGCCCTCGCCGCCAAGTCCGACGCCGCCTACCGCGCCCTCAACACCGTCCGCGCCGAAATCCGCCAGGGCGTCGCCGAACCCGTCCCCATGCACCTCCGCAACGCCCCCACCCGCCTCATGAAGGGCATGGGCTACGGCGCCGGCTACAAACACGCCCACCAGTACGCCGACGCCGTCACCGGCATGGAGTGCCTCCCCCCGTCCCTGGCCGGCCGGGAGTTTTACCAGCCGACCGACCGGGGCATCGAGAAGAAGATCGCCGAACGCCTGCGCGAAATCCGGGAATCGAAACGCTAACCGCCCGGCTTACTTCCGCGCCGTCACCGTAATCTCAATCCGCGCCTTGCCCACCAGCTTCGCCACGCCCACCGTCGTCCGCGTCGGCCGCGGCTCCGGCATCGTCGCCATGTACACCGTGTTCATCCGCCCAAACAGCTCCATATCGGTCAGATAAACCTGCACCGCCACCACATCCGCAAACGTGTGCCCGCCCGCCTTCAGAATCTCCTCGACGTTGGCCAGCGTCTGCTTCACCTCGTCTTCAAACTTCTCGGGATAGTTCCCCGTCTTGTCCGCCCCGGTCTGTCCGGACACGTACAAAGTGCCTCCGCTGAGGATGCCCGGAGAGAACGGACGGCCCGGCTTGGTGTCTTTCGGAGCCACCACTTTCTTATCCGCGGCCATCAAAAGGCTGCCCACAATGAAAAACTGTAGAAAAATTCTCATAGTGTTGCTAGCATACCCCAGCTCTAAGCCAATCACCTTAGGACAATTTGGCCATCCGAACGTACTACTCCCTACCCGGCAGCACCCTACCCATAAACAATGTAAGTCGTTAAAAAATAAAGAGAGTTTACACCCCCAGACCGCCCCGCTCAGTACCCACGCGGCGGGCTTCGGAGGTTCCTCCGGGAGGTCGCCGAAACAGGTACCAATCAATTATGAATCCCGGGTTCCATTGTTCCAAAACACTCTCCGGTGCAATCTATGGAAATCGTTACGAAAACCTCACAACGCCCAAGACGCCGGTGCAGGGGTACGGGTCTCGCCGCAGATCCGTGACAAGGAGTGCCAGAGTAATGCAAGAAAAAAACCAGAATGAGAGACGTGCCGCAGACAGATTCCCGATCGCCCGGGAGGTTCGCTACAAGGTCCTGAACAAGAAGAATGCGGACGAAATCGGTTTGGGCGAAACCGTCAACATGAGCAGCACAGGGGTCTATTTCACCACCGAGCACATTCTGCTACCGGGCCGGCGCCTCGAACTGGCCATCAGTTGGCCGGCACAACTGAACAATCAGACCGCCCTCAAACTCGTCGCCCGGGGCCGCATCATCCGGTATGACGAGGGACGGGCGGCCATGGAGATTCAGCAGTACGAGTTCCGGACCGCCAAAAACGCCGTGGCTTGAGCGAATCGGCTACAGTGGTAGCCATGAGGAAGCGTCTGCTTCTTTTCGCGGCTATTCTCACCCTGATCGTCCTGTTGGCCCTCGTCTTCTGGCAAGGCTCCTTCAACATGGGCAAGTTTGGCCCCTCTTCCACCGATCAGGTGTTGTTGTTCTGGGCCATGAGCACGCTGGTTTTCCTGCTCATGGTCACCATGGCCTTCCTGCTGTTCCGCATCCTGATCAAACTCTACATCGAGCGCAGTAAAGAGCGGGAAGGCTCTGGCATCAAGGCCAAACTGGTGATGGGCGCCATGATTCTGAGTTTTCTCCCGGTCATCTTCATGGTGCTGTGGAGTTACCAGGTGCTCAATCTCAATATCAAGCAGTGGTTCAGCCGGCCGGCCGAAGGGGTCCGGCTGGAACTCATTGAACTGGGAAACTCCATCAAGAGCCAGTTCCATCTGCGCTTAAACGCGCAGGCGCACTGGCTGGCCAGTCTGCCCGAAACCGCGGCGTTCGCCGCTGGTGGCGAACGCCCCGCCCGCGTTTTTGACAGCTTCTGCGAACGGAACGACATCGCCGAGGCCTACCTCCTCACCGCCGACCTCCAGCGGCGAACCCTCTGCGCCTACGACAGCCGCGGCCGCGCCGAAAACAGCAAACCGGCCGTCCTCCGCATCCCCCTCGCTGCCGGCGGGACGCTCGTGCTCGCCGCCCTCCTCCCCATCGACCTCGACACCACCGAGCGGGATATCTCCCGCTACGTCGCCGACTACGACCAGCTCAGCATCAACCGCAAAGAGACCCGCCAGCTCTACCTCACCTATCTGGCCCTGATCACCCTCTTCATTCTTTTCGTCGCCGCCTGGGTCGCCCTGTACCTGGCCCGGCAGATCACCGAACCCATCATCGCCCTGCTCACCGCCGCCCGCGAGGTCCGCGGCGGCAACCTGAAGCACCGCATCCAGGTGGGCGCCATCGACGAGCTCGCCACGCTCGTCCGCGCCTTTAACGACATGACGCAGGCGCTTGAAACCTCCAGCCGCGAACTCGAAGCCCGGCGCCGGTTCACGGAAACCATCCTCGAATCCATCCCCACCGGGGTGATCAGCGTGGCCCCCGATGGCCGCCTCCAGACGGTGAACAGCGCCCTTCAGCAGATGTTCCCCACCCTGCGCCTCTCCCCTACCCTGCGCCTCGAACACCTCTTTGGCCCCGAAGACGCCGCCGAACTGCGCTACCTGATGAACCGCGCCCGCCGCACCGGCGTCGCCTCCCGCCAACTCGATCTCACCCAGCCCGACCGCACCCTCCACCTCTCCGTCACCGTCGCCCCCATCGACCAGCGCCTGAACTCCGGCTTCGTGCTGGTGCTCGAAGATACGAGCGAACTCCTCCGCGCCCAAAAAGCCGCCGCCTGGCACGAGGTGGCCCGCCGGGTCGCCCACGAGATCAAAAACCCGCTCACCCCCATCGCCCTCAGCGCCGAACGCATCGCCCGGCAGCTCGAAAAGGCCCCGACTACGCAGGAGTTCGCCCGCGTCATCCGGGAGTCCACGCGGACGATCGCGCACGAGGTGGAGACCGTCAAGACCCTCGTCGACGAGTTCTCGCAGTTCGCCCGCTTCCCCGCCGCCCAGCCGCAGCCGTCCGACCTCAACCAGGTGATCGAAACCGCTCTCGCCGTCTTCGCCGGCCGCCTCGACCACATCGAGCTCTCCAGGCAACTCGCCCCCGGCCTGCCGCCCGTCAACCTGGACCGCGAGCAGTTCAAACGCGTCATCGTCAACCTCGTCGACAACGCCGCCGAGGCGATGGAGGGTGCGCCGCTGCGCCGGTTGCTGATCACCACCGCCGCCCCCACGCCCGAAACCGTCGAACTGACCATTGCCGACACCGGCTGCGGAATCTCGCCCGAAGATAAAGAAAAGCTCTTCCTGCCCTACTTCTCGACCAAGAACCGGGGCACCGGCCTCGGCCTCGCGATTGTCAACCACATCCTCGGCGATCACCAGGCCCAGATCCGCGTCGAGGATAACGACCCGGCCGGCGCCCGATTTATCATTGAGATTCCGGCCCTGGTGCCGGAAGAGGCGGCCTCCCGCGCATGAAGCGGCACCACATTCTAGTAATCGACGATGAACCGGGCATCCGCGAAACACTCTGCGCGGTGCTCGAAGACGAAGGCTACCTGGCCGAAGCGGCCGCCGACGGCGCCGCCGGTCTCGCACGCCTCGCCGAGAGCCCGTTCGACTGCGTCCTGCTCGACGTCTGGATGCCGGGACTCGACGGCATGGAGGTTCTCAATCGCATTCAGGAGCGCCCGGAGGCCGAACGGCCGGCCGTCGTCATGATCTCCGGCCACGCGACGATTGAAACGGCCGTGCGCGCCACCAAAATGGGCGCCTTCGACTTCCTCGAAAAGCCGCTAACGATTGAGAAGGTCGTCGTTGTCGTCAAGAACTCCATTGAACAGCGCCGGATGGCGATGGAACTCGGCCGCCTCGGCGAGCCCTCGACGCGCTATCCCATCATCGGCGAGAGCGTCCCCATGAAGGCCGTGCGCCAGCAGTTGGCGCTGATGGCGGCCACCAACGGCCGCGTGCTCATCTACGGCGAGAGCGGCACCGGGAAGGAGCTGGTGGCCCATGCCATTCATGCCCTCAGCCCGCGGGCCAAAGAGGCGTTCGTCGAAGTCAACTGCGCCGCCATCCCGGAAGACCTGATAGAAAGCGAGCTGTTCGGCCACCGGCGCGGGGCCTTCGCCGGGGCGAGTGAAGACAAGACCGGGAAGATTCAAAAAGCCGACGGCGGCACGCTTTTCCTGGACGAGGTCGGCGATATGAGCCTCCGCACGCAGGCCAAGCTGCTGCGGGTGCTCGACGAACAGCGTGTCGAACCCGTCGGCGCGCTCGAAAGCGTCCGCGTGGACTGCCGCGTGGTCGCCGCCACCAACAAGCAGCTCGAACGGGAGATCGACCGCGGCAACTTCCGCGAAGATCTGTTCTACCGGCTGAACGTCATCCCCTTCAACGTCCCCGCCCTGCGTGACAGGGTCGAGGACATCCCGCTGCTGGCCCGCCACTTTCTGCACGAATTCACCACCGCCTACGGCCGCAAGGCCAAGGAGTTCGCGCCCGATGCCCTGGCTCTGCTCGAGGACTACCCGTGGCCGGGCAACGTCCGGGAGCTGCGGAACCTGATCGAACGGATCGTCATCATGAACCCGCAGATGCGCATCGACGCCCGGCACGTGCCGCTGCCGGTCAGCAGGCGCGCCCCGGCCGAGACGTTTTCGAGCCTCCAGGAGGTTCGCGAGGCCGCCGAACGGGAGTACATTTTTAAGAAGCTCGAAGAAACGAAAGGCAATGTCAGCCGCACTGCTGAGTTACTCGGCCTCGAGCGAAGTCATCTGTATAGGAAGATGAAGGCGCTCGGAATCGCCTTGAAGGACTAGATTACGCGTATGTCTTGTATGAAGAATCGTTTTCTCCCTCTCTTCGGCCTGGCCGGCCTGCTGGCCGCCACCGCCGCGGCGCAACCGGTGGTTACCGGCGCGCTCAATACCGCCAGCTACGCCCTGTCCGGCCTGCCGAACGGCTCGCTCGCGCAGGGTTCGATGATTGCCATCTTCGGACGCAACCTGGGCCCGGCCTCGATTGCGCTGGCTCAATCGTTCCCCCTGCCGCGGAACCTCGGCGGCACCGCCGCGCGGCTCACCGCCGGCGGCGCCAACTATGACCTGATCCTCACCTATTCGGTCGCCTCCCAGGTCGGAGCCATTATTCCGTCCAACACCCCGGTCGGCGCCGCCCAGCTTACCGTCACCTTTGGCGGCCAGACCAGCGCCAACTTCGCCGTCAACATCGTCCGGTCGAGCTTCGGCATCTTCACGGCGAACCAGGGCGGCAGCGGACCCGCCATCGCCCAGAACTTCAACTCGCAGACCGACCAGCCCATCAACTCCATTCTCAATGCCGCCCGCCCCGGCCAGACCATCACGCTCTGGGGCACCGGCCTCGGCCCCATCAGCGGCGACGACGCCGCCGGCGCCGCGCCCGGCGACCTGGGCACGGCGGTCGAAGTGCTCGTCGGCAACCGCCCGGCCACCATCCGCTACCGCGGCCGCTCCGGCTGCTGCGCCGGCGTCGACCAGATCGTCTTCGACGTGCCAACCGGCATCCAGGGCTGCTATGTGCCGCTCACCGTCCGCATCGGCAATATCGTCAGCAACTCCACCTATCTCGCCATTACCCCCAACGGCGGCCGCTGCTCCGCCGGCACGCCCTTCTCCGACGCCGACCTGCAGAAGGTCAGCAGCGGCGGTACGCTCAGCATCGGCAGTATCAATTTAAACCGAAACGCCATCAAGTTCTCGCTGGGTGGTTCCTTCGGCACGCTGGAGCTAAAACTCGATAACGCTGCGGCCTCGTTTGTGCGGTTCACCGCCGCCCAGCTCACCGCCTCGCAGTTCGCCGCCGGCAACGCCCTGCCGCTCGGCAGCTGTCTGACCTTCTCGTCCAGTGACCAGGCCACCAGCCTGCCGCCGGATCCTATCGTGGGCGCCATGCTCGACGCGGGGCCTAAGCTGACGGTCACCGGTCCCTTGGGCACCCGCGAGATGCTGCGCGATGCCGCATCGGGCTCCTACTCGGCCAGCTTCTCAAGCGGCACCCCGAGCATCCCCGGCCTGCCGTCGATTCCCGGCATGCCGGGCGGCGGAGGGCCGTTTTTTGATGCCGGCGCCTTCACGATCGACAACGGCGCCGGCGCCGTGGTCGGCGGATTCCGCGCGCAGTTGACCATCCCCGGAAACTTCACCTGGACCAACGAGAACTCGGTGAACACCATCAACCGGGCCGCCGGCCAGGAGTTCACCTGGAGCGGCGCCGGAGCCAACTCGACGGTCTCCATCCAGGGCTTCTCCTTCGACGCGGCGGCGCGGGCCGGCGGCGGGTTCTTCTGCCTCGAACGCGGCAGCGCCAACCGCTTCACCGTTCCGGCCTCCGTTCTGCTCGCGCTGCCCCGTAACGTGGCCGCGCCCGGCCAGGGCAGCGAGCTCACGCCCACCGGCCAGGTCGGTATCGGCCTGACGAGCGATCCGGTCCGGTTCACCGCCAACAACCTCGACGTTGGGGTGGCCACGCACTCGGCGACCTCGCTCAAGGGCGTGAACGTGCAATAAAGAGAGTCCCGGCCAGCTACAGGCTACACTGGATAGTTACCCCATGGACCATCCTTTGTCGGCCCTGCTGGCCGGGCCGATCGTCGGTCTTCTCCTTGTTCTGGCTCTGCCCGCCGCCTTCGCCCGGCGGATGGCTCTCGCCGTCGCCGCGGTGGAGTTGGCCTTGGCCCTGTCGCTGATCCCCCGCTTCGACCCGGCGCGGGGGATCCAACTCCTCGAACAGGCGGCCTGGATCCCCTCCTGGGGCGCCTCCTACCTGCTCGGCCTCGACGGCATCAGCCTCGCCTTCGTCCTGCTGACCACCGGCGTCTGTTTTCTGACGCTCCTGCTCCCGGCCCGCGACCGCGCCTTCTACGCCTGGTTTCTGCTGCTCGAAGCGGCCGTGCTCGGCAGCTTTCTCGCTCTCGACCTGCTGCTGTTCTTCTTCTGCTTCGAGATCGTGTTGATCCCCATGTACTTCCTGGTGGCCGGTTACGGCGGCGAACGCGCGCCGGCGGCCGCGATGAAGTTCCTGATCTACACGGTACTCGGCTCGGTGCTGCTGCTGGTCGGTCTCGTAGCGCTGCACCAGCAGCATTTCCTGCTCACCGGCCAGCGGAGCTTCGCGCTGGCCGCTTTTACCGCCAACCCGCTGCCGCTTGCCGCGCAGCGCTGGTTGTTCTGGGCGTTTCTGGCCGGTTTCGCCGTAAAGATCCCGCTGTTCCCCGTCCACACCTGGCTGCCGGACGCGCATACCGAGGCCCCCACGGCCGGCTCCGTGCTGCTGGCCGCTCTGCTGCTGAAGCTCGGCACCTACGGCCTGTTTCGCTTCGCCGTGCCGCTGTTTCCGGACGCGGCGCGGGAGTCGGCGGGCCTGCTGGCCGCGGCCTCGCTCATCGCTATCCTTTACGGGGCGCTTGTCTGCCTCATGCAGACCGACTGGAAGCGGCTGATCGCCTACTCCTCCATCAGCCACATGGGCTTTTGCACCCTCGGCCTATTCGCCTTCACGCCAAATGGTCTCACCGGCTCGCTGCTCCAGCAGATCAACCACGGCCTTTCGAGCGCGCTGCTGTTTCTGCTGGTGGGTGCGGTGTACGACCGCCACGGGTCGCGGGAGATCGCCGCCTACCGGGGCCTGGGGCGGACGATGCCGGTCTTTGGCGGTGTTTTTCTGGTGGCGATTTTGAGCGCGATGGGGATGCCGCCGCTGAACGGTTTCGTGGGCGAAGTGCTGATTCTGCAGGGGGTTTACCCGGTGTCGGCCGGATGGGCGGCCGGGGTGGCGGGGGGGATTCTGCTCGGGGCGGCCTACCTGCTCTGGCTCTACCAGCGCACCGTGTTTTGCGAAACGAAGCCAGCGGGGATGGCGGACCTGCGCCCGCTCGAACTCGCGATCATGGCGCCGTTCGTCGCCGGCATCTTCTGGCTCGGGCTGCAGCCGGGCCCGCTGCTCGGCTGGTTCGCGCAGCCGGTCAGCGCGATTCTCGGCTCCCGCTGATCTGCACGAGATCCGGTTTGGGAGGCGGCTGCGGGGCCTGCGGTTTGAGCCAGCGGCCGGGCAGTTTGGTGAGATAAACCAACCGTTCGACCACCGGCAGCAGCTTCCGCACCGTGCGCCCGTGAAAGAGCAGGCTGCCGGCGACCAGCAGCGGATGGGGAATCGTCGTGCAGCAGCGGGAGCAGATGTCGATCTCGCCGGCGCGGCGCTCGCGGTGGAGCCGGCGCATGCGCTGCATCTCGGGCGAGTTGAAGATGGCCGGTAACTCCTCCCGGCCGATGTTGCCGACCGGCTTGCCGTCGAGCATGTAGCTCTGGCAGCAGGGGTAGACATCGCCGTTGTGCTTGACGTACATCGCCCCGCGCCAGAGATAGTGGCAGGCGTGGCTCCAGTCGGCGGCGGCGTGGCCGGCCTCGGGCCGCATCAGGTTGGTTTCGTCGGCCTTCACGCGCACCTGGTCGACGCCCGGCACGGCGGACCAGAAGCGGAGGAAGTCGTCGACCTCGTTCCAGTTCTTCTCCATGCGGACCATCTGGACGACCACCTGGATCCGGGCGCCGGTTTCGTGCTTGCGGCGGCAGAAGTGAAGAAAATTGTCGCGGACGCGCTCGAAGCGGGCGCCCTTGCGGTAGAACTCGAAGCTCTCTTTGGTGGAGCCGTCGAAGCTGAGCGTGATGTGTTCGAGGGTGCTGGCGAGGATGCGCTCGGTGGCGGCGGCGTCGAGCAGGGTGCCGTTGGTGGAGAGCAGGGTGTAGACGCGGTGGCGATCGCAGTATTCGATGCGGTCGTAGATCTTGGGGTCGAGGAAGGGTTCGCCGAGCCCGATCAGCATCATGTGCTCGCCGGTCTGGCCGGCCTGCTGCACGAGGCGCTCGAAGATCTCACCGGTCATATCCTCTTTGGGCTGCTTGTGCGTCTCGCGCGGGCACATGGGGCAGTAGAGGTTGCACTTGGCCGTGGTCTCGACGATATACTCCACCGGCAGCGCATTGACGCGCTCCTGGCCGCGCAGATAGGCCCCCAGCAGTTTCGCGCGATTCCAGATTCGCATCTGCTTCCATTATTGCAGCGGAAGGCACGCCGCCGGCATCCCATGGAGTGTGATTTTGGAACACCGGGTTCGCCCGCTCAACGACGCTCCGCTGCGCACCTCCGGCGCCGAATACGTGCTGTATTGGTGCCAGATGAACCGGCGGGTGGCGGCTAACCACGCGCTGCTCTACGCCGTCGAAAAGGCGAACGAACTGGGCCTGCCCGTGCTGGTCTACGAAGGCCTCACCTGCAGCTATCCCCACGCCAACGACCGCATTCACACCTTCGTGGTGGCCAACGTGCCGGAGACGGAGGAGGCGCTCGCGGCGCTGGGCATCGGCTACTGCTTCTATCTCCGGCAGCGGCCGGAGGATCCGAACGACGTACTCTACCAACTGGCGGCGCGGGCGGCGCTGGTGGTGACCGACGACTACCCGACCTTCATCGCCTCCTGGCACAACTCCTCGGTCCCCGCCAAGCTGGGGCTGGCGTATCACGCGGTCGATTCGAGCTGCATCATCCCGATGAACCGCTTCGAGAAGCGGGAGTGGGCCGCCTACTCCATGCGCCCGAAGGTGAAGCGGATGCTTGCCGATCACCTCGTCCCGGTGCCGCCGCTGCGGCCCGCGCACCGGTGGACGGCCCCGCGCCCCGGCTGGCACGTCACGGTCACCGCGGAAAACGTCGCCGCTCTGGTGGTCGGCTGCGCGATTGACCACGCTATCCCGCCTTCGATCGCCTTCCCCGGCGGCCGCGCGGCGGCCGAGCGGTCGCTGCAGCGTTTTCTGATCGACCGGCTGAGCCGCTACGCGCGCGACAAGAACTCGCCTTCCAACCACGCCACGAGCGAACTGTCACCCTATGTGCACTTCGGCATGATCAGTACGCTCGAAATTGCTCTGGCCGTCGAAGGCTACGCGGCCGAACAGAAGCTGATCGCCGCTGAGTTTCTCGAAGAGCTGATCGTGCGCCGCGAGTTGGCCTTCAACTTCGCCCGCTTCACCCCGAACTACGATCAACTCGAATGCCTGCCCGACTGGGCGCTCAAGACCCTGGCCAAACACGCCGGCGACCGCCGCGACTACGTCTACACCGAAGCGCAGTTCCTGGCCGCCGAGACCCACGACGCGCTGTGGAACGCCTGCCAGCAGGAGATGCGCCTGCGCGGCAAGATCCACGGTTACTATCGCATGTACTGGGGTAAAAAGATCATCGAGTGGTCCGCCACCCACGCCGACGCGCTGCGGACCATGATCAAGTGCCACGACCTGTACGCTCTCGACGGCCGCGACCCGAACACCTACACTGGCATCCTGTGGTGCTTCGGCCTGCACGACCGCCCGTGGCAGGAGCGGAGCGTTTTTGGCATGATTCGATTTATGTCCCTTGACGGGATGAAGCGCAAGACCGACGTCGACTGCTATCTGCGGGACATCGCGCAGATGCTGCGGACGGGCCAGGATGCCGCCCCAGGACCCTCGCTTTTATGTTCCTGACCATATCCGGGGCGACCGGCTTTATTGGCCGGCGCCTTCTCGCTCTCTATCCTCCTGATCAGCACTCGCTGGTCGTCCTGGCCCGGAAGAATCCGCGGCTTGACCCGCTCGTGCACTACGGCCATTGGGACCCGGTGGCTGGCGAGCCAAGCCGGGAGCTGCTGCAGCGGTCCGAGGCGGTAATCCATCTGGCCGGGGAGCCGGTTTCGCAGCGGTGGACACCGGCCGTGAAGGCCGCCATCCGGGACTCCCGCGTGCTGGGCACGCGCCATCTGGTTTCGGCGATTGGGAAGCTGCGGCACCGGCCGAAGACGCTGGTTTGCGCCTCGGCGGTGGGCATCTACGGCCACCGCGGCGAGGAGGTGCTGCCGGAGAGCGCCCCGCCCGCCTCCGGCTTTTTGCCCGAGGTGTGCACGGCGTGGGAGGCCGAGGCGGATAAGGCGCGGGAGTATGGCCTACGGGTGGTGAAGCTGCGCATCGGCATCGTGTTGGGGGCCGATGGCGGGGCGCTGGCGGCGATGGCGCCGCTGTTTCGCTGGGGCCTGGGCGGGGTGCTCGGCAGCGGGAAGCAGTGGATGAGCTGGATTCACGTTGACGACCTGGCGCGGATGATTCAGTTCGCCGTTGAAAACGAAGCGGTCTCCGGGGTGGTGAACGGGGTGGCGCCGAACCCGGTGACCAACGCCGAATTCACGCGGCAGTTGGCCGGGGCGCTCCACCGGCCGGCGCTACTGCCGGCGCCGGAGTTCGGGGTGAAGCTGCTGTATGGCGAAATGGCGCAGATTCTGTTCGCCTCGCAGCGCGTGCAGCCGGCGGCGGCGCAGGCGGCGGGTTTTTCCTTCCGCTATCCGGAACTGCGGCCCGCTTTGGACGCCATTTTCGGTTAGCCCGTGCTATTCTGAAAGGGTTATGGCAATTCCGAACGTAAAGCGCTTCCGTATCACGAGCCCCGATGGTCTCAACACGGCGACCCTCATGGCCGTTGTCCCGAAGGGCACCGACCACGACACTTTCCTCAAAGACGCCTCGGCCCGCTTTGACTGGAAGGCCTGGAACGACCAGAAAGCGTCGATCACCAAAGTCCGCGTCGGTCAGCAGAAACAGAAAAAGGCGAAGTAGTTTTTCGCACCTTGCGACTTCCGAGAGGCCCCGCTCAGGCGGGGCTTTTCGTGTTTCTCGTTACGGATTCATGACCCGCAGGGTACGCAGCGCCCGCAGGGCTTCGCCCGCCACTTCCGTGTCCGGATCCTTCGACAGGGATTCGAGTAACGGCGCGGCGGCAGGGGCGCCGCTGCGGCCGAGGACCAGGGCCAGGCTGAGTTTCTCCGCTTTGGTCGACGCCGGAATCGCCGGCGCGAGGGCGGCTCGAATGGGTTCGTTTCGCACCAGTTCAATCAGATAGGCTTCGGCGATGCCTTTCCATGCCTTCTGGTTCAAGCTGTTGACGAGGTAGCGCAGCGGGTCGAACTCGCCCATGGCGTGATCGCCGAGCAGCGCGGCGCCGAAGGCCTGCGCCAAGCGCGCCCGCATTTTGGTTTCGGCGTCGAACTTGGAGTGCAGCAGGGCGCGGTCGGCGGTCTGGCCGAGGCGCGCGATGCCTTCGGCGGCGCCGGCGCGCAGCCATTCGTCGGACGAGTCCAACTGGGCGGTAAACAGCGGCCGGGAGGCTTCGGCGGGGATCTGCGACAGCGCGCCGAGGGCGGCCCGGCGGACCTTGTCGTTTCTGGCCCGCTCGTAGGCATCGCGCAGCGGCGCTACCGACTCCGGGTTCTTGAGGATCCCCACGGTTTCGAGCGCCGCCAGTTGGACCTTCTCATCGAGGTCGCGCAGGAGGTAATGAATGCGGGGGGAGACGCGCGGGTCGCGGATCTTTTCAAGGGCCACCAGCGACTCGTAGAGCACGCTGCTGTCTTTGGACGCCAGGCCGCCAATCAGGTCGTCGGTGGCGGCCCGACCGCGCAGGACGCCGATGGCGCGGGCCGCATTGGCGCGGGCCGGGAGGGGGCCGGTGCCGCTGACCACTTTCCCGAGCGCCGCCACCACCTCCGGGCGGGCTTCGACGTGGGCGGGAACCACCTGATCGTTTTTGTCCGTCCAGCGGCTGACGAGTTTATTGCCGGCGCGCTTCAGCGAACCGCCGAGGCCCTGCTCCCAGTAGCCGGGCAGGTAGAAGTTCACGAGGCCATCGGCGGCGCGGGTGACGATCTCCTCGTCGCTGTCGGTGAGGGCCTGGGTGAGCGGGGCGAGCGAGGCCGGCCCGCCAATTGCGACCGTCGTGCGGACGACCTCTCTCCGGACTTCCACCTCCGGGTCCTGCGCGTAGGGCAGCAGCTTGGGGATACCGGCCTGCCCCTCGCGCGCCAGGGACTTCACATACTTCTGCCGTTCCTTGGGCGTCGAGGTTTGCGCCGGCAGCAGGGCCGGACACAGCAGAACGAGGATCGCAAAACGCATAGCTTTAGGACGCTTCACGCGGCCGAAAAGTTTAGCGGATAAACTCGAGTTGCACGCGCTTGGGGATCAATCCGATGTCGTGACCCATGTCGAGCAGCAGTTGGGCGGCTTTGGGGATCACCTCGCCGGCATCGACGGTGTAGTGGTTCACATACATGCCGACAAACTTCGCGGCCAGTTCGTTTTCCATGTCGCGGGCGAACTGCATGGCGTAGGCGAGCGCCTCTTCGTGGTTGTCGAGGGCGTACTGAATGCTTTCCCGCATCAGCCGGCAGCTTTCGGTCAGCAGTTCCGGGGCGAGATCGCGACGCAACACGTTGCAGCCGAGAGGCAGCGGCATATCGTAGGTCTTTTTCCACCATTTGCCGAGGTCGACGATCTGATGGAAGCCGCCCCGGGCGTAGGTCAGCTGTGCTTCGTGGATCACCAGGCCGGCGTCGGCCGCGCCATCCTTCACCACGTCGAGGATCTTGTCAAAAGGCACTTCGACGGGGATGAAATCGGGCTGAAAGATGCTCAGCGTGAGAAATGCCGTGGTCATGCGTCCGGGGATGGCGATCCGCTTGCCCTTTAGTTCTTCCGGGGTCATCGGGTGATTGGAGACGAGCATGGGCCCGTAGCCATCGCCGATGCTCGAGCCGGAGGCCATGACGAAATACTTATCGGCCACGTAGGGGTAGGCGTGATAGGAGATGGCGGTCAACTCATACTCGCCAGCCATCGCTTTCTGGTTCAAGGTTTGAATGTCGCTCAGAACATGCTTCAGATTCAACAACTTGGAGCGAATTTTCTTGGTCGCCAAGCCGTAAAACATGTAGGCATCGTCAGAATCCGGGCTGTGGGCGCAAACAATGTCCGTGACTGCCATAGTAAACCTTCACTATAGCAAACGGGGGCGTGTCCCCACGGAACTATTCCGCCTGAGCCGCCAACTCTGCGAGCGCGGGCTGGATATGGGCGAGGGCCTGCTCGAGCGCAGCCAACCCGCTTGGGGCCTGGTTCAGTTCTCCGTTGCGCCCCATGAGCTCGAGGGCAAGCGCCGCCTCCGAGGCGGCATCGGCCCCGAAGTTGGAGACCGAACCCTTTAAGCTGTGCGCCGCATGCTGCAGCGCGTCGGCATCGCCGCTGGCCACCGCGGTGCGAACCTGCTCGACCAGTTCCGGGCACTCTTCGAGGAAAAGCTGCGCCACTTCACAAAGCAGTTGCTCGTCCCCGCCGAGGCGCTCGAGCGCGACAGCAAAGTTCAAGCGATCAATTTGCGAAGAGAACTGCACAAAGGGCTCCTTCGAAGGCAGACAACAGCTAAATGACAACAAGACTAAATGGCAACAAGAGTACTTGCGCCTTTATTCTCATTTCGTCCAATTATCCTGATTCTTGAATAAATTCCGGATGGGTGCAAGACGTACCAGGGGTAGGGCAGTACTACTCACTGTGGCGGTTCCTCGGTGGGATCGACGAGGCGGTCGACGACCATGGAGTAGATCACCATTTTGCCGTGGCGGTCGGTTTGGAAGAAGATGCGCTGGGAGTTGGGAGAAAAGGTGGGGTTGGCGAGGCGGGCGTCGGAGCACTTGTGCTCGCAGATGGTCAACTCGCGGCGGACGGAGCGGAGCAGGAGCAGGAGCGTCGGTTGGGCTTTGCTACCACAGGCGCCGAGGAAGACTGACGCATCGCCGTTGGGGGCAAAGCGGACGAACTGACTGGTTTTTGCAAGGAGCGTGTCCGTGTTGGTGTCGGGCGTGATCTCGCGAATTTCGTTGAGTTTGCCGTCGCCCTCCGGCTTATGGAGGTAGAGAATGGCCCGGCCGTCGGGCGACCATTGGGCTTCGAGCACCTGGCCGGGCGGGGTCTTCAATTCGCGGTTCTCGCGGCCGTCGAAGCTGGCGAGCGAGAGCACGTTGTCGTGGACGTAAAAGAGCCCGGCGCGTTTGGGGCGGACGCCGACTTCGGTGAGGGTGCCGGCGAATTCGGCGACGGTCTGGGGCACGGGTTTGCCGGTGGGGAGATAGCGGAGGCGGGTCCGGTCGCCGGCTTTTTCGGCGTAGACGGCGTTGAGGCCGTCTACGGAGACGCTGAGCTTGCGGGCGCTGCCGGACAGTTCGGCCAGCTGCCGCTCGCGCAGGCTGCCGAGATTGATCTGCAGCAGGCGGACGCCGTCGATGGCATAGAGCCAGCGGTCGTTGCCGGCGAGGGTCATGGTTTCCGGTTCGAGCGCGGCCAGTTCGGTGAGTTGGCGCGTTTTGCCGGTTTTGACGTCGACCCGGTAGGCCTGCATGCCCTGTCCGCGGTTGGAGGCGCAGAGGAAGAAGTCGGCGCGGCGGGAGACGGCGCGGCCGGTGTTGGACGGGAGAATGCTCTCGTAGTCGGTTCCCGTCATGCGGACGACTTCGAATTCGGTCGCCGCGTCGAGAAACCGCTTCATGTCTCCGGGAGACTCCTGCCCCTTGCCCGCGGCGAACAACATGGGCCGCGCGCTCATCAGGGTGAGGAACGCGCGGCGGGAAGGCATACGACCAGTTTAGCTTGGCTTACTTGCTATGGCTCGCCTGCACGTGATCGCCGAGCAGATCGTAGCCGAAGTCGCCAGCCAGATCGCGCCAGACGGAGTGGACGTGGTTATTGCCGTTCTGGGTGTTGTCGTACTCGACCAGGAAAGTCGGGCCCTGGACGCGATAGTAGTGGCCTTCGCCCTTGCCGGGTGCGCCGGCCCAGGCGAAGAACAGGTTGTTGCCGGCCGCCTTGATTTGCGCGGCGCGGGTGGCGGCGGCCTGTTCGGGGGCGTTGGAGGCGTATTCGTCAAGCAGGGCGGCGAGCAGGGCGCGCTGCTGGGCGTTCATCTTCGTGGCGGAGAGCCCGTTGGGCTGGCCTTTGAGGGCGGCTTTGCGGTCGGCCATGGTGAAGATGTCTTTGTAGGCGGTCTCGGAGACGACGGCGGTCTTGGCCTGCTCTGGGGTGAGGGCGACGCGGAGGGCGCGGCCGAGATCTTCTTCGCGGCCGAGGACGCGGAGGCCTTTGCGCGGCCCTTCCTTGATTTCGGCGGGGTTGGTGCCGAAGAACATGGGGCTGGAGGCGACGCGGTTCTTGACGATGGTCCAGTTCAGGGCGAGGTGGTGGCCTTCAACGCGATAGCCCCAGGTGCCGTTCTCCGTTGGGGTGCCGAAGATGGAGAAGAAGTACTGTTCGGGGTCGCGGCGGCCGGTGGTGTCCTTTTCGAGCTGCCGGAGAATGTCTTCAAGGCTCATGATGCTGGTGGCCTTGATGTAGCCCTGCTGAGAGAGGCCGGCGCTGAGGAGCGCATGGGCGAGGGCGCGCTGTTCGTGGCCCATCTGCTTGAGCGGCAGGCCCTTGCGGACTTTCGGGATAAAGTGCCAGTTCAGCCGTTCGTCGTCTTCAAAGGCGAAGACCGCCTTGCCGCGCTGTTCGGCGGACAGGGAGGCGAGAAACGCCGTCGCAGTGTCGGACATGACGCGGGGCGTCTGCGTACGGTAAGCAGCGGCAACGAGTAACAGAGCCGCTCCGGAGGCGGCAAAGATGCGCAAAGAGTTCGAATTCATCGTTTAAGGGCCCTTCTACAACCCTCGATGATTCTATTAGAAAGGCAGGTCCTTTTGCACGGACGATTTGAGGACCAGCGATTTGGCGAGGTATTTGTAGGGGTTCACCGGCGCGCCGCCCTGCCGGACTTCGTAGTGGAGATGGGGCGAGGTGGACCGTCCGGTGCTGCCGCTGCGGGCGATGATCTGGCCGCGGCGCACCTCCTGTCCGGGGATGACCTCGAAGCCGGACAGATGGGCGTAGTAGGTTTCAAGGCCTCCGCCGTGCGAAATCACGATCAGCTTGCCGTAGGCGCCGCCCCACTGCGCGGAGCGAACTATGCCATCGGCGGCCACCTTGATGGGGGTGCCGGTGGGGCAAGAGATATCGACGCCGGCGTGGAAGGCCGAACCGCCGGTGAAGGGATCGGAGCGGGCGCCGAAGGAGCTGAGGAGGCGGCCGTTGGTGGGCCAGATGCTGGGCACTACGTTCTGCTGCCACATCTGATTGATGCGGCGGGTGCCGGGGTTGAACAGGCGAGTGGAGCGCAGCAGATCATACTGCTCAATGGATTCCTGGAACGTAGGCATCAGTTTGCCTTCCCCCACGAGCGACCGGGGACCGTCCATGCGCTCTTTAATTCCGTAGGCCGTCGAGACCTCCGAGGCGAGAATCTGCAGGGTAGCCAACTGCTCCCGGGTCTGTTCCGAAGATTTCTGCAGGTCCTGATAGCGGCGCTGGAGCGAACTCACTTCGTCGCGTAAACTGTTGTAATTGCCCACTTTCCACGCCATCCGGGCGTAGGAGCCGACAAACCCGACCACCGTGAAACAACCGACCGCGGCCAAACCGAGGACCGTGTAGAGAACCGTGTGGGACAGATGCACGCGACGCAGGCGTCCGTGGACGGAGTGGGCAATGACGACAACGAAATGTGGTTGCTTCATGCTCGATCAAGACTCACTAGCATGGGACAAGGCGAAACGGGGCGATGTCCGACGGGCTTCCCTCCTCTGACCGTATCATCGATTCCCTGCCCCCGTCAAGATTCCCTGCCCCCGTCAAGGAGATCGCTACAGGCGGGCCGCCCATCCGGGGGCGGAAGGGGGGAGAAAGTCATAGGTTTTCTCCATCCATTCGCCCAGCTTTTTCTGAAGTTCGGCGCGGATGGCGGCGTGTTCCGGGCTGGCGGCGAGGTTGCGGAACTCGTCGGGGTCGGCGGCGAGGTCGTAGAGTTCGACCAGGGGGCGGGTGGGTTGGACGAGGCGGCTGTGGGCGGCGGAGAGCTTCCCTTGGCGGGCCAAAGCCTGGTAGCTCTTCCAGGTGAGGCTGTCGGCGAGGTCCCAGGCGGGGCGGTAGGGGAAGTGGGGGGCGGCGTTGAAGATGAGCTTGTGGCGGGTGGTGCGGATGCTGCGGATGGGGTCGAAGTTGTCGTGCCAGTTGCGTTCGCTGAAGACGGCTTGGCGGGGCTCGTAGCCGGAGCCGTCGAGCAGACCGCGGAAGCTGCGGCCCTGCATTTTGGGAAGGGCCGGGGCGCCGGCGAGGTCGAGCCAGGTGGCGGGGAGGTCGATGTGGGAGATCAGATGGGGGTGGACGACGCCGGCGGGCTTGCCGGGCCAGTGGACGAGGAGCGGGACGTGGAGGCCGGGGTCGTAGCAGGTGCCTTTGGCGCCGGGGAAGGGCATGCCGTTGTCGGCGGTGAAAAAGACGATGGTGTTGTGGGCGAGGCCGCGGGCGGAGAGGAGGTCGAGCAGTTGGCCGCATTCGGCGTCCATGCGGGCGATATAGTCGGCGTACATGCCGAGGTCTTCGCGGATTTCGGGGGTATCGGGGAGGAAGTTGGGCAGGCGGACTTTGGCGCGGTCGTGGGGCGGCTGGAAGGCGTTGGGCCGGTAGGGGCGGTGGGGGTCGGTGAAGCCGATGTGGAGGAAGAAGGGCTGGTGGGCGGGCCGCTGGTCGAAGAATTCGGCGAAGGAGGCCGCGGGGTTGGAGCGGTAGAAGTCGAAGCGGCGGTTGAACTCTTCGCCCTGATGGATTTTGCGGTAGGCGCCGGTGTGGTAGCCGCGTTCTTTGAGCGAATCGAGGAAGGTCTTCTCCCAGGGCGGCATGGGGGTATGGAGCCGGGAGGTGTTGGTGGTGTGGGCGGTGGCGCCGGTGAAGAGGGCGGAGCGGTTGGGGCTGCACTGCGGCGAGGTGACGAAGCAGTTGGCAAAGCGGGCGCCGCGGGCGGCGAGGCGGTCGAGGTGGGGGGTGTGGAGGTGGGTGTTGCCGGAGCAGCCGAGGTCGGCGGCGGTGTGGTCGTCGGAGATGAGGAAGAGGATGTTGGGCGGGGGCGCCGCGGGGGAGGGGGGCGCGAAGGCGGCGGGGGTGCCGAGGAAACCGCGGCGGGTTAGACCATTCATCAGCGAACAGGATAGCGTAAGAAGATGCAGATTGATCTCTCCGGCCGGCACGCCATTGTGACCGGCGGCGCCCACGGCATTGGCCGCGCGATGGCGCAGACGCTGGGCGCGTGCGGCGCGGCGGTTACCGTTTTCGACCTGGAGTCGTCACCGCCGGTGAACGTGACGGACCGGGCGAGCCTGGAGGCGGCGTTTGCGGCCGGCCCGGCGCCGGATATTGTGATGATCAACGCGGGTACGGCGTTTGTGCGGCCGATTGCCGAGACGACGCGCGAGGTGTGGGACAAGACGGTGACGCTGAACCTGACGGCGGCGTTTGAGACGCTGCAGGCGGCGGCGGGGCGGATGCGGGCGGCGGGGCGGCCGGGCGCGATTGTGCTGACCGCCTCGACCAACTCGTATGACGGCGAGGAGAACCTGATTGCCTACAACGCGACCAAGGCCGGGGTGCTGGGGATTGTACACACGGCGGCCAATGAGTTGGGGCCGTATGGCATCCGGGTGAACGCCGTGAATCCGGGGCTGATCCGGACGCGGCTGACGGCGGAGGCGTTCCACACGGAGGCCGTGATTAAGGAGTATTTTCGGGCGATTCCGATGGGCCGCGGCGGGGAGCCGGAGGAGGTGGCCAAGGCGGCCGTGTTTCTGGCGAGCGACTGGGCGAGCTACATCACGGGCGCGACGCTGCTGGTGGACGGCGGGCAGATGGCGTGTAAGTTTGGCCCGTGGCGGGAGGCCGAGGCTGAGTTTGTCGACGGGCGGTGGCGGCGGCGTTAGCGGGGATAGAGCGGCGAGTACTGCACCATCTTCTCGCGCGTGGCCAGGCGGCCGCCCTTGACCCAGGCTTCGCCGCGGGCTTCGAGGTGCTGGATCATGCGGCCGCGCCAGAGGCGCAGGCGCGCCGCATCGTCGGTGCGGTTGCGGAGTTCGGCGCGGTCGGTGGTGAGATCAAACAGCTGCTCTTCGCCGGTGAAGGCGTGGAAGATGTACTTGGTGCGGCCGTCGGTCAGGGCCGTCCACTGGTTCGCGTTGTCGTAGCAGACGCCGTGTTCGAGGTCGATCCATTCGCGCCAGTTGGCGGCGCGGCCGCGGATGAGGTCGAGCAAAGAACGGCCGTCGAGGGGGCGGGCCGGGGAGGCTTCGGCGGCGTCGAGGACGGTGGGGAAGATGTCGCGGAGTTCGACGGGCTGCTCAAACGTCTGGCCGCGGGGCGCGCCGGGCAGACGGACGATCATCGGCACGCGGGCCGAGCCTTCGTAGGCGTAGGACTTGCGCCACAGATGATGATCGCCGAGCATGTCGCCGTGGTCGGAGGTGTAGATGACGAGGGTGTTGTCGGCGAGGCCGCGCTGATCGAGGGCGGCGAGGATGCGGCCGATCTGTTCATCGATGAACGAGACGGCGCCCCAGTAGCCCTGCCGGGACTCGCGGACGGCGGCGGGACCCAGGTCGCCACGCCAGATGTCGTTTTTCGTCGTGTTGCGGGCGCGGTGACGGTCGGCCCACGGGGCGATGTCGGCGGGGGGGAGCGGGCGGTCTTTATGGAAGTCCATCCAGCGCTGCGGCGGGTCGTAGGGGCTGTGGGGCCGGGCGAAGGAGACCTTCAGGAAGAAGGGTTCGGGGCGCTGGTAGCCTTCGAGGAAATTGACGGCGCAGTCGGCGGTCCAGCGCGTGGGGTGGAGCCGTTCGGGCAGGAGGTAGGGTTTGGCGTTGTAGTCGTTGAAGCCGACGCCGGTCGCGTCCGGGTTGAGCAGCGGGGCCTGGGAGGCGAACCAGCTGCGGTAGTCGCTGCGGAAGTCGGGGCTTTCGACGCGGACGCTTTCATCGAGCAGCGCCATCTGGTAGCCGTGCAGGTTGCGCTGCGGGGAGTAGTGCAGTTTGCCGATGGCGCCGGTGAAGTAGCCGAGATCGTTCAGCGCCCGCGGCATTTCGTAGGGATACTTGGGGGCGACGCGGCCGTAGGCGAGCATGCCGTGGTTCCAGGGGGAAAGGCCGGTGAGCAGGCAGGCGCGGGCCGGGGTGCAGGTGGGGGTGGAGGAGTAGGCGTTGACGAAGCGGGCGCCTTCGCGGGCGAGGCGGTCGAGGTTGGGGGTGTGGGCGGCGGCGCCGAGGCAGTCGGCGCGGTGCTGGTCGGCCATGAGGAACAGCACGTTGCGGCGGGTGGGGGTGCGCTGGTAGAGCGCCGGGGCGGCGAGCAGTTCTCTGCGTGAAATCATAGTTCGATTCCCTCGACGATGGATTCGATGGTGGCGGGCGCGTTGCCCTCGAAACGATTATTGACGAAAATGCTGGCGGGTTGGCCGAGGCGGAGCGAGCGGTTGATGAGCGCGCGCAGGGCGTCGCGGGCGGCGGGGTTGGGGTCCTGGATGCGGTCGTAGGGCGAGAAGGTGTTGACGGCGTCTTCGTAGGAGCGGCCCTGGCGGAGGAGGGCGCGGACGACGGTGAAGCGGGCGGTGTGGGCGTCGGGGAGGGCGGTTTGGGCGGAGAGCTCCGGCATGCGGGTCCAGGCGTTGAAGATGTGGGCGACGCGGTGGTGGCGGAGGGCGGCGAAGTAGGCGGGGGTGAGGAATTCGGCGTTGCGCAGTTCGATCGAGTAGCGCGGCCCGGGAGGCAGTTTTTCAAGAAACGGGACGAGTTTTTCGAGGAACGCTTCGACATCCGGCATGGTTTTGCGCGACATCTGGCCGAACTCGAAGATGAGGGCGAAGGTGCGGCCGGCGTAGGGCCGGAGCGGTTCGAGGAACATCTGGCGGAGGAGTTCGCTGTCGAGGAAGTTGGGGTTTTCAAGGCCGGCGCGGCGGCCGTAGCGGGGGTGGGCCGGGAAGACCTTGACGGTGATCTCTTCGGGCACTTTGAAGGCGAACTGCAGCGAGGCGGGGGCGCTGGCAAAGAGTTTTTGCCAGAACTCTTGCGAGGGGAACTGATAGAAGCTGAAGTCGCCGCAGACGACCGGGAAGGTTTCGGCGTACTCGGCCAGGCAGGTGTCTTCGAACTTCTTGGCCGAGAATTTGCCGCGGGTGAAGTAGCGTTCCGGGGTGTAGATCTGGCCGAGCCAGCCTTCGTACTTCCAGGAGCTGCCGCCGAGGAGAATGCCGCGGGCGGCGAGGCGGGCGAGCTTGGCGGCAAGCGGGGTGGGTTCGGCGGCGAACAGAGAGAGATTGCTCACCAGGCGCGCGCGGTGCGGTAGCCGTAAGGGTCGGCGCCGGCCTCCATGACCCCGCCGGGGGCGTAGCGGATGATGACGGGCGCGGCGCCGCCGGACCATTTCGACCGGGTGCTGACGTCGTGGCCGCGCTGGGCGAGCTGCTGGATGACGCTGGGGGAGATGCGTTCGTCGAGCATGAGGTCGCCGGGGCTCATGGCGTGGTTGTCGAAGCTCGAGACGAGGTGGCGCGTCTGCAGGCGGGGGGCTTCGACGGCGGCCTGGGCGTTCATGCCGAAGTCGACGACGTTGAGGAACATCTGGAGCAGGGCCTGGTCCTGGTTGTCGCCGCCGGGGGTGGCGAGGGCGAGAAAGGGCCGGCCGTTGCGGGTGACGAGGGTGGGGCTGAGGGTGACGCGGGGGCGCTTGCCGCCGGCGAGTTCGTTGGGGTGGCCGGGGATGAGCAGGAAGCTCTGGGCGCGCTGCGTGAGGGGGATGCCGGTGTCGCCGGCGACGACCGAAGGCAGCCAGGAGCCGGAGGGCGTGACGGAGAACATGATGCCGTCGGCGTCGGCGGCGGTGATGCAGGTGGTGTCGCGGGCCATGAGTTCGTCGTCGATTTTGTGGCGGACGATTTCGGTTTCCGAGGGGTGCTGGCCCTTTTTGCCGTCGATCAGGCCGGGGCGGAAGGCCATCGAGGCCTGATCGCCGATCTGGGCGCGGCGTTCGGCGGCGTACTCTTTCGAGAGCAGCGTGGCGGCGGGGATGTTATGGAACAGGGGGTCGCCGTAGTAGGTGTCGCGGTCGGCGTAGCCGAGTTTGAGGGCTTCGGTGAGGGTGTGGAGATACTGCGAGGAGTTGTGCTGCATCTCGGCGAGGGGGAAGCCTTCGAGGAGATTGAGGGCTTCGAGGAAGATGGGGCCCTGGCTCCAGAAGCCGGGCTTGTAGACGGTGTAGCCGCGGTAGGTGGTGGAGACCGGTTCTTCGGGTTGGAGGCGGAAGGCGGCGAGGTCTTCGTAGCGGAGGAGGCCGTCGTTGGCCTGGCTGAAGGCGTCGATTTTGCGGGCGATGTCGCCGCGGTAGAAGTAGTCGCGGACGGCGTCGATGCCGGCCTGGCGGGCGGCGCCGCCTTTGACGGCGCGGGCTTCGGCGGCGGCCATGGCGCGGAGGGTGCGGGCGAGGTCGGGCTGTTCGAAGACGAGGCTGGGCCGGGGGGTGAAGCCGGGGGGGAGGTAGGCGGCTTTCGAGGTGGGCCAGAGTTCGAAGAAGCGGCGGGAGCGGGCGAGCGAGGTGGCGCGGACTTCGTCGAGCGGCGCGCCGTCGGCGAGTTCGATGGCGGGTTGGATGACCTCGGCAAAGGACTTGGTGCCGTACTCGCGGAGGGCGACGAGGCCGGCTTCGACCATGCCGGGGACGAGCGCGGGCATGAGGCCGGCGACGGGGACCATGCCTTTGAGGCCGTTGGGTTCGAGGTTTTGAATTTCGCCGGGGAGCATGCGGCGGTTGCGGAACAGGTCGGCGGTGGCGAGTTTGGGCATGGTGCCGATGCCGGCGATGGAGACGACCTTGCCTTCTTTGGTGCGGATGAGAATGGGGGCTTCGCCGCCGAAGCCGAAGTGGGAGTATTCGACGATGCTGGCCGCGAACATGGCCGCGACGCCGGCGTCGACGGCGTTGCCGCCGTTCTGAGCGAGGCGCATGCCGGCGTCGGCCGAGGCGTCGGTGCCGGCGCCGATGGCGATGCGGGTGCCGCGGGAGGCAAAGCGCTGCGGCGGTTCCGAGGGCGCCCGCCGCTGCGCCACGGCGATGCCGAACAGGCCGAGAATAGCCAGACCGAAGAAGATGCGCTTCATGGAGGTGCCCTCACTATAATGGAGATTCCGTCAGCAACCTTAAGGATACCCATGCGCCGTCTGTTCTGCTTTGCTCTGGTCGTCAGCTCTCTTTTCGCGGAAAGTGTGGGGGAGCGCTGGTGGAAACATGTGCAGTTTCTGGCCGACGATAAGCTTGAGGGCCGGAACACGGGCAGCGAGGGGCACCGGCAGGCGGCGGCCTACGTGGCGGCGGAGTTTGAACGGCTGGGCCTGCAGGCGGCGGGGACGCAGGGCTACCTGCAGCCGGTGCCGTTTGCGACGCGGCAGATTGACGAGGCGAATTCGAAGCTGGAGATTGTGCGCGACGGCAAGGCGGTGGCCGTCGAACTGGGCAAACAGGCCTATTTCAGCCTGCGGACGGACCCGGCGCCGGCGGTGCGGGCGCCCATGGTTTTTGTTGGCTACGGGCTGCGGGTACCGGAGCAGAATCATGATGACCTGAAGGGGGTGAACCTGAAGGGGAAGATTGCGGTGATGCTGGCGGGGGCTCCGAAGGCCTGGCCGGGGCCGCTGGCGGCGCATGTGCAGTCGAGCGATGTGCGATGGGAGCCGCTGCGGAAGCGGGGGGCGATTGGGCTGATTACGCTGTCGCGGGTGCAGACGGTGCCGTGGCCGCGGGCGTCGGCGGCCCGGCTGCAGGCTTCGATGACGGCGGTGGCCGATGAGGCGGGCCAGCAGGTTTCGATCGTTTTCAACCCGGAGCACGCAGAGATGCTGTTTGCCGGGTCGGGGCACACGGTGAAGGAGCTGTTTGATCTGGCGGCGGCGGAGCAGCCGCTGCCGAAGTTTCCGCTGGTGGGGGAGTTGGCGGCGACGGTGGCGGTGAAGCGCGGCGAGCTGAGCAGCCCGAACGTGGCGGCCAAGCTCGAAGGCACGCACCCGAAGCGGAAGCAGGAGTATGTCGTCGTGAGCGCGCATCTCGATCATCTCGGCAAGACGACGTCGTTTGCCGGCGATGGCATCTTCAACGGCGCGCTCGATAACGCCTCCGGCATTGCGGCGATGCTTGAAGTGGCCCGGCAGTTGAAGGCCGGCAAGCCGCTCGAACGCAGCGTGCTGTTCGTGGCCGTGACGGGTGAAGAGAAGGGGCTGCAGGGGTCGCGCTTCTTCGCGCGCAACCCGACGGTACCGGCCCGGCAGCTGGTCGCCAACTGCAACATGGACATGTTCATGCCGCTGCACGCGCTGCGATACCTGACGATGCTCGGCATTGATGAGTCGACGCTGGGCGATACGGCGCGCGAGGTGGCCGGGGAGTTCGCATTGCCGGTGTTGCCGGATCCGATTCCCGAGCAGCGGCGGTTTATCCGCAGCGACCAGTACAGCTTTATCCGCGCGGGCATTCCGTCGCTGGCGTTTAAGTTCGGCTACCAGAAGGGTTCGCCCGAGGAGAAGCTGCAAAGCGAGTGGTTGAAGACCCGGTACCACGCCGTTTCGGACGATCTCGCGCAGCCGGTAGACATCCCGGCGGCGGGGCGGTTTACCGAGTATCTGGCGGCCCTGGTGGCACGCACGGCGAACCTGCCGCAGCGGCCCGCCTGGAAATCTGATAGCTTTTTCAAGCGATTCGCCAAATGACTCTCCCACTGACGCCCATCCGCTTTCTCTACCGCGCCGCTGATCTGTTTGCCCGCCGGGTGGGCATTGTCTGCGGCGACAAGGAGTTCACCTACGGCGAGTTCGCCGAGCGCTGCGAGCGCCTGGCGGGCCAGTTGCTCGCGCTGGGCGTTGAGCCGGGCGACCGCGTGGCTTACCTGAGCTTTAACACGCATCTGCTGCTTGAAGGCTACTACGGCGTGGTGATGGCGGGCGGCATCGTGATGCCGCTGAACGTGCGGCTGACGCCGGGGGAGATCACCGGGATTCTGAACCACTCGGGGGCGCGGATTGTCTTCTACGAGCCGGAGTTCGCGGGGTCGATCAACCGCGAGGGATGCCCGGCGGTGGAGCACTGGATTTCGCTCGACGGTTTTGTGATGGACGCGCCGGCGGCGCCGTGCGACTGGACGAAGATTGACGAGAACGGGATTGCCGAGCTGTTCTACACGAGCGGCAGCACGGGGACGCCGAAGGGCGTGAGCCTGACGCACCGGACGCTCTACCTGCACGCGATGTCGCTGGCGACGACCTTTGACGACGCCAAGACGAAGGTGGATCTGCACACGATTCCGCTGTTCCACGCTAATGGCTGGGGCATGCCGCAGGCGTGCGCGATGATGGGGACCAAGCAGGTGATGGTGCGCCGGTTTGATCCGGCGGCGGTGCTGGCGCTGATCGCCGAGCACAAGGCGACCGATATGTGCCTGGTGCCGACGATGGCGAATTCGCTGCTCAACTGCCCGCAGTTGGGGCAGTTCGACACTTCGAGCCTGCGGCACATCATGCTGGGGGGCGCGGCGTCTTCGCCCGAGCTGATCGCGCGGCTCGAAGCGGCGTTCGGCTGCGAGGCGGCGGCCGGCTACGGGCTGACGGAGACGGCGCCGGTGTTGAGCAAAGCCGGGCCGAAGCCGGGGGTCGTGTTTGCCGATCAGGCCGACCGGCAGCGGCGGCAGGCGATGACGGGCTGGCCGCTGCCGGGGGTAGAGATCCGCGTGGTGGACCCGCAGGGCAAGGACGTGCCGCGGGATGCGAGCTCGATTGGCGAGATCATCACGCGCAGCGACCATGTGATGGCCGGGTACTTCCGAGAGCCGGCCGCGACGGCCGCCGTGATGGAGGGCGCGTGGTTTCACACGGGGGATATGGCCGTGTGGGACGCCGAGGGCTACGTGCTGATTGTTGATCGCAAGAAGGAGATCATCATCAGCGGCGGCGAGAACATCTCTTCGATTGAGGTGGAGCGGGCGATTGCGGCGCATCCGGCGGTGCTGGAATGCGCGGTGGTGGCGGCGCCGGATGAGAAGTGGGGCGAGGTGCCGGCGGCGGTGGTGGTGCGCAAGGCGGGGGCGGAGTTGTCGCAGGAGGAGCTGCTGGCGTTTCTGGGCGAGCGGCTGGGCCGGTTCAAACTGCCGCGGATTATTGCGTTCCGCGCCGAGGCGCTGCCGAAGACGGGCACGGGGAAGATTCGCAAACTGGAGTTGAAGGAATCGTTCTGGGCCGGCAAGGTCAAACGAGTTCAAGGATAATGCACTCTCTTACGATCGAATGCACGCAGGAGGAGAAGGACGAACTGCTGGGCCGGCTCTGGGAGCTGGAGACGGCGGGGGTAACGGAAGAGGATCTGACGGCGAACCGCGTGAGCCTGCGGGCGTTTTTCGCCGAGGCGTTTGACGCCGCCGAGTTCGCCGGCTTCGGGCCCGTCTGGCGAGAGGAGCCGGAGGTGGACTGGCAGGCCGAGTCCGAAGCGGCGTGGCCGGGGCGACCGGTGGGCGAGCGGCTGTTTGTAGCGCCGCCGTGGTGCACGGAGCCGACGCCGGCGGGGCGGGAGCGGCTGGTGATCAACCCGGGCATCGCGTTCGGGACGGGTGCGGACACGACGACGCAGTTGGCGCTCGAGGTGCTGGAGCGGACGGTGCGTCCGGGCGATCGGGTTTTCGATTTCGGGACGGGGTCGGGCATTTTGGCGCTGGCCGCGCTGCGGCTGGGCGCGGGAGAGGTGCATGGCTGCGATATCGACCATGACGCCGTGGTGGCCGCGCGGGAGGATATGCCGCCCGAGATCGGGCTGTTCACGGGGACGCTGCGGTCGATAGAGGCGCGGTGGGCCGATGTGATTTTTGCCAACATCAACGCTGAGACCGTGGCGCATAACGCCGAGGAGATGAAGCGGGTGTTGAAGCCGGGCGGGCGGTTGATCGTGGGCGGGATTCCGCCGCGGCACGCCGACCGGGTGATTAAGGCGCTGGGCGCGCAGGAGTGGACGCTGCGCGAACGCGTGGACCGGGATATCTGGGTCTGCATGGCCTGGGAGGACCCTTCGGAGGCGAGATGAAACGACGGACATTTCTGGCCGGACTGGCCGCTTATCCGGTGGCGAACGCGGCGGCGGCCGGCAAGATTGCCGCGCTCGAATTTGTGCGGCTCGAAGGGCGCTACCGGTATGAGGCCGGGACGGCGGACAAGCAGTATCAGACCAATCCGCTGCATATCTACGACGCGCTGCGGCCGGCCGAGTACCGGGAGAAGGGGCGGCCGGCGGGGGAGAGCCGCGTGACGGCGCTCTACCTGAAGCTGAAGACGGACGCGGGGCTCGAGGCGATCTACGGTCCGATTGATGAAGAGGCGGCGGTGGTGGTGCACCGGCAGCTGCGGCCGTTTCTGCTGGGCAAAGAGGCGCTGGCGGGCGAGACGCTGTGGGACCAGATGTACCGGTCGAATCGCCACGCGCGGTCGAGCCATTACATGATGGCGATTTCGGCCGTCGATAACGTGCTGTGGGATCTGCGGGGCCGCTACTTCAAGGCGCCGGTGTATCAGTTGCTGGGCGGGCCGACGCGGGCGGCGGTGCAGGCCTACGGGAGCTGTCTGGGCTTTAGCGTGGAGCCGGAGCTGCTGCGGAAGAAGTGCGTCGAGTTAAAGCAGCGGGGCTTTCTGCACCAGAAGTGGTTTTTGCCGTACGGGCCCGGCGACGGGGCGGCGGGCATGGCCAAGAACGTGGCGATGGTGCGGAACCTGCGCGAGGCGCTCGGCGAAGAGGTGGACATCATGTTCGACGCCTTCATGGGCTGGGACCTGAACTACGCGCTGCAGTGGGCGAAGCAGGTGGAGCAGTACCGGCCGCGGTGGATTGAAGAGGCGTTTGCCGTAGACAAGATGGAGAGCTTTGCGGCGCTGCGGCGGGCGACGTCGGTGCCGGTGGCGTCGGGCGAGCACTTCTATGGCCGGTGGGAGACTAAGCGCTACCTGGAGGCGCAGGCGATCAGCGTGGTGCAGGCCGACCCGGAGTGGTGCGGCGGGGTGAGCGAGCTTGTGAAGATCTGCCACATTGCGAGCGCTTACGATGCGCAGGTGATTCCGCACGGGCATAACGTGCATACGGCGCTGCACGTGGTGGCGGCGCAGAGCCCGATGACGTGTCCGCTGGTGGAGTACCTGATTCCGAAGATGAGCAGCTACTACCACTTCGAGCAGTGGAACCCGGCGCCGGTGAACGGGCGGATTGCGCTGCCGGAGACGCCGGGCTTTGGGATTGCGATTGATGAGGCGAAGGTAGAGAAGCGGACGACGGTTACGTGGTGAGCGTGAGGGCGATGGAGTTGATGCAGTAGCGGAGGCCGGTGGGCGGCGGGCCATCGTCGAAGACGTGGCCGAGGTGGCTTTCGCAGCGGATGCAGAGGACTTCGGTGCGATCGCCGTCGGGGCGTTTGAGGATATTCTGGGGGGCGAGCGGCTGCCAGAAGCTGGGCCAGCCGGAGCTGGATGGGAACTTGTGGTCGCCCGAGAAGAGGGCGGTGGCGCAGGCGGCGCAGCGGAACAGGCCGGGGCCGGAGTAGTCGTGGTACTCACCGGTGAAGGGCTGTTCGGTGCCGGCTTCGCGCATGACCCAGTAGCGGGTGGGGGAGAGGGCCTGGCGCCATGCGGCTTTGGTGCGGATGATCTTTTCGACGGTGATCATGCCCTGGGCCGGGTCGGCGAGGCGGACCGTTTCCGGCGCCGGGAGGGGATCCGGGCGCCGGGCGCAGGCGGCGAGGGGCGCGAGCAGGCAGAGGCGGCGCTTCACTCAAAGAACCGGTCGACGGGGACGATGCGGACCTGAGCGGGGGTGAGGCCGAGCTTGCGGGTGGAGACGAGTTTGTCTTCCTCGATGATGTCGGCGAGCTTGGGGCTGTTGTAGGTCATGGGCGAGGGGGCGTCGCTGAGGAGGGCCTTTTGCAGGGCTTCGGCGTCTTCGGCGACGGCGACGATTTCGAGGCGGTCTTTGCGGAGGTGGCGTTTGATGGCGCGGTTGACGTCGTCGACGGTGAGTTTGGCGATGGCGGAGCGGATGTAGGCGGGGTATTCGCCGATGCCGTAGAACCGGCTGTCGATGCGGTAGCCGAGTTCGTTGGCTTTGGTTTTGAGCAGGAGGTTGACGTTGCGGGCGAGGAAGGCGCGGGTCTCTTCGAAGTCACTTTCGGTGAGGCCTTTTTCGACGAGGCGGTCGAGTTCGTGGAGGGCGAGGCGGAGGGCGAAGTGGGCGGTGGGGGGCTCGACGGGGCGGATCCAGAGCTGGAAGATCTGCTGGCGGCGGGCGAGGTTGGGGTCGGGCTCGAACTGGAACATGCCGCGGGGGAAGTATTCGAGGTAGCTGTAGTCGCCGTAGTTGAGGCCGCGGATTTCGCGCATGCGCTGGTAGAGGTTGCCGTTGCTTGAGCGGTGGGGGCCGAACCAGGTGTTGGCGAGGAGGAGGGCCGGGAAGTCGGGATGGGCGCGGTTGACGGCGATGGGGAAGCCGAGGGAGTAGGCGACGGCGCGGGTCTGTTTTTTGACGATGGTGACGCGGGTTTGGGTAAGGGGCCGGAGGGCGGGGCGCTTGACGGCGGAGGGCCGGCCGGCGGGGAGGCGGCTGAAGTCTTTCTTCACGCGGTCGGCGAAGCCGGCGGGGTAGTTGCCGGCGAGGGCGATGGTGAGGTTGGCTTGCGTGAGGTGCTGGCGGTAGAAGGCCTGGAGGTCGGCGAGGGTGAGCTTTTCGAGGGCGGAGACGGTGCCATTGGGATGGGCGGTGCCGAGCAGGAGGTTGTAGAGCACCTCTTTGCCGAGCTCTTCGTCGTTCTGCTGGCGGAGCGCGACGCGGAGCGAGGTGAGCTGGTCGTCGCGGAGGCGTTTCAAGTCTTCGGGTCGCCAGCCGGGATCGAGGAGCATGTCGCGGAGGGTGGCGTAGTAGGCTTCGAGGTTGTCGAGGTGGGTGACGCCCGAGATGGTGAGCATCTCCTGGTCGGTCTGGTCATCGACGCTGGCGGCCATGGGGTAGAACTTTTCGATGATGCCGCTGTAGGGCGTGGCGCGGGAGCCGCCGCGGGCGAGCAGGGCGGCGGTGAGGGCGGCGGCGCCTTCCTTGCCTTTGGGATCGTTGAGGGAGCCGCAGCGGAAGACGAAGCGGAAGTTGATGATGGGGGACTGGCCGGGGAGGCTGATGAGTTCGAGGGCCGGGAGCAGGGCGGCGGTGGCAAGCAGTAAGATGAGGGATTTCATTTAGCCTCCTTCTGATGGGTGAGGGTGACGATGGTGCGCCCGGAGGCGACGAAGTATTTGCGGGCGACGGCGCGGAGGTCTTCCGGGGTGAGCGAGGCGTAGAGGTCGTAGACCTGGTTGAGGGTTTCCGGGGTGCGGGTGAGGGCGATGAAGCCGGCGAGGTTGGCGGCGATGGCTTCGCTGTTATCGAGGCCGAGGGCGAAGCTGTAGCGGAGGTTGCTTTTGACGGCTTCGAGGCGTTGGGCGTCGACGAGGTTATCTTTGAAGCCGTTGAGGGTGGAGATGATGGCGTCCTGGACGGCGGGGAGGTCGGCCTCTTTTTTGACGCGGGCGTAGACGAGGAAGAGGTAGGGGTCGGCGTGGTTTTCGTAGCCGCCCTGGAGGATGTCGTTGGTCTGGTCTTCGAGGAGGAGTTTTTTGTAGAGCGGGGAGTTGCGGCCGAGGGCGAGGGAGGAGATGAGGTCGAGGGCGGCGGCGTCGCGCATGTTTTGAGCAAACGCGGGGACCTTGTAGCCGATCGCCATCCAGGGCAGGGTGGGGGTAGGCCAGGGGACGTGGGCCTTGCGTTCGGCGGTTTGGGGCGGTTCGACGGGGATTTGGGGGGCGACGGCGCCTTTCTTCCACGGGCCCCAATACTTTTCGACCATGGCGCGGACCTGTTTGGGGTCGAGGTCGCCGGCGAGGATGAGGGTGACGTTTTCGGGGCGGTAGAAGCGGTCGAAGAACTGTTTGGAGTAGGCGAACTGGTTGGGCATGTCCTTGATGTCGGCGAGGAAGCCCATGGTGGTGTGGCGGTAGGTGTGGCGGTCGAAGGCGGTGGCGCGCAGCTTTTCCATGAGCTGTTCGGCGGGTTCGGAGCTGTTTTTGTTGTACTCGCCATTGACGGCGAGGGCTTCGGTGCGGAAGGCGCTTTCCGAGTATTCGAGGTTCTGGAAGCGGTCGGCTTCGAGGTCGAGGATGGATTCGAGGCCGGACTTGTCGAAGGTGGCGTGGTAGACGGTGAGGTCGTCGCTCGTGTAGGCGTTGGTGGCGGCGCCGGCGGCTTTCATGACGGTCTCCCATTTTTGGGGTGGGAAGCGTTTGGTGCCGCGGAACATGCAGTGTTCAAAGAAGTGGGCGAAGCCGGATTTGCCGGGTTCGACTTCGTGGCGGGAGCCGACGCTGACGACGGTGTAGAGGGAGACGATGTTAGGGAAGTCGGTGGGGATAGTGAGGAGGCGGAGACCGTTCGGGAGGTCGTAGAGGTCGTAGCCGTAGGGGAAGATTTTCGAGGGGGGCGCGGCGTAGGCGCCGGCGGCGAGGAGGAGAGTTAAGAGAGTTCGCATAGGTCTAATCCACGGAGTTCTTCGAGTTGCTCGCCGACGGCGAGGAGGAGTTCTTCGGTGTAGGGCCGGCCGATGAGTTGGACGCCGAGGGGGAGTCCTTCGCTTGATAGGGCAAAGGGGACGGTGAGGGCGGGCATCCCCAATAGGTTAAACGGTGTGAGGCAGGACATGGCGTCGGCGAGGGTGATGCCGTTCCAGTTTCGTTCGCGGGGGCGGAAGGCGGTGACGGCGCAGGCGGGGGCGAGAAGGACGGGGACGTCTTCCATTTGGCGGAGGAGGGCGGCGCGGAGTTTGTCGCGGAGGGCGAGCTGTTTGACGACTTCGACGCCGGAGGGTTGGGCGGGGGGCTCGATGAGGAGTTCGCGGCCGGTCCAGTGGGCGAGGTCGGGGTTGGTGGCGATGATTTCGCGTTTGAAGGGGTCGGTTAAGACATTGAAAAAGAAGTGCCAGCAGGCACTTGACGAAACGAAGCCACTGAAACTAAATATTTCAGTTCCGCCGAGGAGATCGGCAGCGAGGCGGAGGGCCGCGGCGGTTTCCGGGGACATGGGGAAGGACTCGACGACGCCGATGCGGAGGCCGCGGAGGCTGAAGGGCCGGGGGGTGAAGGGGACGGAGAAGGGGTCGGCGGGGTCGTAGCCGGCGAGGACGTCGAACAGGAGGCGGAGGTCGGCGACGCAGCGGGCCATGGGGCCGACGACGCCGAGGAGGCCGCCGGGGTGGGCGATTTCCGGGACGTGGCCGACGGCGGAGACGCGGCCGGGGGTGGGTTTGAGGCCGGCGATGCCGCAGAAGTGGGCGGGGAGGCGGATGGAGCCGCCGCCGTCGCTGCCGAGTCCGCCGGCGCTGAGTCCGGAGGCGATGGCGGCGGCTTCGCCGCCCGAGGAGCCGCCGGCGGAGCGGGAGCGGTCCCAGGGGTTGGCGGTGAAGCCGGTGAGGGCGTTATCGGTTTCGTAGTTGGCGAGGAATTCGGGGCAGTTGGTTTTGCCGAGGATGGTGGCGCCGGCGGCTTTGAGTTTGGCGACGGCGGCGGCGTCGCGGGCGGGGCGGGGGGCGAGGGGGTAGCGGGAGCCGCAGGAGGTGGGGAGGCCGGCGAGGTGGAGGGAGTCTTTGACGGTGAGCATCGCACCGTGGAGGGGGCCGGGCGGGGGTTCGACGAAGTCGTCGAAGCGGGAGACGAAGGCGTTGCAGAGGTCGGGTTCCTGGCGATGGGCCTGCCAGAGCTCGCGGGGGCTCCACTGTTTTTCGCGGATGCCGGCGAGCTGGTGGTGGAGCGGGAGCTGGTGCACTTCTCCATTAGACTCAAAGAGTGGAAGCATTGATTTATTCAGACGCGGTGGAGGCGGTGCGGTCTCGCGTGCAGGCGATGGGGGAGGCCGAGCGGGTTCCGCTGCTGGAGGCGGCGGGGCGGGTGCTGGCGGCGCCGGTGAGCGCGGACCGGGCGTATCCGCCGGTGGCGCGGAGCATCCGGGATGGGTATGCGGTGCGGGCGGCGGAGCTGCCGGGATCGTTCCGGGTGGTGGGGGAGGTGCGGGCGGGGGGGAGTTTTGCGGGGGAGTTGGGGCCGGGCGAGTGCGTGGAGATCATGACGGGCGCGCCGATGCCGGCGGGGGCGGACTGCGTGGTGATGGTGGAGCACGCGACGCTGGCCGATGGGGTGATGACAACGGAGCGGCGGCAGATGAGCGGGGACCACTGGACGCCGGCGGGATGTGATGCGCAGGCGGGGCAGGTGGTGGTGGAGGCCGGGGTACGGCTGCGGAGCAACCACATTGCGATGCTGGCGACGGTGGGGCAGGCGGAGGTGCTTGTTTACCGGCGGCCGCGGGTGGCGATTCTGGCGACGGGGGATGAGGTGGTGGGGGTAGAGGCGGTGCCGGCGGCGGAGCAGGTGCGGAACTCGAACTCGTATTCGGTGGCGGCGCAGGTGCTGCAGGCGGGCGGGATTCCGACGGTGCTACCGGTGGCGAAGGACAATTTGGCGGATACGCGGCGGTTGATCGCCGAGGGATTGGAGCATGACCTGCTGCTGCTTTCGGGCGGGGTGTCGGCGGGGAAATACGACTTGGTGGAGACGGTGCTGGCGGAGTACGGGGCGGAGTTTTTCTTTACGCGGGTGCGGATGCAGCCGGGGCAGCCGCTGGTGTTCGGGCGGGCGCGGGGGCGGTATTTCTTTGGGTTGCCGGGGAATCCGGCGTCGACGATGGTGACGTTTGCGGCGGTGGCGCGGGTGGCGGTGGCGCGATTGGGGGGCGAGACGACGGGGGAGGGGGTGCGATGGATGGGGACGCTGCAGGGGGAGCTGCGGCTGAAGCCGGGGTTGACGCGGTTTTTGCCGGCGGAGATGCGGGGGACGGGGGTGTTTCCGGTGCGGTATTCGGGGTCGGGGGACGTGCCGGCGCTGGCGCGGGCGGATGTGTTTGTGGTGACGGATCCGGAGCGGGATGTGTATTTGCCGGGGGAGGAGATTGAGGTTTTGCCAATATTATGAGTAAGCTTTCGCATTATGACGCGGCCGGGCAGGCGCGGATGGTGGATGTGACGGGGAAGGCGGTGACGCAGCGGTCGGCGCGGGCGCACGCGTTTGTGAAGATGAGCCGGGCCGTGCTGGCCGAGTTGCAGAACAACCCGAAGGGCGATCCGCTCGAGGTGGCGCGGGTGGCGGGGATTCTGGCGGCCAAAAAGACCGGGGAGCTGATCCCGATGTGCCATCCGCTGGCTTTGACGCACGTCGAGGTGGAACTGACGCCGCGGGCGACCGGGATCGAGATTGCGACGCTGACCGTAACCGCCGGGCAGACGGGCGTCGAGATGGAGGCGCTCACCGCGGCGAGCGTGGCGGCCCTGACCGTCTATGACATGACAAAGGCGCTCGATAAGGGGATCGAGATTCAGGACGTTTACCTCGTCGAGAAGACCGGGGGAAAGTCCGGGGTGTGGCGCCGGGTGAAACCTAAAGCAAAGCGGTAACATCAGAGTAGATATGAGCCTGACCCGCCGCACCTTCACTTCGCTCGCCTTGGGCGCGCCTTTGCTTGGGCAGGAGAAGCCCCCGGCGCCGGCCCTCACCCCGGAAGAGCAGGAGGGGTTGGCCACCATCCGCACGTTCGTGCGCTTCGTGGTGGCGCCGACCACGGTGACCGACGAGGACGGGCGGTACGTGAGCGACATTCAGCCGCACGAGTTCCGGCTGGTGGACCGGGGCAAGGAGCAGAAGCTGCGGGTGGACCTGGCGTTTCAGCCGCTGGAAATCGTCGTCTGCATTCAGGCGAACAACACCGTGGAGCCGGTGCTCGATAAGATCAAGCAGATTGGCCCGCTGCTCGAGAACCTGGTGCTGGGCGAGAAGGGGCAGGCGGCTATCCTCGCTTTCGACCACCGGGTTCGCACGATGCAGGATTTTACGAACGACGGGGCGCTGTTCAAGAAAGCCCTGGCGAAGATCAACGCCGGGTCGACGACTTCGGCGATGAACGATGCGGTGGTGATGGCGGCGCGGATGCTGCGGAACCGGCCGGCGGATCACCGGAAGGTGGTTCTGCTGATTGCCGAGACGCGGGACAAGGGCAGCGAGGCCAAGACGCGGCAGGCGCTGCTCGATCTGCAGTTTGGCAACATTGCCGTTTACTCGGTGAACATCAATCGCCTGGTGACTTCGCTGCTGACCAAGGCGCAGCCGCCGCGGCCGGATCCGCTGCCGGTGGGGGCGCGGCACCTGCCGGCCGGGGCGCTGGCGACGCCGGAGACGATCAGCCAGCAGACGGGGATCTATAACGGCAACGTGGTGCCGCTGGCGGTGGAGATTCTGCGGCAGGTGAAGAGCATTTTCGTGGACAACCAGCTGGAGGTGTTCACGAAGTTCACCGGTGGGACGGAGCGTTCCTTCCTGACCTACAAGGACCTGGAGCGGGTGATTGCCGATATCGGGCAGGAGCTGCACAGCCAGTATCTGATCAGCTACTCGCCGAACAATACGGAAGAGGGTGGATTTCACCCGATTACGGTGGATGTGCTGCGGACGGGGCTTAAGGTGCGGACGCGTCCGGGGTATTGGATGGCGGCCATTCCGCAGTAGCGAGGACGCGGGTGATGAGGGTTTCGCCGGGGTCGAGGGGGGCCTGGTTGACGGCCGCGAGGGGGACGTGGACGCGGGCGGCGTCGATTTGGGCCGGGGTGGCGCCGCGGAAGCAGTAGTGGCAGATGGTTTGGGGTTCGTCGCCGATTTGGATGAGATGACCGTAGAGGCGGCAGGCGACGGGACGGTGTTCGTAGAGGCGGCAGGCGCCGGTGGCGGGGTCGACGACGGGGCAGGGGTGGCCTTTGTGGCGGGTGAGGAACCACTCCTGCCATTCGTCGTTGGCGCGGAAGAGGCCGGAGGCGGCGGCGCCGGGGAAGTCGGGTTCGATGCGCTGCCAGAGCTGGCGGGCGCGCTCCTCGATATCGGCGCGGACGGCGGGCGGGGCGGCGAGGCGGCCGCGGTGGAGGCGGGCGGCGTCCTGGAGCGTGATGGGGAACAGGACCGAGCAGCATTCGCTGCAGCCGGGGCGGCAGGCGATCCATTTGCCGGCCTGGGCGTGGGACTGGGCGACGGCGGCGTCGACGGTAGCGAGAATCACCAGGTCGGTGGCGGGGTGGAAGGGCATTAGACGGCGGAGGCGATGACTTCGATTTCGATGTGGGCGCGGGAGGAGAGGCGGCGGACTTCGACGCCGGTTTTGGCGGGGGCGTGGGGGAAGTATTCGGCGTAGAGGGCGTTGAGTTCGGCGAGTTCGTCGACGTTGGTCATATACACCGTGGTTTTGGCGACCTGGGCGAGGCTGCTGCCGGCGGCTTCGAGAATGGTTTTGATGTTGGCGAGGGCCTGGCGGTATTCGGCGACCTGGCCGCCGGGGACGAGTTCGCCGGAGGCGGGATCGATGCCGAGCTGGCCGGAGACGAACAGGAGGTCGCCGAGGCGGGTGGCCTGGTGGTAGGTGTGGTTGCCGGGGGGCAGGGCGGGGACGTGGATGGTTTCCGGGTGCTTCACGATTACGAGCTTATCGCGTTGGGGCTAACCGGTGAAGCGGTAGCCTTCGCCGCGGACGGTGAGGATGTGTTTGGGGGTTTGGGGCTCTTCTTCGAGTTTCTGGCGGAGCCAAGCGATGTGGACGTCGACGGTGCGGGGGGTGATGAAGGGCTGGTGGCGCCAGACCTGGGTGAGGAGCCATTCGCGGGTGAGGACCTGGCCGCGGTGATCGATGAGGCAGCGGAGGAGCTGCATCTCTTTGGCGGCGAGGTTGACGGGGGCGCCGTGGCGGTGGACGGCGGGGACGGAGAAATCGACGGAGACGGGGCCGAACTGGAAGCGGGTGACGGGGGTGAGGGCTTCTTTGCCCATGCGGCGGAGGAGGGCGGTGACGCGGGCGGTGAGTTCGTGGGGGTCGAAGGGTTTGGCGAGGTAGTCGTCGGCGCCGAGGTGGAGGCCCTGCACGCGGTCGGCGACCTGGCCGCGGGCGGTGAGCATGAGGATGCCGCCGTCGAAGCCTTGCTGGCGCATTTTTTGGCAGAGGGCGAAGCCGTCGAGGCCGGGGAGCATGACGTCGAGGATAAGGAGGTCGTAGCGGTGGTTGGTGGCGGCGTGGAGGCCGTCGGGGCCGGTGGCGGCGTGGGCGACGTGGTGGCCCTGGGCGGAGAGGAGGTCGGCGATGATGAGGGCGATATCGGGTTCGTCTTCAACGAGCAGGATTTGCGAATTCGTCATATTGTTCCGGGAGGGCGGCGGGGAGGCGGAGGGTGAAGCCGGCGCCGCCGGTGGGGAGATTTTGGGCGGTGATGGCGCCGCCGTGGGCGTGGGCGATTTCGGCGACGAGGCTGAGGCCGAGGCCGGTGCCGCGGAGGTGGTCGGCTTTGGCGCGTTCGCCGCGGTAGAAGGGTTCAAAGAGATGTTCGAGGTCGGCGGGGGGGATGCCGGGGCCGCGGTCGCGGACGTGGACGAGGAGGTGGGGGCGGGGCGGGGTGGGGTCGATTTCGACGAGGATGGAGATGGCGCCGCCTTCACCGCCGTGGCGGGCGGCGTTGCTGAGGAGGTTTTGGAAGGCGCGGCGGAGGGCGACGGGGTCGCCGAGGACGGGGGGGACGTCGGGGGGGGCCTGGAGGTCGACTTCGCAGCGGGCGGCTTCGATGTCGCCGGCGGCGGCTTCGAGGCCTTCGTTGAGGGCGTCGAGGAGGGAGACGGGTTGGTTGGAGTTTTTGGCCTGGCCGCCGCGGGCGCCGGCGAAGCCGAGGATCTGTTCGACCATTTCGGTGAGGCTTTCGGTGTGCTGGACGATGAGGCGGAGGTAGCGGGCTTGCTGGTCGGGGGTGCGGACGACGCCGGAGAGGAGATTGTGGGCGGCGCCGCGGATGACGGTGAGGGGGGTGCGGAGTTCGTGGGTGACGCCGGCGACGAAGGCGAACTCCATTTGGGCGAGGCGGAGGGCTTTGCTGGTGTGGTGGACGAGGGCGGCGCCGGCGGCGGCGATGAGGAGGAGGAGGCCGCCGGCGACGGCGAGGTTGCGCCAGCGGTTGGCGGCGACGGCGGCGGCGAGGGAGCCGTGGCGGTGTTTGGCGGTGAGGGTCCAGCGGGTGCCGGGGGGGCCGTTTTTGCGGGGCGGGCCGGGGGGGGGGCGGCGGAGGCCGTCGCGGAGGCCAGTGAGCAGGGGGGCGCGGGCGTCGGGATAGGCGAGGGGGGTATGGTTGGGGAGGGTGGAGAAGAGGAGCGTTTGTTGGCGGCCGGCGGTGACTTCGACGTCGAAATCGGGTTGGTCACCGGGATTGAGATGGGTGCGGACGAGGGAGGGGAGGAGATTTTGCCAGAGCTGGGCGGGGTCGAATTCGAAGATCATCCAGGCGAGTTCGTGGCGGGTGCCCGGGTCGAAGACGGGGAATTCGAGGAGGAGGGATTCGGGGGCGAGGCGCGGGGGGCTGCGGCGGTCCTGGCACCGGAGTTCGAGGGCTTCGCGCAGGGACAGCCAGGCGGGGGGCCAGGGGAGGGGGGAGGTGGCGCCGGATGGGGGATCGAGGAGGGCGAGGGAGAGCGAGTCGTTTTCGGGGGTGGCGATGGCGATGCGGGCAAACAGAGAAGGGCCGGGGGAGCGGCGCTGCCAGCGTTGGAAGGCGGCGGCCTGAGCGGCGGGGAGGCCGGAGGCGGCGAGGTCGGATTCGGCGGGGAGGAGGGTTTCGACGGTTTCAAAGACCTGCTGATCGAAGGCGCGGGCCATGCGGTGGAGTTGTTCGTCGAGGCCGGTGGCGAGGCGGGCCTGTTCGGCCTGGCTGAGTTCGCCGGTCCAGCGGTACTGGAGGAAGGCGAGGACGGCGCAGAGGGTGGTGATGACGGCGAGCCACGCCCATTGTTGCCCGGTTTGCCGCATATGTTTCCTCCGCACCCCATATTAGACCGCTTTTTGGGGGAGTAAGCCCAGTTAAGCGATGTTAAGGCGGGGGAGGTGCGCCATAACATCGCTTAACGTGACTTGGGGGGCTTTTCGGCGTCTGCTGGTAACAGGAGCGACTGATGAAAACGACAACTTTTCTCTCTGTGCTGGTGACTTTGGCGGGGACGGCTTGCGCGCAACCGGGCGGCGGGCGTCCGGGTGGCGGGGCGCCGCTGCGGTCCTTGAAAACGGTGGCCGTACCGGCGGTGCCGGGACTGGCGCAGTATGTGCAGGATGAGAAGGCGCTGGTGGTGCTGGGTAAGGCGCTGTTCTGGGATATGCAGGCGGGCAGCGACGGGAAGACGGCGTGCGCGTCGTGCCACTTTCATGCCGGGGGGGACCACCGCGTGCAGAATCAGCTGGCGCCGCCGGCGAGCGGGAGCGGGACGGTGACGGTGAACCGGACGTTGACGGCGGCGGATTATCCGTTCCACGGACCGGGGAACCAGGGGGCGGCGCGGGTGGTGACGGGTTCGGCGGGGACGTTTTCGCGGAACTTCTTTGGCGTGGCGGCGGGGGCGGCGGAGGAGGACGGGGCGGACCTGTTTTCGAGCCGCTTCAGCGCGAACGGGCGGCAGACGCGGCAGGTGACGTCGCGGAACACGCCGAGCGTGATTGACGCGGTGTTCAACGTGCGGAACTTTTGGGACGGGCGGGCGAGCGACATTTTCAACGGGGTTTCGCCGGCGGGCGAGGCGGATGCGGGGGCGCGGGTGGTGGCTTGGCGGGACGGGCATCTGGTGGAGGAGCGGGTACGTCTGGCGAACTCGAGTCTGGCGTCGCAGGCGGTGGGGCCGGTGTTGAACGAGATTGAGATGTCGTACGCGGGGCGGAGCTTTGCCGATGTGGGGCGGAAGCTGCTGACGCTGCGGCCGTTGGAGCGGCAGATGGTGTCGGCGACCGATAGCGTGCTGGGGGCTTACGCGGACCGCTCGGGAGTGGGGCTGGCGGCGGAGTACTCTTACCGGCAGTTGATTGAGACGGCGTTTGCGCCGGCTTACTGGGCGGCGCCGGGGGGCGAGCAGATGGAGAGGAATTTCAGCTTGTTCTGGGGGCTGGCGATTCAGGCTTACGAGTCGACGCTGGTGGCGAACGAGTCGCGGGTGGACCAGTTTCTTGAAGGGAACCGGACGGCGTTAACCACGCTGGAGCAGCAGGGGATGCAGGAGTTTGCCGGGGGTGGGGCGCAGTGCGCGGTTTGCCATCAGGGGGCGGAGTTTACGGCGGCGTCGTACAGCGCGGCGCCGGCGCGGGAGGTGCATCCGGCGAGTGCGCAGGCGGCGGGGTTCTTCCGGATTGGGGTGACGCCGGTGGCGGATGATGCGGGGTTGGGCGGGTTGGCGGCACCGTTTGCGACGACGCAGACGAGCGGGGCGTTCAAGACGCCGGGGCTGCGGAACGTGGAGTTCACGGGGCCGTACTTCCACGATGGGAGCCAGGCGACGCTCGAGCAGGTGACGGCGTTTTATGCGCGGAACGGGGACTTCCGGGCGGACGGGAACCTGGGGCCGGGGATTGGACGGATTCGGCTGAACCCGCAGGAGCAGACGGCGATGGTGGCGTTTTTGAAGGCGCTGACGGATGACCGGGTGAAGTATCAACGGGCGCCGTTTGACCATCCGTCGCTATGCATTGCGACGGGGCATGAGGAGCCGGCGGAGGGGGTGCTGGCGGCGGATACGACGGACGGGCGGTTTGCGTCGAGCGCGGTGGACCGGTGGGCGTTGATTCCGGCGGTGGGGAGCGAGGGGGCGAGCGTGCCGCTGCAGACCTTCGACGAGCTGCTGCGGGGGATTGGGAATGACGGTACGCGGGCGAATACGCTGACGCAGGGTTGCGCGCCATAGTGGAGGCGGGCGGGCCACGGAGGATACGGCTAAGGTTTTCCGGAGGACGGGTTTTAGAACCTTAGCCGTACCAAGTACCCATTGCTCCATACCGGACCGAAGGTCACACTGCGGGAATATGTTTTTTGACAAGAAGCCAAGTAGGCGCCCGGCCTGGGCGGGCCGAACGCCCTCATTCTTTCTTCTACTTACGGCGATGGCGAGCGCGCAACCGCCGGGTGCGCCTCCCCCGCCGCCTCCGGCTCCTCCCCCGCCGCCAACGGCACCACTGCCGCTTCCGGGTCTTCGGTCGCTGAAGCAGGTACCGGTTCCCGCGGTGCCGGGCGTGGGCCAGTATGTCCGGAATCAGCAGGCGTTGATCGCCCTGGGCAAGGTGTTCTTCTGGGATGTGCAGGCGGGCAGCGACGGGAAGACGGCTTGTGCGTCGTGCCACTTCCACGCCGGGGCGGACCACCGGAGGCAGAACCAGTTGGCTCCGCCGCACAGCGCGACGACGGCGTTGACCTCACCGAACCGGACGCTGACGGCGGGAGAGTTCCCGTTTCACCGGGCGGGGGTGGTGAGTGGCCCGCCGATGGTGGCGGGAAGCGCGGGGGTGATTGCGCGGCGGTTCTTGAATGTAACGCCGGGGGCGGCTGATGAGAATGGGGCGGACTTAGTGGCGAGCCGGTTCAACAAGAACGGGCTGCTGACGCGGCAGGTGTCGTCGCGAAACACGCCGAGCGTGATTAACGCGGTGTTCAACGTGCGGCAGCTCTGGGACGGGCGGGCGAGCCCGGTGTTCAATGGGGTGTCGGAGTTGGGAGAGGCGGATGCGGCCGCGGCGGTGCAGGCGTGGCGTGGTGGCCGGCTGGTGCGCGAGGTGGTGCGGCTGCAGAACTCGAGTCTGGCATCGCTGGCGGTGGGTCCGGTGTTGAACCCGATCGAGATGTCGTACGAGGGTAGGAGCTTCGGGCTGGTGGGGCGGAAACTGCTGGCGTTGCGGCCGCTGGGGCGGCAGCGGGTGGCGGTGACCGATAGTGTGCTGGGGCCTTTAGCGAACGCTTCCGGCAACGGCCTGGTGGCGGCTCTTAGCTACCGGGCGCTGGTTGAGGCGGCGATTGATCCGGCCTACTGGCAGGCGCCGGTGAGCGCCACGCAGAACCAGATGGAGGCGAACTTCTCTTTGTACTGGGGGTTGGCGATTCAGGCGTATTTGTCCACGTTGGTGTCGAATGACTCGCCGCTCGATCGCTCGCTTGAAGGAGTTGCGGGAGCGTTATCGCCGTTGGAGCGGCAGGGGCTGCAGACGTTTGGCGCGCCGAATTCCGGGTCCTGCGCCGGATGCCACGCGGGGGCGGAGTTCACGGCGGCCTCCTGGACGGAGAACGTTCGCCGGGGTGGATTTTTTCGAATTGGGGTGACGCCGATCGCGGACGATCGGGGGTTGGGGAATTTGCCGACGGCGTTGGCGAGTCAGATTACCCGCGGCGCGGCAAGCGCGAACGGCATGTTCAAGACGCCGGGGCTGCGGAACGTGGAGTTCACGGGGCCTTTTTTCCACGACGGGAGCCAGGCGACGCTTGAGCAGGTGTTGGAGTTTTACGGGCGGAACGGGGATTTCCCGGCCGATGGGAACCTGGGACCGGGGATGGGGCGGATCCGGCTGAGCCCGCAGGAGCGGACGGCGGTGGTGGCGTTTTTGAAGGCGCTGACGGATGACCGGGTGCGCTTCCAACGGGCGCCGTTTGACCATCCGTCGCTGTGCGTGCCGGTGGGCCATGAGGAGTCGGCGGCGGGGACGCTCGTCAAGGACACGACGGACGGCAGGTTTGCTTCAAGCGCGTTGGACCGTTGGGCGCTGATTCCGGCGGTGGGGCGGGCGGGGGCGGCGGCGCCGCTACAGACGTTCGACGAACTGCTGCGGGGCGTTGGCAATGATGGGACGCGGGCGAATACGTTGACGCAGGCTTGCGTGCCCTAGTCGAGCCTGGGTTAGTCGAGCATCGATTTCCAGGCGGCTTCGTCGGGGCCGATGCTGATCTTTTTGTCAAAGCGAACGAACGGGAGCCGGAGCAGGAGCGGCTCCCGTTCGATTTTGAGGAGCAGTTCGGCGTCGGACTGCTTGAGGTATTTGAGGCCGGCCTTTTCAAAGGCTTTGCCTTCGCGATCAAGGAGATTCGGAAGGGTGAAGCGGTCGATGAAACGTTTGATCTCCCCGGGGGCCATGGGTTTGAGTTTGAGGTCGACGAAGTGGATGGCGATGCTCCGCTCCTTGAAGAAGCGTTCGGCGGCCCGGGTGGGTTGGGAGTTTTTGACGCCGAAGATCTGTACGCTGCGCATTGCTTTCTAGTTTCGCCCGAGCGGGTTGCGTTACGCTGGCAGACGGATGCTTGAGAATCTGATTGCGAATCGATGGACGCCGAGCGCGGCGGCGGAATGGACGGCGGTGATGAACCCTTCGCGGGGGGTGGAGATTGCGCGGTGCCCGGTGGGGAGCGCGGCGGATGTGGACGCGGCGGTGCGGGCGGCGCGGGGAGCGCTGGCGGGGTGGGCGGAGACGCCGCCGGGGGACCGGGCGCGGATTCTGTTCCGCTACAAGGCGCTGCTCGAGGAGAAGTTCGCCGAGATTGCGCTGCTGATTTGCCGGGAGCACGGCAAGACGCTCGTCGAGGCGCAGGGGGATTTGCGGCGGGGGCTGGATGTGGTGGACCTTGCGTGCGGGATTCCGTCGCTGCTGATGGGGCAGAAGCTGGGGCAGGTGGCGCGGAACATTGACGGGGAGGCGGAGCGGTTTCCGGTGGGGGTTTGCGCGGGGATTACGCCGTATAATTTTCCGGCGATGATTCCGCTGTGGATGATTCCGCTGGCGCTGGCGTGCGGGAACACGTTTGTGTTTAAGCCGTCGCCGAAGGTGCCGTTGACGGCGGCGCGGCTGGTGGAGCTGCTGGTGGAGGCGGGGTTGCCGCCGGGGGTGTTGAACCTGGTGCACGGCGGGGTGGAGACGGTGCACGCGATTTTGGACCATCCGGGGATTGCGGCGGTGAGCTTTGTGGGATCGACGCCGGTGGCGCGGGAGGTGTACCGGCGGGGGACGGCGAACGGGAAGCGGGTGCAGGCGGCGGGCGGGGCGAAGAACTTCATGATTGTGATGCCGGACGCGGATATGGATCTGGCGGCGGAGGCGATTTTGTCGTCGTCGTTCGGGTGCGCGGGGCAGCGGTGCATGGCGGGGAGCGTGGCGGTGGTGGCGGGGCGGGCGGCGGAGCCGATTACGGAGCGGCTGCGGGGATTGGCCGAGACGATGGCGGTGGGGGCGACGGATGAGGGGGCGGCGGTGGGGATGGGGCCGGTGATTGACGGGGCGGCGGAGGAGCGGGTGCGGCGGTATTTGGCGATGGGGGAGGCGCAGGGGGTGGAGATGCTGGTGGATGGGCGGCGGCACGCACGGCCGGCCGGGGGTTATTTTGTGGGGCCGAGCATTGTTTCGGGGGTGGGGGCGGAGTCGGGTTTGTTGCGGGATGAGGTGTTTGGACCGGTGTTGACACTGCTGCGGGAGGAGGATCTGGACGGGGCGATTGCGCGGGCGAACGAGTCGCCGTACGGGAACGGGGCGGTGATTTATACGCGGTCGGGCGGGGCGGCGCGGAAGTTTGCGCGGAACGTGAACTGCGGGATGATTGGGGTGAACATTGGGGTGCCGGCGCCGATGGCGCTGTTTCCGTTCGCGGGGTGGAACGAGAGTTTCTTTGGGGACCTGCATGTGCAGGGGAACGAGGGGATTCAGTTCTACACGCGGACGAAGGTGACGTTGACGCGATGGTCGTAAAGCTGCAGTTACCACCGACGATACAGATTGGCGCGGGGGCGTCGCTTGGGGCAGCGGCGGAGTGTAGGCGGCTGGGGATCCGGCGGCCGCTGCTGGTGGTGGACCCTTACCTGCGGGAGAGCGCGGCGGCGCGGGCGCTGCGGGAGGAGTTGCCGGTGGCGGTGTTTGCGGGGGTGACGCCGGACCCGGATCTGGAGGTCGTCGAGCAGGGGTTGGCGGCGCTGCGGGCGCACGGGGGCGATGGGTTGGTGGCGCTGGGCGGGGGGTCGGCGATTGACGCGGCCAAGGCGATGGCGATTCTGGCGACGAACGCGGGGCCGCTTGCGCAGTACATGGGGTACCACAAGATTCCGGCGCCGGGGCTGCCGCTGATTGCGATCCCTTCGACGGCGGGGACGGGGAGCGAGGCGACGCGGATTACGATTATCACGGACCGGGCGCGGAACGTGAAGATGATGATTCTCGATGGTCATCTGCTGCCGGCGGTGGCGCTGGTGGATTACGAGCTGTCGTTGTCGATGCCGCAGGGGTTGACGGCGGCGGTGGGGATTGATTCGCTGACGCACGCGCTGGAGGCGTATGTGTCGCGGAAGGCGAGCGCGTTTTCCGACGCCATTGCGCTGCAGGCGGGGGCGTTGATTGTGCCGCACCTGCGGCGGGCGTGGGCGGACGCGGGGGACCGGGCGGCGAAGGAGGCGATGATGACAGGGGCGATGCTGGGGGGCATGGCGTTTTCGAACGCGAGCGTGGCGCTGGTGCACGGGATGTCGCGGCCGTTGGGGGCGTACTTTCATATTCCGCACGGGCTGTCGAACGCGATGCTGCTGCCGGCGGTGACGCGGTTCAGTTTGCCGGGGGCGCCGGAGCGGTATCGGGCGTTTGCGGCGCATACGGGGTTGGGCGAGGATGTGGTGGGGGCGCTTGAGGCGTTCAACCGGGATTTGCGGGTGCCGACGCTGAGGGAATACGGGGTGGAGGCGGGGGCGTTTCGGGCGGTGATGGGGCAGATGGCGGCGGATGCTTTGGAGTCGGGGTCGCCGGGGAATAATCCGCGGGTGCCGACGCGGGAGGAGATTGTGGGGCTTTACGAGGAGGTTTTCGGGTAGAGGGCGGCGCGGAGGGCGCGGGTTTCGGCGAGCAGTTCGCGGGCGGCGGCCTCGGCGGTGAGAGGGGCGGCTTCGGGGCGGTCGCCGAGGCCGGAGTCGCGGTAGCGTTTGAGGCGTGCGAGGAGGAGGTCGCGGAGGGCTTCGGCGTTGTCGATGCCGGCGAAGCGGGCGAGGTGGGTGGGGCTGGCGCCGGGTTCTTTGGAGACGGAGCCGCCGGCGCTGCTGACTTCGAGGTCGGCGAGTCCGAGGGCGCCCTGGAGGGGGTCGGCGGTGATGCGGAGGTCCTGGATGTTGGCGAAAGTCATGGTGGTTTCCGAGACGGACCAGAGGCCGGCGCGGATGCGGAGGCTGCGGTCGGTGACGATGTACCAGCGGAGACGGTAGTCGAGCCGTTGGGCGAAGAAGGTGAAGAGGGCCTGGAGGGGGTAGAGGAGGAGCAGCAGGGTGGTGAGGCCAGCCGGGAGGGGCTGCGGCCGGCTGAGTAGCAGGGGCAGGAGGACGAGGAGCAGGAGGGCGGCCTGGGCGCCGGCCCAGCAGAGCAGACGCCAGCGCCAGTAGTTGCGGCCGGCGCGAAACAGGAGCAGGGAGCCGGGGGCGCCTTCGGGCGGGGCCGGTTCCGGGGGGACGCGGAGCCAGCCGAGAAGGAGTTGTTCGATGGCATTAACCATGGGGATGGAGCGGGGGGGCTTCCGGGTTGAGGGCGAGGCGGAGGGCGCGCATTTCGGCGGCGATTTCGTGGAGGATGGCGGCGAGGCTGGCGTTGGGGTCGGCGGTGGGGGTGGAAGCGCCGCGCATGCGGTCGTAGAGGAAGTCGCGCATGGCGGCGGGGTCGGGGATGCCTTCGAGGACCATTTCGGCGCTGCTTGAGCCGCTGGCGGTTTGGATCTCGATGCGGGCGAGGCCGAGCCAGCGTTCGATGGCGTTTGAGCGCAGGTGGATGTCCTGGATGCGGGCGTAGTTCAGGACGATTTCGTGGCGGAACAGGACGCCCCAACTCATGCGGATCCCTTCCGGGCTGAACTCGTAGCGCATGGTGTGGTAGCGGAAGTAGAGGAGGGGGAGGGTGATGGGGAGGGCGGGGAGCGTGGCGAGGGCGCGGAGAAAGTAGTAGGTGAACAGGTTTTCGGCGGGGCGGGTGAGGGAGGCGATGGCGGGGGGGACTGGGACCATGCCTGCATTATGCCTGAATTGGTTAGGATAGAGGGTAGCGCTGAACGTCCATTGCCGGGCGCCGGTCCCGGATGGTTACCTGCATGCTGGTTCCGTACAGGCAGCCCACAGCGTAGGCACTCTCTCTTACTGGATTAAACAACCATGGCACAACGTGAATTTCAAACTGAAGTCAGCCAGCTTTTGCAGCTGATCATACATTCTTTGTACTCGCATCAGGAGATTTTTCTCAGAGAATTAGTCTCGAACGCCTCGGATGCTTTGGACAAGCTGAAGTATTTGTCACTGACCGAGGAGCCGTATAAGTCGATGCCGTTTGATCCGCGGATCGATCTCGAACTAGACGAAGCGGCGGGGACGCTGCAGATTGCCGATACGGGCATTGGGATGAACGATGAGGACCTGGTCTCGCATCTGGGTACGATTGCGCGGTCGGGAACGAAGAACTTTCTGGCGAACCTGTCGGGCGACGCCAAGAAAGATTCGAACCTGATTGGGCAGTTCGGCGTGGGTTTTTACAGCGCGTTTATTGTGGCGGACAAGGTGGAAGTCATCTCGCGGAAGGCCGGTGAGGAGAAGGCTTGGCGCTGGACGAGCGATGGCAAGTCGGGCTACGAGCTCGAGCCGGCCGAGCGGGACAAGAGCGGCACGACCGTGATTCTGCACTTCCACACCGAGGGCAAGGAGTACGCCAATAGCTGGAAGCTGCGGGAGATCGTCAAGAAGTATTCGAACCACATCGCTTTTCCGATCTTCCTGACGGCGGACGAGAATGAGTGGGACGAGGCGGAAAAGAAGTCGGTCAAGAAGCGGACGACCAAGCAGGTAAACGCGGCGAGCGCGTTGTGGAAGCGGCCAAAGAACGAGCTGAAAGACGAAGACTACAAAGAGCTGTACAAGTCCGTTTCGGGCGATTGGGCGGATCCGCTGTGCTGGTTCCATACCAAGGCGGAAGGGACGATGGAGTACACGACGCTGTTCTACATTCCGTCGAAGGCGCCGTTTGACCTCTACCAGGCCGACTACCGGCCGGGCGTGAAGCTGTATGTGCGGCGCGTCTTCATCATGGACGATTCGAAAGAGCTGCTGCCGACCTATCTGCGCTTTGTGCGGGGGATTATCGACAGCGAGGATTTGCCGCTCAACGTGAGCCGCGAGATTCTGCAGCAGAACCGGGTGCTGACGGCGATCCGGACGGCGAGCGTGAAGAAGATTCTGTCCGAGCTGAAGTCGCTGGCGACGGACAATCCCGAACAGTACACGAACTTCATTGAAGAGTTCAACCGCCCGCTCAAGGAAGGGTTGTACAGCGATCACGCCAACGAAGAGACGCTGCTTGAGCTGATCCGGGTGAAGACGACCAAGAGCGAGGGCTGGACGAGTCTGGCCGAAGTGAAGGGCCGGATGCAGGAGGGCCAGAAGGGGATTTACTTCATCACGGGGCAGAACGCGACGCAGCTGCGGAATTCCCCGCTACTCGAGATCTACAAGAAGAAAGACATTGAAGTGGTCATCCTGGCGGATGAGATCGACGAGTTTATCTTCTCGCGGATTGAGAAGTATCAGGACGTCGAGCTGAAGTCGGTGAATAAGGCGTCGTCGGGCGATGATCTGAAGGACGAGACGGCCGAGGAGAAGCGCGAGGCGTTGACGCCGCTGCTCGAGAAGCTGAAGAGGGTTCTCGGGGAGAAGGTGAAAGACGTGCGGCAGTCGGCGCGGTTGGCCGATAGCCCGTCGTGCATTGTTTCCGATGAGGAGGAGCCGTCACTGCAGATGCGGCAGATGCTGCGGGCGATGGGTCAGAAGGAGATGCCCGAGGGCAAGCCGATTCTTGAGATCAATCCGGACCACGAGATTGTGAAGAAGCTGCTGGCGGCGAGCAACGATTCGCTGGTGGATGACGCGGCGTTTCTGTTGCTCGACCAGGCGCTGCTCGTCGAGGGCATCGCGCTTGAAGATCCGGGCGCGTTTGTGCAACGGCTGAACCGGGTGTTGAGGCGGGCGGTTTAGTTAGTCGGCGGGATTCTGATCCGGCCGCCCTGGGGTAGCGGGGCGGCCGGGTTCAGGGCCGGAGGGTGAAGGCGAAGATGTTGCCGCCGCCGGCGATGGCGACGTACTGTTTGCCGTCGACGGTGTAGGTCATGGGGGAGGCCTTCCAGGCCTGGCCGGTGTTGAAGTGCCAGAGGGTTTTGCCGGTTTTGGCGTCGGCGGCGGCGAAGGTGCCGCCGGATTCGCCGTAGAAGAGCAGGCCGCCGGCGGTGGAGAGGACGCCCGAGTAGTTGCTTTCGGGGGCGCCGGTTTGGGGGACCTCCCAGACGATTTTGCCGGTTTCAATATCGAGAGCGCGGAGGAGTTTGACGGGGGGATTGGCGGGGTCGTTGTAGGGGACGAACCAGCTGCCGGCCTGGCGGTAGAGGTTGCAGTCTTCGACGGCCATGACGTAGAAGAGGCGGGTGTCGGGGTTAAAGGCGGTGGAGTACCAGTTGGTGGCGCCGCGGACGGCGGGGCAGGTTTTGGTGCCGCCGGGGGTGGGTTTGCTGTTGGCGGTGAGGATGGGGCGTCCTTTGGGATCGAGGCCGGAGGCCCAGGTGAGGCGTTCGACGAAGGGTTTGCCGAGGAGGAACTCGCCGGTGAGGCGGTCGAGGACGTAGAAGAAGCCGTTGCGGTTGGCCTGGAGGAGGAGTTTGCGGTCGCGGCCCTGGAACTTGGTATCGACGAGGAGGAGGGGTTCGGTGGCGTCCCAGTCCCAGAGGTCGTGGGGGGTGAACTGGAAGTGCCATTTGAGTTTTCCGGTTTTGGCGTCGAGGGCGACGACGGAGTCGGTGTAGAGGTTGTCGCCGGCACGGTCGGTGCCGTCGGTGTCGGGATAGGGGTTGCCGGTGGGCCAGTAGAGGGTGGCGGTTTCGGGGTCGTAGGAGCCGGTGAACCAGGTGGCGCCGCCACCGTAGTTGATGGCTTTGCCGCCCCAGGTTTCCGAGCCCTTTTCGCCGCGGGCGGGGATGGTACGGAAGCGCCAGACCTCTTCGCCGGTGGTGGCGCGGTAGGCGGCGATGAAGCCGAGCAGGGGGGCATCGCCGCCGCCGACGCCGCCGATGACGAGGTCGCCGACGACGAGGGGAGCGGCCGTGGCGCCGTAGGCGCCGGGGGAGCCGGGGGTAGGCATGTAGACCTGCCAGAGGAGAGCGCCGGTGAGGCGGTGGAGGGCGATCATGTGGGCGTCGTCGGTGAGGAAGAAGACGCGGTCGCCGAGGAGGGCGACGCCGCGTTGGGCGCCTTTGGCGGCGTCGCCGGAGATGGTGGTGGCTTGGGTGCGGGAGCGGAGGTAGCACCAGATTTCGCGGCCGGTGCGGGCGTCGAGGGCGCAGACCTGGTTGGGGGCGGTGACGTACATGATGCCGTCAGCGACGAGGGGGGTGGTTTGGAGGCCGAGGTGGGGGAGCGAGTAGGTCCAGGCGGATTGGAGTTTGGCGGCGTTGCCGGGGTGGATCTCGGTGAGGGAGCTGTGGCGGTTGCCGGAGGGGAGGCCGTGGTAGCCGGGCCATTGGCCGGGGGCGGGTTGCTGGACGCGCTGGATTTCGGCGGGGGTGGCGGGGGGAACGGGGCCGGAGACGGGGCCGGGGGCGATGCCGCCGAGGGTGCTGAGGTAGGCGATGAGATTCTGGCGTTGGACGGGGCTGCCAGAGAAGGCGGGCATGAGGGAGGTTTTCTCGAAGTCGAGTTTGGAGTAGTCGGCGGCGGTGAGGGAGACGATTTTGCCGTCGAGGGTTTGGAGTTGGAGGTCGTGCTGGCCGCGGCTGCGGGCGAAGCCGCGGAGGGAGCGGCCGTCGCGGAGACGGGCGGTGACGACGGCCCAGGGGTCGTCGGGGCAGAAGGCCCAACTGGGGCAGGTGGCGCCGTTGCGCTGGCCTTTGCGGGAGGAGGGGTTGGTGAGGGTTTCGTCGAGTTCTTTGACGGTGAGTTCGCGTCCGGCGGCGGAGAGGTCGGGGCCGTTGGCGCCGCCCTGGCCGGCGACGGTGTGGCAGTGCTGGCACTGTTGGGCGAAGAGTTGGCGGCCGGCGGCGGGGTCGCCGGGGGGATGGGCGTCGAAGGCGGAGGCGTTCCAGGAGTGGACGGCGGCGGCGAGGGAGTCGAGTTCGGCGGCGGGGAGGGGGAAGGCGGGCATGCCGCCTTTGGTGCCGTTGCGGATGAGGTCGCGAATTTGGGTGAGGGAGCGGGAGCGGAGGGAGCGGGTGTCGATGAGATTGGGGCCGCGGTCGGTGCCGGTGGCGGAGTCGGCGTGGCAGGCGGCGCAGTATTTTTTGTAGGTGGGGGGCGGCTGTTGGGCGGAAGCGGCGAGGGCGTAGGCGAGGGCGAGGGAGAGTAAGGCGCGGCGGATCATGGCCGCTTGATTTTATCGTAGTCAGGGGGAGAAGCTTTGCTTCCGCCCTCTTGCTTTCCTTGCCGCCGCCGATACGCAATGCGTGTGGATGGGAATTCATGGCCGTGTAGCCGGGAAGCGATCCGGAAGAATGTTGCTTTACTTCCTGGTGCTGTGGGCGAGTCTGGCTTTCGGGCTGGACCCTGGAGTGCCGGCACGGCAGTACGTGGTGGACCACTGGAACTGGGCGCAGGGGATACCGGAGGAGACGATAACGTGTCTGGCGCAGTCGCCGGACGGGTATCTGTGGATTGGCCATGCCGATGGGCTGATCCGGTTTAACGGCACGGCGGGGGTGGCGGCGGGTTGGCCGGCGGCGCGGGCGGTGGACCGGGGCGTGGCGGCTTTGACGGTAGACGGGGCGGGGGCGGTGTGGGCGATGACGGGGCGGGGGACGTTGGTGCGGGTGGCTCCGGGTGGGGGAGTAGGGGTGGAGAGCGTGATGGCGGCGGCCGGAGAGCCGGCGCCGGCGGCGCGGGCGGCGTTGCGGGCATTGCCGGGGCGGCTGCGGGTGAGCGGGCCGAGGGGCGTGGGGGAGGTGGAGAACGGGGCGGCGGGGCAGCGATGGATTCCGGCGGAGGGTGCGGCGGCGGCGGCGTTTGCGGCCGACGGGACGCTATGGACGGTGAGGGGGTCGGGAGAGTTAGATCAGTGGGAGGCGGGAGGGGCGCGACGGCGAGCGGGCCAGTTTCGGGTAGGGACGCCGCGCCGGTTGCAGGTGGGCGGCAAAGGGACAGTCTGGGTGCGGACGGCGGACGGGCTGTGGAGCTGGCGCGGAGGAGTGAGCCAGGAGTGGGCGCTGCCGGGAGCGCTACGGGGCGAGAGCGGGGCGGATGCACTGGTGGAGGATCGTCGCGGGGTGGTTTGGATTGGCGGACGGGGAAGCGTGGGCAGACTGCGCGGGGGGCAGATTGAGCTGGTGCGGCTGCCGGCGAGCTTTGAGAACGCGATCGTGACGGCCTTGCTCGAGGACCGGGAAGGGGCGCTGTGGATCGGCACGCTGACGGGAGATCTGTTCCGGTTGCGGGATTCGCCGGTGTCGCCGGAGTTCGAGAAGGGCGACGAGACGGCGGATGCGGTGAGTGCGCTGTACCGGGATGCGCGGGGCAGTGTGTGGATGTATTCGCGGAACCGAGGGTTGACCCGCTGGGGACAAGGCGGGCCGGAACGTCCGGTGCTGGCGGCGGGTCCGGTGACGCAGATGGGAGAGGACCCGGCGACGGGGGTGCTGTTGGCGGGAGATGGAGCCGACAGCTATCGGCTCGAGGGGGACCGGCTGGTGGCGATTCCAGACGCGGCGGCCGGGACGTTGGGCGCGCGGACGGGTTGGTGGGTGGACGGGCCGCGGCGGCGCGTGCTGGTGGCGCGCCGTTCAGGGCTTTACGAACAGGGATCGCTGCGGGAGCCGGGGGGAGGGCGGCAGTTGAGTGCGAGGGGGAATGTTGCGTTGCTGGCCGTGGGGCCGGGCGGGGTGCTGTGGGGTTCGGACCGGGAGCGGTTATGGGCGTTTTCGGGACGGGAGGAGAAGGCGCTACCGGTGCCGGGACGGCATGCGGACGAGCAAATTTTGACCTTGCACTGGGAGGGGGCGACCGGGGTGCTCTGGGTGGGTACGGACCGGGGTTTGTTGGCGTGGCATCCGGGACAGGGGGAGTGGAGCCGCCGGGGTCTGCCGGAGGACCGGATCTTCTCGCTGATCGGGGATGGCGATGGGAGGTTGTGGATCGGTACGCGGCGGGGGATTGTTCGCATTGAGTCGGCGCGGTGGCTGGCCGGAGCGCGAGATGCCGAACTGCGGCTGACCCACGCTGACGGGCTGAAGAACCTGAACTTTGGGATGTCGCAGGGCCAGAGCGGGGCGGCGCTGGCCGAGGGGCGAATTCTGTTTGCCTCGCTCGAAGGGGCGATGGCGATTGATCCGCGGCAGATTACGGCGCCCGCGTTCGGACCGACGCTGTTGCTGACCTCGCTCACGGCGGCGGGGCAGGAGGTTCCCCTGGCCGGTCTGGCGAAGCTGCCGGCCGGGGTGAGCCAGATTGAGATTGCCTTTGACGCGTTTTCGATATCGAGTCCGCGCCCGGTTAGCGTCGAGTACTGGCTCGAGGGGATTGATCCGGGCTGGCAGCCGGCCGGAACGCGCCGGTCGATTCAGTACAGCAATTTGGCGCCGGGGGATTACCGTTTCCGGCTGCGGAGTGCGTGGGCGGACGGAGCGGGGCGGCGGGAGACTACGCTGGCGTGGAGCATTCCGCCGCGGCTCTACCAGACGACCTGGTTTGGCGTTCTCTGCGGGTTGTTGATGATCAGCCTGATGGCGCTGCGGATGCGGAACCGGAGTCGGCAGACCGCTCTGCGGACGGCGGAGCTGGAGGCGCATGTAGCGGAGCGGACGCGGGAGCTGGAGGCGGCCAAAGCAGCGGCCGAGTCGGCGGCGGCGGTGAAGTCGGAGTTTCTGGCAACGATGAGCCATGAGTTGCGCACGCCCATGAACGGGGTGCTGGGTCTGGCGGAGCTGCTGGCGGGGACGAGGTTGGATGAGGCGCAGCAGGAGATGTTGACGACGCTGCGGACCTCCGGCGAGTCGTTGCTCGAGGTTGTCAATGACATTCTGGACCTGTCGAAGATCGACTCCGGGCGCCTGCAGATTGAACGAATTCCGACAAACCTGCCGCGGCTGATGGCCGATCTGTTGCAGGTGGTCAAGCCGATGGCGGACAAGAAACGTCTGACGCTGACGCAGAACTCGCGCGGGAACGTGGTGCACTGGATAGAGGGCGACCCGGCGCGGATTCGCCAGATTGTGCTGAACCTGCTGAGCAATGCGATCAAATTCACTCCGGCCGGGTGGGTGGAGTTGCGGGTAGACTGGCAGGAGACGGCGGTGGAACTGGCCGTGGAGGACAGCGGAATCGGGATTCCCGCCGATAAGTTGCCGCTGCTGTTTGAGAACTTCGTGCAGGTGGATTCGTCGACCACGCGGCTGTACGGAGGAACGGGCCTGGGACTGGCGATTTGCCGCCGCCTGGCTGAGGCGATGGGGGGAACGATCGTCTGCACGAGCGTGCCCGGGAAGGGTTCGACGTTTACGGTGAGGCTGCCGCTGCTGCCTGCCACGGCTCCGGCCGAGGAGGCTGGCCGTGCCGACGAGGCGCCGCCGGAGGGGATTCGGGTGCTGGTGGCGGAGGATAACCGCACGAATCAGAAGGTGGTGCTGGGGCTGCTGAAGAAGCTCGGCATTGACGCCACAGTAGCGCAGAACGGCCAGGAGGCCGTCGAAGCGTGCGAGCGCGAACGCTTCGACCTCGTGTTGATGGATTGCCAGATGCCGGTGCTGGACGGGTACGGGGCGACGCGCCAGATCCTCGAAAAGCTGGGGGCGGGGGCGCCGCCCATCGTCGCGCTGACGGCGCACGCCATGGAAGCGGACCGGGCGAAGTGTCTGGCGGCGGGCATGCGCGGGCACATGACGAAGCCGGTGCTGCTCGAGCGGCTGCGGGAGGTTGTCCGGGAGCACTGTCAATCGGCAGCTACCCGCTAACCGAGGCGGCGGAGGGCGAGCCGGAGGGCGAGCCAGGGGCCACCGCAGGCACGGACGATGCGCACCGGCCGTTGCACATAGGGTAGCCATCGGAGTGCGCGCACCGGAGGGCGATCGGCCTCGGTGGGCCGCATCCAGTCGATCAGCTTGCGGGCGAGCACCGGCCCGGTGGCGGCCCAGTAGACCCGGCGATCATGGCCTGTTTCCATCACCCGCCAGAGGAAACAATGGAAACTCAGGCCGGAGATTGGTTGTCCGGTCTCGTAGCTGCGGATGACTTGACGGCAGAGCTTGGGCAGTCGCGGGAACTGCCCCATCCGGCGGGTGAGTTCCGGGGGGAGCACGAGGCCGAGACAGACGGCGGCGAGCGCGAAACCGAGTAACACCGCCTGCTCCCGCCGCATTCGCCGCGCGCAGGCCAGAATCGCTTCCCAGGGCAGATCGGGATACCGCGTGAGGAGGGCGGCAAGGTCGGCGAGCAACCCCAGCCGGGCCCAGGCCTCCTTCGTCCCGTGCGCACAGAGGGCGAGAACGGCCATCGCCGGAACGAGGCACGGGGCGGGATGGCCCGCGACCGGGACCGTCGTGAGCGAAGACCACAGGCTGGCCTGGCTGAGCGGGAAAGGCCAGCGCGCGCTCGTAAACGCCCAGTGCAGTTCGACGGTTACGCCGGAGGATGCGCGGCGGAAGCCGAGGTGATAGCCGCCGGGGCGGGGCGCGGCGGCCTTGGCGGCGTAGCCGAGGTTTTCAAGCAGTAGGCGGGCGCGGGGCAGGTCGGCCGGGCGGATGACAAGATCGAGGTCGCCGGCGTGGCGGAGCAGGATATCGCCGTAGGCCATGGCGCCGATGGCGAGTCCTTTATGGACGAAGACGGCGATGCCGGCGTGGGAGAGGACGGCGAGCAGTTCGTGGAGATGGGCGGCGAGCAGGAGGATGCGGGCCGAGCCGGAGATGGCGCCGGCGGCCAGTTGGCGGTGGACCGGTTCGGGTACGGCGGGTTGCCCGGCGAGGGCGCCGGAGACGAGGGGCACGAGCCCGTGACGGGCGGCGAGGGCGGGGAGTTGCGGCCAGTCAACGGGAGATCTGCACAGTTCGGCCAAGGGAACCGGGGCACCCGGCGGCCGGGCGCAGGCGAGGAGCAGCCGCAGGGTAGGATCGCAGCGGCCAAGCGAGGGCAGAGACCAACCTGACACAGCCGAAAGTAACATGAGATCCCTGTCCTGTCCAGCCTCTTTTATAAGTTCGGACTGTTTCCCGATTTGACTGCTCGATGTATTCGAAGCGGGCGCGGAGAGCTTTCTGGAAATTAGTTCTTTACAGAAACAAAAGATCCCGTTAGTATGTGAGCAGTTGCAAAAAGGAGGTGATAACAATTGGAACAACTCTCTGAAACACTGACTTCCGGTGAGGCATCAACCACCGGGAGCGAGCCGCGGGAACCCGGGGCCGCGTTTGTGGCGCCGCGAATTAGTTACATTCGCCCGCAACTTACGCGACACGGAAATCTGGCCGATGTAACCGCGGGCTTTTTCGGCAACTTCTCGCCCTAAGCGCGCGACGGCAGGAGGTGACTTACAATGCATCCGGTTCAGCCGGCCGGGGAGGGGACCCCGCGGCTTGTAGTACAGGGCGCGAGCCAGGCGTTATGCGGGGGTTCCTCGCGTCTAGCTTCCGGATTCCGCTGGCCGATGGCTCGGCGAGCGGGACGGTAGCCCTGGAGGTAGTGAGTCTGGCGGCGGCGGAGGTGCGGGACGGGGCCGGAGCGGTGGTCCTCGAGTCGGCGGAGCTCCGGATTCGCCGCGCCGGGGATACGTTCACGCGGCAAACAGACGGGGGGCTGGCGAAAGCGGTGGGCGGCGCGGCTGCGGCGATGGCGGCGGGGAGTTCCGGCGGCGGACGGGCCGGTGCGGATGGGGGCGGGGTTGGAACGGTTGGCGGGGGAAGGGGTGGAGGAGGTGGCGGCGGGCATTTGGGAGGCCAACGGGGTGTCGCTGCGCTTTTTTGCGGGGCAGGGCTTTGCGGTGTCGCGGTTGGTGGTGCGGCGCGAGGTGAGCGGGGCGGATCAGGGTTCGAAGTCGGCGAGCGCGGTGTAGCGGCGGAGAGCGGAGAAGCCGCCGAGAACGATGCGGCCCTGGCACTCGAGCCAAGCGTGGGCCTGGAGTTGGCCGGTTGCGGTTTTGGTGACGCCGAGGCGTAGGTTGGCCGAGGCGCCGTGGGCGCGGAGGAGGGCGCGGGCGGCCGGGGAGTTTCGCCGCCGGGCAGGCGCGGGCCATTGGAGCCGGGAGACGGTGGCGAAGGGGAGGGTGCGGATGGCGGCGGCGGCGAGGAGGAGGTCGGCGGTGGGTAGTTGCCGGAGTTTGGTGAGTTTGCGCATGGGCGTGGCTGCGGCCGGGGGCGATGGATAGAGCGGGGAGCGGGGGGAAGTGTTTCGGCGACCCGGCTCAGCGCATGGCGCGCAGCTTCCCGGCCAGGTTCGCCCAGGTCCACAGCACGGCGGTCAACGCCGTCAGCGCACCGGCCACCAGGCCTACCAGCCGGATCGGATACCGGTCCACGGCCAGCGCGGCCACCGTCATCGACACCATCATCGAGACGTTCATCAGCATCTCTACCGTGGCAAAAACCCGCCCGCGGTAGGCCTCGGGCACGTGATGCAGCAGCATGCTTCGGTTCAGCACGTTGTTGGCACCCATGGCGATGCGCGACAGCGTGATAAAGAACACGGCGCTCGCCATGGACTCCATCTGGGTGAATGCCATGTAGGCCCCGCCGATGACGAAGAAACACGCGGCAATGGCCCACTTGTACTGTTCGAAGCTGAGCTCCCGGCCGGCGCGGAGACCGACAAAGCCCCCCAGCACGAGGCCTACCCCGGCGAAGCCCCAAATGACGCCCACCCCCGCCGGACCCGCCCGGAAAACCACCTCGCCGAACAGCGTGAACAGAATCTGCGCCGCCCCGCCGCCGGAGGCCCAGCCGACCCCGGCCAGGGCGATCGCCAGCAGCAGCGGCGTCCGCCAAAGCAGGTGCAGACCCTCCCGGAACTCGCGGACGCCATGGTCGGGCTGCCCGGCCTCCCGCACCACGCGGAACGAGCCAACGAGCCGGGAAATCGACCAGGCGCTGAACAGAAACGCACTCGCGTTAAAGACGAAGGCCGGGCCGTAGCCGAAGGCGGCGACGGCGGCTCCGCCGAGCATGGTGCCGAAAGAGAGCGTCAGCCACGAGGTCGTTTGCGTCATGGCATTGGCCGTGTGCAGCTCTTCGCCGGTGGCGAGGTCCGGGAGAATGGAGGACCGGCCGGCGGTGAAGAATGGCGTCGCCACCATCAGCAGCGCGCTCAAGCCGTAGAGCAGCGCCGTGACGGGCCACTGGAGGAGCAGGAGAAAGCTCAGCGCAATCAGCGCGCGGAACAGTTCGCTTGCGAGCATGACGCGGCGCCGGTCGAGGCGGTCGAGGTAGACGCCGGCGACCGGCGCGACGAGGATGGCGGGCAGCGTCCTGGCAATCATGACGGCTCCGACGGTGGACCCGGAGCCGGTAAGGTGCAGCGAGAGGGACAGCGCCGCGATGGAGTTGAAATGGTATCCCGTTTCGCTCACCAACTGGCCCACCCAGAGCGAGCGATAATTTGGGTTCTGCCGTAGCAGCGCCAAAAATTGCACTTTCGTTCATCATATGCAAATCCTCTCTGACTGGTTCCTCTGGGCCATCCTCGCCATGGTCGCCCTGGCTAGCCTGTTTCCGCACTGGGCGGCCGCCATCCATGCCAACACGCTGTCGGACTATGGGATCTTCACGATCTTTTTCCTTTACGGGGTGAACCTGTCAGTGGAAAGTCTGCGCACGGGCCTGGTGAACTGGCGGCTGCATCTGCTGGTGCAGCTTTCGACGTTTGTGCTGTTTCCGCTTTTGTTTGTGCCGTTCCGGGCGGTGGCCGGGCCGTGGCTGCCGGCGGATCTGCTGCTGGGTTTCTTCTACCTCTGTGCGCTGCCGTCGACGATTTCGTCGTCGGTGGCGATGACGGCCATAGCGCGCGGCAACGTTCCGGCCGCGATCTTCAACGCCACGCTATCGAGCCTGTTGGGCGTGGTGGTGACGCCGGCCTTGGTGAGCCTGGTGGCGCAGACGACGGGGCAGGCGCCGCCGCTGGGCCAGACGGTGACGAAGGTCGCCACGCTGCTGCTGCTGCCGTTTGCGCTCGGGCAACTGCTGCGCCCGTTCGCCGGCAAGTTTTTCGGCCGTTACAAGAAGTACACGGCGATCTCGGACAAGTGCATCATCCTGCTGCTGGTGTTTGCCGCATTTTCGGATTCGGTGAACGCGGGGCTGTGGACCACCTATGGCCCGGGCGTTCTGGCGCTGACGATGCTGGCGACTTCGGCGCTGCTGGCTTTCGTACTGGCGCTGACCACCACGCTGGCGCGGGTGCTGCGCTTTAACGTTCCCGATGAGATTGTCGCCGTGCTGTGCGGATCGAAGAAGACGCTGGCGTCGGGCGCGCCGATGGCGAAGTTGATCTTTGCCGGCTCGGCGAGTCTGGGGCCGATCCTGCTGCCGATCATCGTTTACCACCAGATTCAGCTATTCGTTTGCAGTGTGCTGGCGCGACGCTACGCCGGGCGGGTCGAGCTCTCCTAGCAGGGCCAGGGCCGCTTCGACGACGAGGTCTTCGGTGGCAGGGCCGTAGAGCGCCGTGTCGACCTCGTAGCCGCCTTCGGCGAAGGCGGCGCGGGTGGGCATGTAGCCGAAGGTGCCGTTGGAGTAGCCCGAGACGAGCGTGTGGCGAAACGGGCTGCCGGCGACGATTCGCTCGCCGATCTCGCCGAACGGCTCGTCCTGCATGGAGACAAGGACGATGTCGCCGAGGCGGAGGACCTGCAATTGGCGTTCGACGAAGGCTTGGCCGCGCACCATGCGGGCGCGCTCTTCTTTCATGGTGGCGCGCGTGAGGGCGGCGGTGGCTTCGCGGATACCGACGCCGGTGGCACGGGCGGCGTCGAGCGCGGTGCGGAGTTGGGCGACCGCTTCGACGAGTGCGGCGTGGGGTGGGAACTCGTTGGCGGGTAGGCGCAGGGTGCGGGAGCGCATGGCGAAGGGGACGGGAGTGTCCGGGGCGGGTACCTCGTCGTAGAGGGCGATGGGCGCTCCGGATTCCATGACGCCGGTGAAGCGTTCGGTACGGCGGCGGGTGTCGATGGACAGCGCGACCTTGGCGGCTTCGAGGCCCAGGATGCGGCCGAGGCGGCGGTAGACGGCGCGGTCGCCGGTGAAGCCGAGGATGGGCCCGACCGATCCGGCGGCCCCTTGCAGGAACAGGCAGTGGCCGCCGAGGTCGCGTTCGACGACCTCGCGGACGACGCCGGGGAAGTCGGGCGTGAACCATTCGTTCTCCCAGGCCATGATGGTGGGGTGGCAGGCGTAGTGGACGATGACGGCGACGGGTTGCTCGTCGAGGTCGTCGAAGCGGATGACGCGCACGGTGCGGTCGACGGGGGCCTGCCAGTTGCGGCCGACGACGACGCGGCCGTTGTCGAGGGTGAGCCGCCGGTTGACGTTGATGGCGCAGGCGCCTTCGCCGGCCGCCACGCGCACGGGGCGCAGATTGCGCAGCGCCTGCCAGCCGGCGCCGGCGATGCGGCGGGGCAGGGTTTCAAGGTATTCGAGGCCCATGTCGAGGCCTTCGGAGACGACTTCGAGGCGAAGCGTTTTGGGTCCGGAGTGGGTGTGCGAGGCGGCCACGCGGATGGCGGCGGCGGGTAGGCCGGTGAGTTCGGCGACGGCGGTGGTGACGCGGGTGGCCCACTCTTCGTTGAAGCCGATGACGTCGACGTCGATCAGCAGCGCGGTGGTGGCGCCGTCGGAGAGGGCGAGGGCCGTGGCGTAGAGCGGCATGTCGGCGCCGGCGCCGCGCTGATGCAGTTGCGCGCCCCAGATGCCTTGGGGCGTCCCCGGCGCGGGGGTGATGTCGCTACGGCCGGTGCCGGCTTGGAGATGGGGCATTTCCTCAGCCTACAGCACTCCCCGCGCCGGAGTGTTAGCGCCAGCGGCGGTCGCCGTCGCGCATCTGCCGGGCGATGGCGGCATCGAGTTGTGCCGACAGCCGGGCGATCCGTTCGCGTTCCCCGCGGGAGAAGCCGAAGCGGGAGGCCCGGCCGATTTCGCGTTGCAGATGGCGCTCCATCTCCCACAAGCGGCGTGCTTCACGCGGCGTCAGGCGGCCGGTGCGTTCGCCAAACGCGATGCGGGCAGCGAAGTTGTCAGCCGCGGCCGCCGGGCCGTAGCCGTGACCGAAGCCGGACCCGCCGCGGCCCGCGTAGGGTTGGGCGCTGAGGGCGAGGCCGAAGACAAGACCGATCAGAAGGGTTTTCATGTTGGTATTACCTCGGCTGCTGCTTCTGCAAGTAGGGGGCCACGGCGAAAACCCGTCGAAATTAACCGATTTTGGTGCTTTTGCACCACCCAGGTGATTCCAATGCACCGACTGGCATAGACTAGGGTCACTATGCGTGTCTTTGCCGCAACTCCATTCGCCGCAGCTCTGTTTGCTCTCCCCGTGCTGGCGCAGCATGGGATGTACCTGAGCGACTCCAAGAATCCCGCCATCGGCAACCCCGAGGCCATCGCCGCCGGCACCAAGCTCTTCATGGGCTCCTGCGCGGGGTGCCACGGCCCTGATGGAGGCGGCGGCGCGCGCGGCCCCAACCTGGTGCGCCGCTCGCTGTGGCACCCGCTCAGTGACGAAAACATCTTCGCCGTAATCCGCAATGGCGTAGCCGACATGCCGGCCACCAAGCTCCCCGACGACCAGACCTGGAACCTCGTCGCCTTCATCCACTCGCTGACCGGCCCGGCGAGCACCAACCCCGTGCCCGGCGACCCGGCGGCCGGTAAAGCCATCTACTGGGGTGCCAAGGCGGGCTGCGCCAACTGCCATTCCATCCGCGGACAGGGCGGCAGCATGGGCCCGGATCTGTCGAACATCGGCGGCAGCCGTCCGCTGGCGGTGATTCGCGAATCCGTCGTTGAACCGGCCAAAGACCTTTACTACCTCGGCAACGAAGCGGCCACCGTCGAACTCAAGAACGGCCAGAAGCTCGAAGGCGTCGCCAAGAACCGCAGCAACTACTCGCTCCAACTGGTCGACACCAAAGGCGCGCTCCACCTGATTCAAATGCGCGACGTTAAAAAACTGACCATCTCCGACACCACCCCCATGCCCACCGACTTCGCCAAGCGTCTTTCCCGCACTGAACTCCGCGACCTGCTCGCCTACCTTGCCAAGCAGGATATCCGCGGCAAGGAGTCCGCGCAATGATCCGCCCCGTCCTGTTCGCTCTCCTGCTGACCGGCTCCGCCGTGGCGCAGGTCAGCCACGAAGAGATTGCCAAAGGCGCCGGCGAGAACTGGCTTACCTACGCCGGCACCTACTCGGGTTGGCGCTACAGTCCGCTAACGCAGATCAACGCCGCCAACGTCCGCAACGTAGTGCCCAAGTGGGTCTACCACGTCCCTGGCGCGCGCGGGCTGCAGAGTTCGCCGATTGTCTACCAGGGCGTGCTCTACGTCACGGCACCGAATTCGATCTACGCCGTCGACGGCCGCACCGGCCGGCTCATCTGGCGCTACGCCGACCCGCGCGCCAAAGCCAACGGCGCCAACCGCGGCGCGGCCATCTGGCAGGACAAGGTCTACTTCACGACCACCGACAACTACCTGGTGGCGCTCAACCGCCACACCGGCGCGCTGATCTTCAACAAGCAGTACGCCGATGTCGCCAAAGGCACCACGTCCACTTCGGCGCCCGTCATCGCCAAGGGCAAGGTCATCGTCGGCAGCTCCGGCGGCGACGGCGGCATGCGTGGCTTTCTCATGGCGCTGTCGGCCGATACGGGCGAGGAGCTTTGGAAGACGTACACCATCCCGGCCAAAGGCGAAAAGGGTTCGGAGACCTGGGGCGATCTGATCGACTGGGGCGGGGGCGCCACGTGGCTGTCCGGCACCTACGACCCCGCGCTGAACACGCTCTACTGGACGACCGGCAACCCCTGGCCGGACTACAACGGCAGCGTGCGTCCGGGCGACAATCTCTACTCCTGCTCGCTGCTGGCCCTTGATCTCGATACCGGCAAGATGAAGTGGTACTTCCAATTCACGCCGCACGACACGCACGACTGGGACGCGCAAAGCTGGCCGGTGCTGCTCGATACCGAGATTGCGGGCAAGCCGCGCAAGGCGGTGCTCCACGCCAATCGCAACGGCTTTTTCTATGCCCTTGACCGGGTGACGGGCGAGTTCCTCCGCGCCACCCCGCTGATCGATAAGGTCACCTGGGCCAAGGGCATCGACGCCAAGGGGCGCCCGATCGAACTGCCGAATATCGAGCCGAGCGCCGAAGGCCGCTGGATCTGCCCGAGCGTGAAGGGCGCGACCAACTGGATGGGCCAGTCCTACAACCCCGGCACCGGCCTACTCTATGTGCTGACGCTCGAGCAGTGCGGCATGTACTTCCGCTCCTCGCAGCAGCCGCAGCCGATGAAGAACTTTTCGGGCGGCGGGGCGACCGAAGAGGGCGGCCAGGTGATCCTGCGCGCGCTGAACCCGAAGACGGGCCTGCGCGTCTGGGAGTACCCCATGACGGGTCTCGGCCGCATGTGGACCGGCACGGTCTCGACAGCCGGCGGCATCATCTTCAGCGGGGACGACGATGGCAACCTACTAGCGCTCGATGCCCGGAACGGGAAGCACCTCTGGCACTTCAACGTCGGCGAGATGTTGACGGCCTCGCCCGTGGTCTATTCGATCGACGGCAAGCAGTACGTGGCGATCGCGTCGGCGAGCGCGGTCTTCTCGTTTGGGTTGTTTGAACCGGCCGAGTCCATCGCCTCGCCGGTGATTGAGATCAAGAAGAAGTAGCCGGCTTAGCGGAACAGCAACGGCACGAACTCGGCCAGATACTGGCGCCACACGCTATAAGTGTGTGGCCCCTCCGTCTCGCGGTAAACGTGCCGGACGTTGCGTTCCGTCAGCAGTTTATCGAAGGCGCGGTTGCGTTCGAGCAAAAAATCCTGCCGGCCGCAGGCGAACCAAAACAGCTTCGGCGGCGCAGCAGCCAGCAGCGCCGCGGCGTTCTCCGGCACGGCGGCGCTAAAGGCGCCGAGGGCGGAAAACATCTCCGGATGGCGCAGGCCGATGTGGATCGACTGCCCGCCACCCATCGAGAGGCCAGCTATGGCGCGGTCCTTCGTCACGCGATACTTGGCTTCGACGGCAGGCATGACGTCGCGCAGCAGGTAGTCTTCAAACACGGTGACGTTTTTGGCCTGCACCTCGCGCGGAGAGCCGAACGGCACGGCATGGCCGAAGGGCATGACGACGATCATGGGCGTGGCCTGGCCGGCCGCGATGAGATTGTCGAGGATGAAGTTGGCGTGCCCCACGAGCACCCAGCCGCCCGCGGTGTCGTTCGAGCCGTGGAAGAGGTACAGCACGGGGTATTTCTTCTTCGATTGCGCGTAGCCGGGGGGCGTGTAGACCCAGAAGGCCCGCGCCTCGCCGCCGATCGCCTGGGCGTGCTGCCAGTTGATCTCGACGGCGCCGTGCGGCACCGGACGCGGCTGCCAGGGCAGCGGCGCTTCCGCCGGCACCTCCACCAGGCTGGCCGAGGTGCGCGCGCGCAGCTTGACGCGCGGGTTCACCGGGTCGGCCATGGTGACACCGTCCACCGTGAAGCTGTAGATGTAGATGTTCGGCTCCAGCGGCCCGACGGTAACGCGCCACACGCCTTTGGCGTCCTTGGTCATCGTCTCCTTGGCGCCGGCCTTCATCCAATCGCCGAAGAAGGTTACCTCCCGCGCTTGCGGCGCCTCCAGCGTGAACGTCACGCGCCGGTCGGGATGGACCTCCTGCGCGGTGGCCGCCAGGGCCAGGAAGAAGAGGGTGTATTTGAGCAAGGAAGATTATATCGCTGGCGCTGAGGGGAGATAATGGGGCCATGCGTCGCATCGTATTGGCCCTTTTCGCCGCCGTTTTGGCCTCCGCGCAGGAGCACATTCCCGAGAACGAGAAGAATCCCCTGGCCGGAAAACCGGAAGCCATCGCCACCGGCAAGCGGCTCTACGAACAGACCTGCCAGGCCTGCCACGGGGGCAATGCCGCGGGGAGCGAGCGCGGCCCGGCACTCTCCACCGGCGTGTTTAAACACGGCAGCAAGGACGGCGAACTGTTTCTGAATATCCGCAACGGCCTCAAGGGGACGCAGATGCCGCCCTTTGGTGGATTGAAGGCCGAACAGATCTGGTCGATGGTCAGCTACCTCCGCAGCCTGGCCGATACCGGGGCGCGCACGGCCGAAACAGTGCCGGGCAACCCCGCCGCCGGCGAGGCGCTCTTTTTCGGCCGCGCGGGCTGTGAACGCTGCCACGCGGTGAACGCGCGCGGCGGCATCTTCGCGCCCGACCTGTCGGCCGCCGCGGCCCTGCCCGCCGCGACCATCCGGCAGAAGCTTCTGGACCCCGCCTCGGTGGGCCGCGCCCGCGGGCGGCGGACGGTTGGCCCGTCCATCACGACCGTCCAGTTCCCGGACGGCCGCACCCTGCGGGGCATCATCCGCAATCAGGACACCTTCACGCTGCATCTGGCCGAAACCACCGGTAAGCTCCATCTGCTCGACAAGCGCAAAGTCACCGTCACCACCGTCCCTGGCTCCTTCATGCCACCGGCGAAGCTTACCCCGGCCGAGACCACGGACCTGATCGCCTATCTCAAGTCGAACGTGGCCCGCGATCTCACGAAGACGAGCCAGGTCCCGCTCGCCGGCGGGCTGACGTTTGAACGTTTGCGCAATGCCGCCGCCGAACCCCACAACTGGCTCAGCTACTGGGGCGACTACCAGGGCACCCACTTCACGACGCTCGCGCAGATTACCCCGGCGAACGTGAAAAATCTGCAGACCAAATGGGCCGCGCAGATGCCCGGCGATACGCTGCTGCAATCGACCCCGCTCGTCGTTGACGGCGTGATGTACACCTCCGGCATGCCTGGGCAGGTGTTCGCACTCGACGCCCGCACCGGCATGGAGATCTGGAAGTACGAGCGCAAGCAGAAGGTGGTCAATCCATTTGAGAGCAACCGCTTCAACCGCGGCGTGGCCGTGCTGGGCAACCGCGTCTTTGTCGGCACGCTCGATGCCGCCCTGGTGGCGCTCGATGCCCGCACCGGCCTGCCGCTGTGGGAGACGCAGGTCGCCAGCACCATGGAAGGCTACTCGGTCACCGCGGCCCCCCTGGCGCTGAAGGACAAAATCATCGTCGGCGTGGCCGGCGGCGAACACGGCATCCGCGGCTTCCTCGACGCCTACGACCCGCGGAACGGCCGTCGTCTCTGGCGCTTCTATACGACGCCCGGCCCCGGCGAATTCGGCAACGAGACCTGGAAGGGCGATAGCTGGAAGCGGGGCGGCAGCGGCACCTGGCTTACCGGATCCTACGATCCCGAACTCGACACCCTCTATTGGGCCACCGGCAACCCTGGACCCGACATGGACGCCGAAGTCCGCAAAGGCGACAACCTGTTCTCCTGCTCCGTGGTCGCCCTCGACCCCACTACCGGTCAGCGGAAATGGCACTATCAGTTCACACCGAACGACAGCCACGACTGGGACGCCAATCAGGATCTGGTGCTCATTAACCGCGGCGGCCGGAAGCTGCTCGTGCAGACCAACCGCAACGGCATCTTTTACGTGCTCGACCGCACCAACGGCAAGCTGCTGCTCGGCAAGCCCTATGTCTCGCAAACCTGGAACGATGGCTTCCAGCCCGATGGCCGGCCCATCGTCCGTCCCGGCTCCGATGCCACGCCCGAAGGCCGCGTGGTAGCCCCCAGCCTGGTGGGCGGCACCAACTGGCAGTCGCCCTCTTACGACCCCAAGACCGGCTGGCTCTACGTGGTCTACGCGGATGCCCCGCAGCGCTATCTGCGCGAGCCGTCGACCTATGAGCCGGGCAAGGCGTTCTGGGGCGGTCGTTCGATGCCGACCGGCGACCCGGTCCTGACCGGCATCAAAGCGATTGATACCGTGACCGGGGAGGTGAAGTGGGATTACAAGCTCTCCCGCGGTTCGCTCGCCGCCGGCGTGCTGGCCACCTCCAGCGGCTTACTGCTCGCCGCCACGGCGGAAGGGAATCTGATCGCCCTCAACGCGAAGACCGCCGAGCCCCTGTGGACGATGCAGACGGGAGGGCCCATCGCCTCTTCGCCCATGAGTTACGCCGTCGACGGCAAACAGTTTGTCGCGGTCTCCGCCTCGGGGGTGCTATACAGCCTCGGACTGCCCGAGTAATCAGCCGCCTCGCTCCCGGCATCTCGGAGTAAGTTTACGGACGGTGGCCCTTGACCCGGGGCTTACCGTCTGTTACTCATGAGAATTGGTCCTTCGGGGGTAGAGAGTATGAAAGGGTATTTTGTCCTGTTGTTTGCACTGATCGCCAGCGGTCCTTTGCGGGCCCAGTCAAACTTCGGTTCGATTCGGGGTATCGTCACCGATGCAAGCGGGGCGGCTGTCCCCGGGGCGTTGGTTACCATTACGGATCTCGGCACGAATGCGAAGATCAACCTGGTGAGCGCGGGCGACGGAGGATACTCCTCGCCGCCGCTGCGGCCGGTTGTGTTTCGCCTGACGGCTGAATTCAAGGGCTTTCAAAAGACCGTCGTGAATGATGTGAAGGTGGATACCGCAAATGTTACTACGGTAAACATCAGTCTCAAGACCGGGGATGTCGCTACCTCCATTGAGGTGACCGGCGCCGCGCCGCTCGTGCAAACCTCCTCGGGCGCACTGCAGCAGACCGTCAATCAGCGGGCCATCAACGACCTGCCGCTCAACGGCCGGAACACCCTGGCGCTGGCGCTCACCCTGCCCGGCGTGGCCGGCAGCGCCGGCACCGAAATCAGCGAGTTCACCACGAACGAACCGGTGCCCGGCCGGGAACTGTCCATCAATGGCAGCCGCGTGGGGTCCACTCAGTTTCAGGCCGATGGCGCCAATGTGACCTCCATCGCGCTCGGCCGGATGAGTATCTCGTTCTCCCCGGACACCATCCAGGAGTTCAGCGTCCAGCAGGCCAACTATTCCGCACAGTACGCCCAGGCCGGTGGCGCCATCATCCAGCAGACCACGAAGTCGGGCAGTAACGAGCTTCACGGAACCGGCTTCTGGTTCCACCGCCAAAAAGCGTTCACCGCCAACCCGTTTGACTCCCAGCGCAGCCCGGTGACTAACTTCGACAATCGCCCCCCGCTGCGCCGGCAGCAACTCGGCGTTGTGCTCACGGGCCCGGTCACCATCCCGAAGCTATACAAGGGCAAAGACAGAACGTTCTTCATGTTCAGCTTTGAGCCGACCCGGCAGTTAGCCTCCAACCCAGGCGGCGCCTCCAACATTCGCATCCCCGACGAACGGGAGATCGCCGGAGATTTCTCTCAGTCCCTGGTCTATTTCCGGAACGCCAACGGCACGGTCCGCACCGAACCCTTCGCCCTGCTCTACAACCAGTTCAACCGCCGCCCGGACGGCGCCCTCGCGCTGCGCCCCAACCCCGCTTTCAATCCCGCTTCGCCCGCCAGTGCCACCAACTTCACGCACCAGTACATCCAATTCCCGCTGTTCAACCCCAACGACCCCAATCCCGCGCGACGCGGCCGCGTCCTCGTCAACGAGCTCGGCCAAAGCCTCGTCAACCCCGCCGCCCAGCGGATTGCGCGGGAACTCTATCCACTACCGAACATTACCGACCCCAACCTCGTCCGCGACCTGCTCGGCGCCAACTACACCTACTTCCGGGAAACGCGCTTCAAGGACGACCGCTACACCATCAAGCTCGATCACAACCTGACGCAGAATCACCGGCTTACCTTCCGGTGGACCGAACAGCCCCAGTTCGGCAACCGGCAGGAGCGCGATGCCGTCCAGCATGGCCTCATCAGTGACGCCAACACCTCCCGGCAGCTGCTGGCGGGCGTCACCTCCACCATCGGTTCGTCCATGACCAACGAGTTCCGCGCCAACTATGTCTACGGCAAGTTCGAGCGGGGTTTCCCGGAACCCCTGCTCGGTGAAGACTTCACGTCGAAGTATCTGAACACGGGGGGAGCCGGAGCCGGGGCGGTGAATCTGATCGGCTACGGCATGGCGCGCTTCTTTGACGGCGGCGCCCCCTTCGGCGTCAGCGGGCAGCAGAGCGGCTCCGCCTTCGGCACCCTGGGCTTCAACTCCCCCCAGGATGTCGGCATGAACAAGGAACACAGCTACTCGCTCACCAATGATTTCTCCTACGTCCGCGGCAAGATGAGTTGGAAGTTGGGCTTCGCCGCCAGCCATCTGCAGTTGAACCAGTCCGCTCTGGGCGTCGGCTCACTGGCGGGCGGGCGCTTCTTCTGGGACCGGTCGCAGACCGCCGAGCAGAACTGCAGCGTCAACCCCCTCAGCGGCATCGCGCCCAACTGCGCCGGCGCCGTGGCCGGCGGCGACCGCTTTGCCAGTTTCCTCCTGGGTATTCCCACCGGCGTCCAGGTCCAAACGGAAAACCTCTCGATCCCTTATTACTATCGCTGGCTGAATCTGGGCGGCTACGTCCAGAACGACTGGCGCGTTACCCCCAGCCTCACACTCAACATCGGTGTGCGCTATCAGTTTCAATCCCCGCGGTGGGAAAAGTTCAACCGCCAGGGTCTGCTCAACATGACCCGTCTCGAAGACAATCCCTTTGTCCTTGATCGCAACGGGCGCCCGCTGCAGGCTCCCGTGTTTGAATACGCCGGCGTCGGAGACCGCTCCCGGTACGTCTCCCCCTCTGTCAAGGATGTCTTCGAACCGCGCTTTGGCTTCGCCTGGACCCCTAACGCGAACTGGAACTCCCGGAAAAACTTTGTCATCCGGGGTGGCTACGGCATGACCCACGGCGTCCTGATGGGCAACGACCGCGAGCCCATCCCCAACCTCGGCTCCCAGACCGCCACCGGCTTCCGGCAGATCAGCTACGTACTGGGGTCGAACGATATTCCTTCGCCGGGCAATGTGCCCACCTGCGGCCTCGCCCGCTGCGGCGAACCGGCGCTGCCCATGCAGTTCGGATTCAACAATCCGGTTCTCGCCCCCGACACCACTCTGTTTCAGCTTCCCGCCAGCGGCGTCATCCGCCCCGGCGACCGCGCCGGCAGCAACGCCCTCGGCACGCCCCGCCAAAACGTGCTCTATCAATCCACGGGCGTAGTCGTTAACAGCGACTACCGTCTCCCCACCGTGCATAACTTCTCGGCCCAGTTCGAGTACGGCATCGGCGCCGCGGGCAATACGGTCATGCGACTGGGCTACCAGGGCTCCATCGGGCGCAACCTGTTCGGCCCCAGCTTCAGCATCAACCGGCTCGACCAGTTCACCGGCCGACTGCCCGTCCCAGGCTTTGCCGGCCGCCTCTCCGGCGGTATCTTCGTGCTCGATCCCACCAATACCTCCAGCAGCTACAACGCCTTCGTCGCCGAACTGGAGCGCCGCTTCGCCACCGGATTGCAGTTCCGCTTCAACTACGCGTTTTCGAAAAATCTCGACGACAGCTCCGGCGGCATCCGCTTCCCGGTGCCCAACAACTCCTTCAACAACTCGTCTCTCGATATCCCGCTGCTACGGGCGCAGGACCCCTACAACACCCGCAACGACCGCAGCGTGGCCGCCACCAACGCTCCGCACATCATTAACCTCTCCGGCCTGTACGATCTGCCCTTCGGCACCGGCAAACGCTGGGCGAGCGGCGGCGGGTGGAAAGATCATGTGGTCGGCGGCTGGAACATCAACGGCCTGGCCCGCTTCCGCAGCGGCTTCCCGCTGGCCGTCCCCATGGGCATCGGCAACGCCTTCGATCTCGGAACCCCGGGCGGCTCCCAGCGGCCGGACCGGATTGCCGGCGTTCCGCTCATCAATCCGGACTGGACCCGCGAGAACGCCTGGCGCGGTGTCCCTTACATCAACCCCCGCGCCTTCGCCGTGCCCGAACCGGGCCGTCTGGGCAACGCTCCGCGCAACCTGGACGCCTACTACCCGTGGGTGAACACAATCGATATGAGCGTGTTCAAGCGGTTCACCCCGTTTGAAAATCGCCGCCGCTACTTTGAACTGCGCGCCGAAGTCTTCAATGTGCTCAATCTGAAGCAGTACACCCCGAACCCGAATATCACGGGGCTGCTGACCGGCGCCAACCAAAACCCGCTCACCACCGGGACCTCGCCGAACTTTACCGCCGTTCCCAACGTCCAGAACCGCTTCGGCAACCTGCGCGCCCCCGGGGTGTGGGACGCCGTGATCGCCAAGTTCAACGGCACCCCCGTCGACAACGCCATCGCCGGACTACCCGGCCCGGGCCCCGGCGGAGTCGGCTGTCCGGCCAACGCGCCCGAACTGGGGGCCGCCAACCAGACCGGCGCCCTGAGCCCGGCCTGCGTCGCCCGCTCCCTGAATATTCAAGGCGGGTTTGGCCGGATGAACGCCAATACGGTTCAACCCCGCATCGTTCAATTTGCGCTGAAATTCTACTTTTAGGCAGGATTTCGCCCGCAGTCCGGTCGACAAACTTGCTACCGCTGTGGACCCCGTAGGGGGTCCGGCGGCGACCCTTAGGGCAGAGCCGAACGTCCCGGATATTGAACCGGCGGAACCGCGGAGGATAATGAAAGCGTGCGGACTCAGTCGATGACAGTTGCCGGGGTGGTCCCATGGCAAGCGGTGGGGATGCGATGCGGCAGGCGGTGACTTCGCTGCGGGTGACCACCCGCGGCAAAGGGCTGTTCGAAATCACCGGCGAAGTGGAGAACTGGCTCGCGAAGCAGGAGATGCGGACGGGGCTGCTGACGCTCTTCATCCGGCATACCTCGGCTTCGCTGACCGTGCAGGAGAACGCCGACCCGGACGTGATCGCCGACCTCAATGACTGGTTCGGCCGGCTGGTCAAGGAGAACGATCCGCATTTCCGGCACACCCTCGAAGGGCCCGACGACATGCCGGCCCATATCCGCAGCGCCCTCACGGCAGTGCAGGTGGCGGTGCCGGTGGTCAACGGGCGGCTCGGGCTGGGCTCCTGGCAGGGGATCTATGTCTTCGAGCACCGGCAGGCGCCGCACCGGCGCGAGGTGCTGCTGCATCTGCTGGGTGAATAGCCGCGGGGGAGCTCGCCTTACAATTAAGGCCATGCGCTGGAGCGTTGTGCTATTGGGGATGGCGGCCATGGCCGCCGGGCAGGAGCGGCCGCGGGCCCGGGAGATCGGCCTAGTGGTGGGGACGCTGCCGGCCGGGCCGCTGAATGCGATTACGGACGTGGCGGGGGTGCGGGTGGGGCATACCACGCTCATCCGCGGCGAGACGGTGCGCACAGGGGTGACGGCGATTCTGCCGCACGGCGGGAACCTGTTTCAGGATAAGGTCCCCGGCGCGGTGTTCGTCGGGAATGGCTTTGGCAAGCTGATGGGCTCGACGCAGGTGAATGAACTGGGCGAGATCGAGTCGCCGATTCTGTTGACCTCCACGCTGAACGTGCCGCGGGTGGCCGATGCGGCGCTCGACTACCTGCTGGGACTGCCGGGGAATGAGCGGGTGCGAAGCGTGAACGTGGTGGTGGGGGAGACCAACGACGGGGGGCTGAACGACATCCGTGGGCGGCACGTGGGCCGGGCAGAAGTGCTGGCGGCGATTGCGGGGGCCAGGGGCGGACCGGTGGAGGAGGGGGCGGTCGGCGCAGGGACGGGGACGGTGGCGTTTGGATGGAAGGGGGGCATTGGTACCGCTTCGCGGGTGGCGGGCGGGTATACGGTGGGCGTGCTGGTGCAAAGCAACTACGGCGGGGAGTTGCGGCTGGGCGGGCGGGTGGTGGGGCGGAGGGAGAGCAGCGCCGATGGGTCCTGCATGCTGGTGGTGGCGACGGATGCGCCGGTGGATGCGCGGAACCTGCGGCGGATGGCGGAGCGGGCGATTTGGGGGATGGCGCGGACGGGCAGCGCGGGGAGCAACGGCAGCGGGGACTACGCCATTGCGTTTTCAACGGTGCGGGGGGCGGCGCGGCTGGTGAGCAACGAGGCGATGTCGCCGCTGCTGCTCGGGACGATTGAGGCGGCTGAGGAGGCGATCTATAACTCGCTGCTGCGGGCGGTGACGGTGACAGGGAACGGGCGGACGGTGGAGGCGATTCCGCTCGAACTGGTGCGGGAAGCGCTGGCTGCCGGGCGGCAGACCGGCAGCCGGTAACAGCCCGGCAGACGGACTTCGCGGGTGCGGCACCGGGAGTATGGCCGCGTCGACGATGCAGGTGCGTCGTACCATTCGCCCGAGCAGCCGCTGTCGCGCCGGCGATCGCAGGAGGAGGGGGGACCTGGATGTGGATAGGCACTCCGGGGCGTCGCGACGGCGGAACCCGCGGCCGTCCGGCGCCCTCCCTGGCCGGCCCGCGGCAGCGGAATCGGTGTTGGTCAAAAGCGCACAGGCCGCGCCGGGCCGATGCGAGTCCGTCGTGTGCACCGGTTCCCCTACCGCCCCACCGGCCTCTTCCCCGCCCCCGCTATCGATCATCCCGGAAAGAACGCCTGGCTGCGTCAGGAGCCCATGCCCTCCATTTTCAACTATGATCCAGGAAGCTCGGCCGCCTCGGCCCTGATTCTCACGACTTACGGGGAAAGGGGAACCGGAAGCGGGGTCAGTAGCCGGAGTTGCCCTCGCCGGCCATGCGGGAGGGGGCGGGGGCGGTCCAGCGGGTCCAGAGGCGGGCGAGGCCGGCGGCGGGTTGGGGGACGCCTTCAATGAGCCAGAGGTCGGAGTTGGGGCGGAAAACTTCGACGAGAAAGCGGGAGCCGTCGGGGGAGGGGCTGAAGGTGCGGGGAGTGGTTTTGGGGTCGATTTGGGCGAGAACAGAGCGAAGTTCGCGACCGGAGTCGACATCGAGGGTGGTGAGAAGGGTGCGGTCGTCGTCGGCGCGGCTGAGGAGGTAGAGCAGTGCACCGGTTTGGGCGAATTGGAGGTCGAGGGGGGGATTGGTAGAAAGGAGTTTGCTGTTGGCGCCATCGGGGGAGATGACGCGGAGGCCTTCCGGGTCGGGGTAGGCGAGCCATTTGCCATTGGCCGACCAGGAGACGAGCGGACGAACGACCGTGGCTTCCAGGGTGAGGGGCTGGCCGCCGCCGCTGGTGGAGACTTTGCGGAGGCGGAGGCGGCCGTTGAAGCCTTCGACGAAGGCGATCCAATTGCCGTCGGGAGACCAGGTGAGAGCGAGGACGGCGTTGTCGTAGTCTTTGGGGAGAAGCCCGACGGGTCGGCCGCCGGAGGCGGGGGCCACCCAGATCTGGCGGGTTTCGGCGTAGGCGAGGCGGCGGCCGTCGGGGGAGAACGTCGGCTGAGGATTGCCGCGGAGGCCGGAGGCGAGGATGGTGGTCTGGTCGGTGAGCGCTTCGGCGATGCGGATCTGGGTGCCTTCGCCAAGAGCGACGACGTAGGCGAAGCGGTCGCCGGCGGGGGACCAGGCGGGGGCGGCTTCCGGCAGGGAGGTGGCGAGGCGATCGCGGAGGAACTTGCCGTCGGAGCCGAGTTCAACGATGTCGCGGATGGAGACGCCAAGGGCGGCAATGGCGCGGGAGCCTTCGGGAGCGAGATGGGCCGAGCCGACGCCTTGGGTGCCCTGGTCGAGGGCGAGGAGCTCTCCGGAGTCGATGTTGAGGGCGAGGAGGCGGGAGACGGCGCCGCGCCAACTGCCGGTGAGGAGGAGGTGGCGGCTATCGGGGAACCAGCTGACGGAGCCGAGTTGATCGAGGTTCTCGACGCGGCGGGGTTGGCCGGTGGGATAAGGAAGGATCCAGAGTTCGGAGCGGGCGCGGAGAGCGAGGCGCTGTTGGTTGGGGGAGAAGGCGAGGAGTTGGATCTGGCTGGTGCCGAGGCTTTTGAGGTCGTAGGGGAGAGGTTGGGGCGGGGCGCCGGGCGGGGCGCTACGAGCGAGACGGTAGCCTTGTTCGGTGCGATTGGCGAGGAGAAGCTGGCTGCCATCGGGGGAGAGGACGGCGGTTTCGACGTTGTCGAGGACGAGTTGGGGGGTGCCGCCGGCGGCGCCGATGGCGTAGAAGGCGCGACCGCTGAGGAAGAAGATGCGGGCGCTGTCGGGGGCCCAGAAGAGGGAGGCGATTTGCGGACCGGCGAAGCGGCCGGCGTCGAGCCAGAGTTCGACGGGTTCGGGGCTGTCGAAGGATTTGAGATAGAGAGCGCGGCCGGCGGGGCGGAGGCGCCAGTAGGCGATGGAGCGGCCGTCGGGCGACCAGGCGGGAGCGACTTCGGCGTCCGAGTCGGCGAGGAAGGAGAGGAAGCGGAGATGTTCGGAGGGGGAAGGCGCGTTGCGGGCGAGGTTCCAGAGCGTGCCGAAGGTGAGGGCGGCGAGGGCGGTGGCGGCGGTGAGCCAAGGCCAGAGACGGAAGGGGCGGGGGGCGGGGGTGGGGCGAGCGGGGCCGTTGGGCGAGGAGGGGGAGGCCAGGGCCTGGAGGGCGAAGGCGAGATCCTTGGCGGATTGGAAGCGGTTGTTGGGCTCTTTTTCGAGGCAGTGGAGGACGCAGTTGCGGACGGCGGCGGGGAGGTGGGGCGGGAGGTCGGCGGGTTCGTTTTTGAGAATGGCGGTGAGGGTTTCCGGGGTGGAGGGGGCCTCGAAGGCGCGGTGGCCGGCGAGCATTTCGTAGAGGACGGCGCCGAAGGAGAAGATATCGCTGCGGTGGTCGGCGGCGCGGCCGCGGGCTTGTTCGGGGGACATGTAGCCGACGGTGCCCATGACGGAGCCTTCGTGGGTGAGGGGCCCGGAGTGGGTTTGGGTATCGGCGGAGGCGGGTTCTTCGCGTTTGGCGAGGCCGAAATCGAGGATTTTGGGGTGGCCTTCGCGGGTAACCATGATGTTTTCGGGTTTGAGGTCGCGGTGGATGATGCCGATTTGGTGGGCGGCGGCGAGGCCGGCGGCGATTTGGGAGGCGATTTCGAGGGTGCGGCGGAGGGGGAGGGGGCCGCGGGTGAGGAGAGTGCGGAGGGAGTCGCCATCGACGAGTTCGGTGACGAGGTAGGAGACGCCGGCGTCGCGGCCGACGTCGTAGAGGGCGACGATGTTGGGATGGTTGAGGGCGGCGACGGCGCGGGCTTCGCGTTCGAAGCGGTCGTCGAAGGCGGCTTTGGAGGCTTTGACGGCGACGATGCGGTCGAGGCGGGTGTCGCGGGCTTTCCACACTTCGCCCATGCCGCCGGCGCCGAGGGAGGCGAGGACCTTGTAGGGCCCGAAGTGGTCCGGCGGGGCGGGGATCACGTTAGTAAACCGCCTTTTTGCCGGCGACGGCGGTGGCGATGCGATAGAGACCGGTGCGGGCGGTCAGGAAGAGGGTTTTGCCGTCGGGGCCACCGAAGGCGAGGTTGGCGGGGACTTCGGCGGGTTGGAGCGTGCCGAGGTGTTTGCCTTCCGGGGAGAAGACCCAGACGCCGCCGGGTCCGGTGGCCCAGAGGTTGCCCTTTTCGTCGACTTTGAGGCCGTCGGGGAGGCCGTCGGCTTTTTCGGCGGTGACATCGGCGAAGACGCGACCGGGACCGAGGGCGCCATCGGGGAGGACGGGATAGCGCATCCAGAGCTTGCGGGCGGGGTCGGAATTGGCGACGTACAGGAACTTCTCGTCGGGGGAGAAGGCGATGCCGTTAGGGCGGGAGAGGTCTTTCGACAGGAGTTGGAGCTTGCCTTTGGCGAGGCGGTAGACACCGTTGAAGGCGAGTTCTTTGCCGGGGTCTTCGTCCTGTTTATCGAGGCCGTAGGGGGGATCGGTGAAGTAGAGGGAGCCGTCGGAGTGGTAGACGGCGTCGTTGGGACTGTTGAGTTTGCGGCCTTCGAAGCGGTCGGTGAGGGTGGTGATGACGCCGCTCGCGGAGCGCATGGCGATGCGACGGCCCGAGTGCTGGCAGAGCAGGAGGGAGTTGTTGGGGCCGGCGAGGAGGCCGTTGGAGTTTTCCGACGGGCGGAGGAACTCTTTGACGGAGTTGTCGGCGGCGGACCATTGGTTGACGACGTTGGCGGGGATATCAGAGAACAGAAGGCGGTCGCCGGGGAGCCAGACGGGGCCTTCGATGAACTGGAAGCCGGAGGCGAGTTTTTCGATTGGGGCGTTGGGGGGGAAGAGGGCCTGGAAGGCTGGGTCCGGGGCAGGAACCGGCGTGGAAGCGGGGGCGGGCGGTGGGGCGGCCGGCGGGGTGGAGGAGCAGGCGGCAAGGAGCAGGAGGGTGAGCAGGAGGGTGAGCAGGGGGGCGGCCTTGGTCATGCCTTCGATTCTAACGCCTTCGATTCTAACGTTATGATGTTGGCAGTGATGCTGTTAGAACCCTACCGCCTTGTGAATGTGGCGAAACTGATTACCGCTTATTACGCGGAGCGCCCGGACCCGGCGGTGCCGGAGCAGCGGGTTTCGTTTGGCACGTCGGGCCATCGGGGGTCGGCGCTGCAGCAGGCGTTCAACGAATGGCACATTCTGGCGATTACGCAGGCGATTTGCCGCTACCGCGCGGCGCGGGGGGTGGACGGGCCGCTGTTTCTGGGCATCGACACACATGCGTTGTCCGAACCGGCGGCGGCGACGGCGCTGGAGGTGCTGGCGGCCAACGGCGTCGAGACGATGATTGCCGACGGGACCGACTATACGCCGACTCCGGCCGTTTCGCACGCGATTCTGACCTACAACGCCGGGCGGACGACAGGACTGGCCGACGGGATTGTCGTCACGCCGTCGCATAACCCACCGGGGGATGGGGGCTTTAAGTACAACGGGACGAACGGGGGGCCGGCAGACAGCGGCGCGACATCCTGGATACAAAACGAAGCCAACCGGATACTCGAGGCGGGGCTCGACGGGGTGCGGCGGATGCCCTACCGGGCGGCGCTGCAGGCGGCGACGACGCACCGGCACGACTACCTGACGAAGTATGTGAACGATCTCGATCAGGTGATTGATTTCGCGGCGATCGATGCGTCGTTGGGGGTCGACCCGCTGGGCGGCGCGGGGGTGGCGTACTGGCCCCGGATTGCCGAGCGGTACAAGCTGAATCTGACCGTGGTCAATCCGCTGGTGGATCCAACGTTCCGTTTCATGAGTCTGGACTGGGACGGGAAGATCCGGATGGATCCCTCGTCGCCGCACGTGATGGAGCCGCTGATTGCGCTGCGCGAGCGGTTCGATATTGCGTTTGCCTGCGATACGGACCATGACCGGCACGGGATTGTGACGCGGAGCGCCGGGCTGCTGCCGCCGAATCACTATCTGGCGCTTTGCATTGAGTATCTGTTTACGCACCGGCCGCAGTGGGGCGCCGCGACAGCGGTGGGCAAGACGGCGGTGAGCAGCAACATGATTGACCGGGTGGCGGCTCGGCTGGGGCGGCGGCTGTACGAGGTGCCGGTGGGCTTCAAGTGGTTTGTCCCGGGGCTGATGGATGGCTCGCTGGGGTTTGTGGGCGAGGAGAGCGCAGGGGCGTCGTTTTTACGGCGGGACGGGCGGGTTTGGACGACGGACAAAGACGGGATGATCGCCTGTTTGTTGAGCGCGGAGATGACGGCGCGCTGGCAGCGGGATCTCGGTGAGGTGTACGCGTCGATCGAGGAGGCGCTGGGGCGTTCGACGTACGAGCGGATCGAGGCGCCGGCCAATGCGGCGCAGAAGGCGCGGTTGGCGCGATTGGCGCCGGAGGACGTGAAGGCTTCCGTGCTGGGCGGAGAGCCGATTCAGCAGATCCTGACCAAGGCGCCGGGGGACGGCAACGCGCTGGGCGGATTGAAGGTGGTGACGGAGAACGCCTGGTTTGCGGCGCGGCCGTCGGGTACGGAAGACATCTATAAGATCTACGCGGAAAGCTTCCATGGGCAGGCGCATCTGCGCCAGGTGCAGATGGAGGCACAGGCCATGGTGGCGGATGCACTCAGCGCTTAGCTGTGGTAATTTTTAAGCGGATATTGGCGTTCTTTAATCTGAGGGTTTATGCGTTACGCACTGCTTCTGGGCGTGGTTGCCGGCCGTTTGGCGTTTGCCGCGGATGAGTCGGCAACCGGGGCTCCCGGCACGTTCAAGCAATACTGTTTCTCCTGCCATGGCAAGGCGGCGACGGGAGGAATCAGCTTCGATAAGCTGATGACCGCCGCCTCGATGGGCGACCATTTCCCGGCGTGGGAGAAGGTGGCG
>JADCJL010000096.1 GCA_020247055.1 Acidobacteriaceae bacterium | reverse complement strand
TCGCCGCCGGCGCCGGGAGCTTCTCCGGAGAGCTCGACCCGGTCTAGAATCTACCCCCGCCGCGGCCTGCCGCAAAACCGGGAGCAATCTCAACTCCCATAAAATCAATCTGTTACCGGCAAAAGTCCGACGACCGAAGCCAACCGGCCGCCGAGCCCGCCAAACCCAAACCCTTCGCCGCCGGCGCCGGGAGCCTCTCCAGAGAGCTCGACCCGGTCTAGAATCCACCCCCGCCGCGGCCTGCCGCAAAACCAGGAGCAATCTCAACTCCAATAAAATCAATCTGTTACCGGCAAAAGTCCGACGACCGAAGCCAACCGGCCGCCGAGCCCGCCCAACCCAAACCCTTCGCCGCCGGCGCCAGTTACGCTCCCCTACGACGGACTTGACCCGTCTGCCCCCCTGGCCGCCTCCCTGCGATACCATAAAGGCCATGCTCTCCCGACGCGCTCTCCTCGCGGCTCTACCGGCGCTGCCCGCCCTCGCCGCCCGCAAGCGGTCCGCCCTCCTCGTCGACGGCCAGAACAACCACGCCTGGGCCCAAACCACCCCCCTGCTCCAGCGCTACCTCGAACAGACCGGCCTGTTCACCGTCACCGTCTCCACCACCCCGCCCAAGGGCGGCGATATGGAAGCCTACCGCCCCAAATTCGCCGGCCACGACGTCGTCGTCCTCAACTACAACGGCGAAGACTGGTCCAAAACCACCGAAGCCGACTTCGTCAAGTACATCTCCTCCGGCGGCGGCCTCGTCGTTGTCCACGCCGCCAATAACGCCTTCCCCACCTGGCCCGAGTTCAACGAAATGATCGGTCTCGGCGGTTGGGGTAACCGCACCGAGAAGGACGGTCCCTACCTCCGCCTCCGCGAAGGCAAGTGGGTCCCCGACACGCAGCCCGGCCGCGGCGGCAGCCATGGCGTCCAACACCCTTTCCTGATCACCCTCCGCGACCCCAACCACCCCATCACCAAAGGCCTCCCCGCCGAATGGCTCCATGGCAAGGATGAGCTCTACGACCGCCTCCGCGGCCCGGCCAAAAACGTCCGCATTCTCGCCTCCGCTTTCTCCGACAAGTCCACCCGCGGCACCGGCGAACACGAGCCGCTCCTCATGGTTCTCTCCTACGGCAAGGGCCGCATCTTCCACACCTGCCTCGGCCACGCCGTCGAAGCCATGCAGTCGGTCGACTTCATCGTCACCTACCAGCGCGGCGCCGAATGGGCCGCCTCCGGCAAAGTCACCCAAAAACTTCCCGCCGACTTCCCCGGCAAGGACAAAGTCTCCTCCCGGCCCTGAACCCGGCTACTTTGTGTAAACCGTCCGGCCGCCCACGACGGTCATCAGCGGCTCAATCCGCCGGATCTCCGCCTCCGGACACCGCAGGTAATCCCGGTCGATCACCACGAAATCGGCCCACTTTCCCACCTCGATCGACCCGAGCTCTCTCTCGGAAAAATGCAGGTACGCCCCCCCGTTCGTGTACATCCGCAGCGCCTGCTCCCGCGTTATCTTCTCTTCAGGATAGATCTGCTTGCCCGCCCGCGTCTCCCGCGTAATCGCCATCCACAGGTTATAGAACGGGTTGAACGGATTCACCCCCCGGTTCTTATCCTGCCCGATCATGTGGTCGCTCCCGCCCGCAATCACAATCCCGCTCTTCAGGTAGGTCTGCAGCGGGAAGAAGTACCGCATGTTCTTATACCCGAACACCTGCTCAAGCGCCGGCACGTCAAAATGCAGCCACCCGGCCTGTACATCCGCCAATACGCCCATCCGCTTCATCCGCGCCACCGCCTCCTCGCTCATGAAGCTCCCGTGCATCACGTGCGACCGCGTCGGCCCAATCGGCCGTTCCTTATCGAGCGCCTCAAACGTATCGAGCAGCACGTCTATCGCCGCCCCGCCCTGCGCATGGCTCGTCAACTGCCAGCCCTTGTTCCGCGCCGCCCTCATGATCTGCGTCAGCTTCGGCCCGTCCACGAACAGCGTCCCCCGCGCATCCGGATTCGTCTGCCCGTATAGCTGCCGCCCGTAGGCCCCGTACGGCATTCTCTGATACGCCGTCCCCACGCTCTGCCCGCCGTCGAGAGTCACCTTAAAGGCGCCAAACTTCAGCCACTCATCCCCCTGCCCGGTCTTCCAGCCGTTTCCCTCAATCTCGGCCACCACCTGCTCCACCGGCCGCATCGCGTTGATCCGCCACGTCAGCACCGTCCGCACCGGCAGCCGCCCCTGCGCCTTCAGCTTGGCGTAGAGGTTGTAGTCCTCGATCACCGCCGCCCGGTCCCCCACCGTCGTCAGGCCCGCCGCGGCATAGAGCTTCAGCATCGTCTCCAGCGCCTCGAGCTTCTCCGCCTCGCTGTAGTTGGCCCCCTGCGGCACCCGCTTCAGCAGCGAAGCCGCGTTGCGCAGAATCCCGTTTGGCTCGCCGTCGGCCCCCTTCACTACCTCGCCGCCCGGCGGGTTAGGCGTCGCCGCCGTAATCCCGCTCATCCGCAGCGCCATCGTGTTCGCGCCCCACACATACGAGCCGTCAAACGCCACCGGATGCTCCGGCGCCACGTCCAGGTCCTGCTTGGTCGGAAACCGCTGCTCGGCCAACCGCGGCGGCAGCGTCCGCGGCACCACAATCCATTCGCCCTTCGGCGTCGTCTTGGCCTGCTCCCGGATATAGTTCTGGATGTCCGTAATACTGTCAAGCGGCGGCAGCTTCCGCTTGTACTCCGTTAACCCCGCCCCCAGCGCGTGCACATGCGCGTCAATCAGACCCGGCAGCACCATCTTTCCGCCCAGGTCGATCAGCTTCGTCTCCGGACCCTTCCGCCGCAGCACCGCCGCGCTCGTACCCGTTGCGACAATCCGGCCCTTCTCCACCGCCATCGCCTCGACAATCGTGAACCGCGCATCGGCCGTCACAATCCGACCGTTGTGCACAATCATCTCCGGCGCCGCCACCAGCGCCGCCGCGGCGCCCAGAACTAACCCAATAACTCGCATAAGTCGTCGATCCAGAAGTCCGGCTCCATCTCCCGCGGATTGCCGTAGCCATAGCTTACCGCGCAAACGGTCACGCCCGCTGCCCGCGCCGCCGCGATGTCCGCCGGCGCATCCCCAATCATCAGCGCATCCCGCGCCTCCACCCCCAGCGCCTGCAGCGAACGCTGAATCACCTCCGGCGATGGCTTGGCCGGAAACCCGTCCGTCCCCTGCACATGGTCAAAATACGGCAGCAGCCCGAACTTCTCAAGCACCACCCGCGTTGTCGGCGTCCCCTTCGTCGTCGCCGTCGCCTTCATCCCACCCAGCGCCCGCACCGCCTCCGCAACGCCCGGAAACAGCTTCGTCGCGTTATGCTCCCGCGCCCAGTAGATCTCCCGGTACTCGGCAATCAGCCGCTCCATCGCCGCCGCGGGGAGTCCAGGCACGACATCACCAAACAGGTCCGTGAGGTGCCGCCCAATGTAACTCCGCACCAGCGCAAACGGCTGCGGAGGGTATCCGTTCCGGTCGAGCACCGCCCCGACCGCGCCACAGATATCCTCCGCCGAATCCGTCAACGTGCCATCCACGTCGAACAGGTAAAGCCGGTAGGACCCCGACATTTACGCTGGCGAAGGACCGTCCGCCAGCGGCGGAATCCGCAGGCCGCCCAGACCGCTCGGCGGCGCCACTTTGTTGTCCTCGTCACTCCGCGGTTTCACCGTCCCGCGGAACGCCGCGAGCGACTCACCCCGGATCAACTGCTCCACCTCGGAGCCGTCGAGCACCTCGCGCTCAAGCAGCGCCTCGGCAATCCGCACCATCGCATCCCGGTGATCTTCAATGTACTTCCGGGCCCGGCTGTAGCCGTTGTCCACCAGCTTCCGCACCTGCGCGTCAATCGCGATCGCCGTTGTCTCGGAGTAGTCCCGGTGCTGCGAAATCTCGCGGCCCAGAAAGATCTGCTCCTCTTTCTTGCCAAAGCTCATCGGCCCGAGTTCACTCATGCCCCACTCGCAGACCATCTTCCGCGCCATGTCCGTCGCGCGCTCAATGTCGTTGCCCGCGCCCGTCGTCATCTGCTTCATGAAGATCTCTTCCGCAATCCGCCCGCCCATCAGAATGGCGAGTTGCGCCTCGAGATAATCTTTGTTGTAGGAGTGCTTGTCGTCGAGCGGCAGCTGCATCGTCAGGCCCAGCGCCATCCCGCGAGGGATGATGGTCACCTTGTGCAGCGGGTCAGCATCCGGAATCAGCACCGCCACCAGCGCGTGACCCGCCTCGTGGTAAGCCGTATTCTTCTTCTCTTCGTCCGAGAGCATCATCGACTTCCGCTCCGCGCCCATGATTACCCGGTCCTTGGCCAGCTCGAAATCCAGCTGCGTCACCACCTTCCGGTTCTGCCGCGCCGCCACGAGCGCCGCCTCATTCACCAGGTTTGAAAGATCAGCTCCCGCGAATCCCGGTGTCCCGCGCGCCAGCACCATCAGGTCCACATCATCGCCCAGCGGCACTTTCTTGGTGTGCACCCGCAGAATCTGCTCCCGGCCCTTTACATCGGGTCGGCCCACCACCACCCGGCGGTCGAACCGGCCCGGCCGCAGCAGCGCCGGATCGAGCACGTCCGGCCGGTTGGTCGCCGCGACGAGGATCACCCCTTCGTTCGACTCGAAACCGTCCATCTCCACGAGCAACTGGTTCAGCGTCTGCTCCCGCTCGTCGTGCCCCCCGCCCAATCCCGCTCCGCGGTGCCGCCCGACGGCGTCAATCTCGTCGATGAAGATAATGCAAGGGGCGTTCTTCTTGCCCTGCTCAAACAAATCGCGCACGCGGCTTGCGCCCACGCCCACGAACATCTCCACGAAGTCCGAACCCGAAATCGAGAAGAAAGGCACGTTCGCCTCGCCCGCAATCGCCCGCGCCAGCAGCGTCTTACCCGTTCCCGGAGGCCCCACCAGCAGCACACCCTTCGGAATCCGCCCGCCCAGTTTCTGGAACTTTTGCGGCTCCCGCAAAAACTCAATAATCTCGCCGAGCTCCTCTTTGGCCTCCTCGACGCCCGCCACGTCCTTGAACGTTACCTTCTTCTGCTGCGAAGAGTGCAGACGCGCCCGGCTCTTGCCAAAGCTCAGCGCCTTGTTGCCGCCGCTCTGCATCTGCCGCATCATGAAGATCCACAGCGCCAGGAGCAGAACAAAGGGAATCGCGTTCACCAGCAGCGAAACCAGCGTTCCGTTGGTTGATTCCTGCATCTCGATGGCGACATTCTTCGCCGTCAGAATCTCGTACACTTTCGGGTAATTCGCCGGAATCAGGGTCCGCAACGGGCCCTGCGAATCATCGACAAACTGACCGCGCACTTCTGTGCCGCTGATCTTCACGGACTTCACCCGCCCTGCCTCAACCTCAGAGAGAAACTGCGAGAAGGCCAGATTCACTTCCGGCTTGCCCTTACCCCGCCCGACTACCGTGTACAAAATTACAGCCAGGCAGATGATAACGACCCAGAAGATCAGCTTATTTACATTAGATGTCATTGCTTCCTCAATATACAGGACGTCGAGGACGAAGGGATCGATTCATCTACTCGGGAAATCCGCGCTGTAAACCGCAAAATGTTCCTTGTGTCACCATTCGGCGCAAACCTTGCATCGACGCCAAACCGGTTCGACCACACGATACTCACTCCATCCGTAACAATCGGCCAATTCTCTCTTTCCCATAAGGGTACGCGAGCGACTTGAAACAATCTCTTCAAAAGAATCGGCTCACTACGCCCTGCCGGTTGAAAACGATCCCCGGGTTGCCACGCACGCAAGCGCAACTCTCCTTGTAATCGTTCTTCATCAAGCTCCAAAACAATCTCTTCAGTATATCGGGAATCCGCCGCCCCTGGACACGCCATCCGGATCGCCCCAAACGACCGCGTCGCTACCACCCCCGGCAGCGTCACCGCTCCCTCGCCCCGGCTGTCCATCACCAGCCGTTCCAACTGCCCGATGTGCCGCTCCTCCATCCGGCGCAGGTCGCCCTTGGCGGCGGCGACCCAATCCCGCAAAACCCGGCGCCGCAGCGCCGGGTGCATCTCCCGTAGCGCTCCCACCTCCCGCACCGGTGCCGCCGCCGGCATCTGCTCCCGCCAGTAGCCCTCCTCGAGCGCCGCAATCCCCGCCAACCGCGCCAGATGCCCCTCCACCGCCGGCGATAGCTCCCGCAGCAGCGGCAGCACCTCCCGCCGCACCCGATTGCGCAGAAAACGCGGATCCTCGTTCGAAGCGTCCTCATGCCACGCCATCCCCTGCCCCGCCAGATACTCCCGCACCGCCTCCCGCGAGACGCCCAGCAACGGCCGGATCAGCCCGGACTTCGTCCGTTCCAGCACCCCCCGCAAACCCGTGGGCCCCGTGCCGCGCAGCAGCCGCAGCAACACCGTCTCGGCCTGATCGGATGCCGTGTGTCCGGTCGCCACCCAATCGACGAGACCAGCCTCCCGCCACTCGGCAAAGCACCGGAGCCGTGTCCGGCGGCAAAACTGCTCCAGATTCCCCTCCACCGGCCCGCCGCGCGCCACCGCGCACGGCAACTCCCCGGCCAATCGCCGGACAAACGCTTCGTCCTCCTCGGAGGCAGACCCGCGCAATCCATGGTTCACATGCAGCACCACCAGCCGCCCCCGGTGCACCGCCCGCAGGGCGTGGAGCAGAAAGACGCTGTCGGCGCCGCCCGAAACCGCTACCCCCAGCGTCGCGCCGGAGACGCCCAACCGGTCCAGCGCCGCTGCTACCGCGTCCAGCACGTTAGTCGCTGACGGTCATCGTCGGAGCCTTGCCGGCCCCGCGGGCCGCCAACCGCTCCACCACCCGTTCGGCCAGTTCGACAAACGGAGCGCCCTTTCCCGCCGGGTCCAACGCCGCCGGCCGCCCGCTGTCGCCACCCACGCGCACCGCCGGGTCCAGCGGCAGCGAGCCCAGAAACGGCACGCTCATCGCGTTCGCCGTCCGCTCGCCGCCCCCGTGGCCAAACACATCAATCCGCTCACCCGAACCCGGCGCAATGAGATAGCTCATGTTCTCGACGAGACCCAGCACCGGCACCCGCACGTTCTGGAACATCAAAACAGCCTTCCGGGCGTCTTCAAGCGAAACCTCCGAAGGCGTTGTCACCACCACCGCGCCGCTCACCGTCGTCGTCTGCATCAGCGACAACTGCACATCACCGGTTCCCGGCGGCAGATCAATCAGCAGATAGTCGAGCGTCCCCCAGTCCACCCCGCGCAGAAACTGCTGAATCACTGAGTGCAGCATCGGTCCGCGCCACACGAGCGGCTTGTCGCCGGGGCTCAAGAACCCCATCGAGATCAGCTTCACCTCGTGCTGCACCAGCGGCTGAATCCTTTCGCCGATGGCATGGGGAGCCTCCCGGATGCCCATCATCAAGGGCACGTTCGGCCCGTAGACATCCGCGTCGATCAGACCCACCCGGTACCCCAATCCAGCCAGCGCGATCGCCAGATTCACCGATACCGTGGTCTTGCCGACCCCGCCTTTTCCCGAACCAACGGCAATAATCTGCCGGACGCCGTCAATCGCCGTCGTTTTTAACTCTGTCTGTTGAGGACCCATTGCTCCTTCCATCCTACCAATGGCGGATGGCCCCCACCGCGGCTATCGCCGGGTCACCTCATCCCAATGCGCCGCCGCCCGATCCCGCAGCGCCGCCCGATCCCGGTCGAGCACATAACGGCCCGTCACCAGCCCGTCGATCACGCGGTCCACCTGGCTCAAATACTCCTCCTTGCTTGTATAGCGTTCCTCGATCGACGGCCGCGGATCCTTACTCGCCTCCCGCTCCGCCTTCGTCCGCGCGAACGGGTGAAAGCCGCCGGTCATGCTCTGCATCTCCGCCGGAGCCCCCGTCGCCGGGTCGCGCAGGTTCCAGCCCGTAAACGTCCCAAGAGGCACCGCCACATCGGGCAGACGCAAGCCCGCTACCTCGTTTCCATCCGCGTCCACGGCGGGCACCAGCGTCGGAAACGGCTTGCCGACCTTCGGAGGATCGAAGGCAATCACCCCATCGGACTTGAAATCGGGACCGTAATCCACCCGCCAGGCTTGATGCGGCGCCCGCGGCAACTGCACCCCGGGAATCTTCGGGAACTTCAGCGCCGCCGGCGCCACCAACTGCTGTTGGTCGATCCGCGGATAGCTCGAAGCCGGCGGGGCCTCCTTGGCCACCACCCATCGCGTCAGCGCCCCGAGCAGCCCGCGCATCAGAAACCGGTAATCGTTCGGGTTGGCGCGGTAGGCCGTCTCCGCCGTCTTCGCCGCTGGCCACCGGCCGGGTCCGTGCTGGGTGGCCGTCAGGTAATAAACCCGCGAACCGCCCGCCACGCCATCGTCCTTCTTGCCGTCGAGCGAGGTATGGATCAGCGAAGCCGCTCGCCCCCAGTACTCGTAGGAACCATTGGTGTAGAAGATCAGCGGCGCCACCTGCTCATCGAGTGCCCGGCTCAACAGTCCGTCGTCTTCTCTCGTCTCCGGATCCAGCATGCGCAGGTCCGCGAAGGGAAACAGGTCGGACGGGTAGAACGTATTCGTCATACGATGGCCATCGCGCGAAGGCTGCGCGAAGCGATGGTTGAAGCTGCCGCGGCCGGCGCCGGCCACATGCGCCCACACCCCGTCAAACACGCGGCGGCCACTCTCATCCCGGTTGAACCCCATGTAGAGAAACGTCCGCAGAAACCGCCCGCTCTGCGAGGTGCCGAAGCCGATGGCGTTCTTGAGATACCGTCCCTGGTCGCCCAGCAGAATCGTGCTATCCGGTTTGCCCTTCAGGAAAGAAATCAAATCCCGGGTTGCCGCCATGCCGAGGCCGACGATGGCCGGATCCTTCGCCCGGTAGATCACCTCGTAGAGCTTACCCGGCTGAAAACCACCCGTCAGCCCGACCCGCGTTTCGTCCACAAACCGCCACTGCGTCCGCGGAATCACCCGGCGGGGCCCTTCGGGCGCATCGCGCACGGTCATCTGCGTGGCCGGGTCCTCCGGATTCGCCACCGGATAGGCCTGCATCGTGCGATCCCCCAGCGAATAGACATCCACCTTCGCCACCGGCACATATTCGCTCCGCACCAGTCCGCTTACGCCCTTGGCGCGAGGCACTTCAATCCGCAGCAGGCTCCCCGCCTGAGGCAGATCGAACTGCCAACCCAGCCAGACTAGCGTGTAGCCCTGCTCGAGCAGATACTCGTCGCCCTGCTCGAACATATTGCGCATGCCTTTGCCGCCGCGGTTGGAAACCTCGTAGAGAATCGTTCCGTTGCCTTTGGACGGGTCGCGCGGCTTCAGCACCTCGAGGTCGGAGACGAACTCCACCAGGCCCGCCTCGTTGCGCGGCGCCATCGCGATGTCGCGGATGATCTGGTTGGCCGGCAGCTTCGGATCGATGGCGAAATGGGCTTTGGCGGTGATGTGCTCGTAGTTGCGCGGCGCGTCGGTGCGCTCCACAACGTAGATCTTCTTGACGGCCGCCGGCAGAAGTACGGCGGCGGCGATGAGCCACACAGAGACACGGAAAAGCATGGAAAACATTACAACACGCCGGGCCGCTACGCCAGAGCGAAGTTCGCTTTCGGCCGCAGATCAAACCCCGCCGTGTGCCCCGCCAGCAGCCGCGGATACGCCGCCGCCGCAATCATCGCCGCGTTATCCGTCGACAGCTTGGGCGTTGGAAACGAGATGGCATACGGCAGCCGCCGCGCTGCCGCCCGCAGCCCCGCGTTGCACGCGACGCCCCCGGAGATGATCACGTTGGTCAGGTCCAGATCCTCGGCAAACACCCGCACCCGCGAGAGCAACTCGTCAATCACCGTCGCCTGAAACGAAGCGATGAGATCAAGTGTCGTCTGCGGCGTCGCGGCCAGCCAAGCCTCGAACGACGGCCGCACCAGCGCGCGGCGGGCCGCAATCTCGGCCCGGATATCGCGCGCTTCGGTCCAACGCAGCACGGCGGTCTTGATGCCGGAAAAACTGAGGTCCAGCGAATGGTCGCTCATCTTGGCCCGTGTAAACTTTACCGCTTTCGGGTTGCCGTAGGGCGCCAACCGGTCGAGAATCGGTCCGCCCGGATAGGCGTAGCCGAGCAGTTTGGCCACCTTGTCGTAGGCTTCGCCCGCCGCGTCATCCCGGGTGCGGCACAGCAGTTCGTAACGAAAGTTCGACTCACAGCGGTAGTAGTGTGTATGGCCGCCGCTCACAATCAACGCCTGCGCCGGCAACTCCGTTTGCGGATGTTCGAGCAGCACGGCGTGGATGTGGCCTTCGAGATGATTCACCGGCACGAGCGGCAGCCCGCGCACCAGCGCAAATGCCTTGGCAAAGGTGATGCCGACCAGCAGCGACCCCACCAGCCCTGGCCCCTGCGTCACCGCCACCGCGTCAATCGGTACCGCCGCCCGCGCGATCGCCTCCTCGACAACCGGCACAATCGCCCGCAGGTGCTCGCGCGAGGCCAACTCAGGCACCACCCCGCCATAGCGCTCATGCGTCTCTACCTGCGATGCCACCACCGACGACAAAACCTGGCGCCCGTCGCTCACCACCGCGGCAGCGGTTTCATCACACGACGATTCCAGACCTAAAATATTCATTTGGACCTATCTACTTTCCATTATGATTTGCCCGGCGAACTGATTGCCCAGGCGCCGCTCGCCGAACGCGATGGCTCGCGCATGCTCGTTATCGACCGCCAGTCCGGCACCTGGGCCGACCGCACCTTCCGCGATCTGCCCGGCTTCCTACAGCCCACCGACTGTCTCGTCCTCAACGAGTCGAAGGTCTTCCCTTCCCGCCTGCTCGGCCACCGTCCGGACCGCACCGGCCGCATCGAAGTCTTTCTCGTCGAACCGGTCTCGCCCGACGAACGCCGCTGGCGGGCGCTCGTGCGGCCCGGCCGCAAACTCCCGGTCGGCGAGCGCATTCTCTTCGGGCCGGACTTCGCCGCCACCGTGCTCGATCGCGAAGAGCACGGCCAGCGCATTCTCGAACTCCATGCGCCCGACGTGTGGGAGGCGATCTTCGCCCAAGGCCACGTTCCCCTGCCACCCTACATCGGCCGGGCCGATGAGGCCGAGGATCGCGACCGCTACCAGACCGTCTACGCCCGCGAGCGCGGCAGCGTCGCCGCACCCACCGCCGGACTCCACTTCACACCCCGTGTGCTGGCCGAAATCACCGCCCCCGTAGCGCGCGTCACGCTCCACGTCGGCCTCGGAACCTTCCAGCCCCTGCACTCGACCACCGTCGAAGAGAACCACCTGCACAAGGAGCGTTTCTACGTCAGCGACGAGGCCCGTGCCACGATCAACGCCGCCCGGCGCGTCGTTGCCGCCGGCACCACCTCCGTGCGTACCCTCGAATCCATGGATGAAAAGCAAGGCGAAACCGACATCTTCATCTACCCCGGCTACACCTTTAAACGCGTCGGGGCGATGCTCACCAACTTCCATCTCCCGCAGTCGAGCCTGCTGCTGCTGGTCTGCGCCTTCGGCGGCACCGAACTCATGCTCGACGCCTACCGGCACGCGGTCCGTGAGCGCTACCGCTTCTTCAGCTATGGCGATTGTATGTTGATTCTATGATCTCCTGGCTTTTCTCCCGCCCCTTAGCCGAAGGCTCCCCGGCCCCCGACTTCACGCTCAAAACCGCGGAGGGCGAAACGGTCACGCTCTCTGCCCTGCGCGGGCGCGAGGTCCTGCTCGTTTGGTATCCCGGCGACGACACGACGGTCTGCACGAAGCAGCTTTGTGAGATTCGCGACTCCTGGGCCGCTTTTGCCGGCATGGCCGTCTTCGGCGTGAATCCGCAGAGAGCAGCCAGTCACGAAAAATTCGCCGCCAAGTACCGCCTTCCCTTTCCGCTGCTGGTCGACGCGGGGCAGCAGGTCGGAAAGCTGTATCACACGCACGGGCTGATCGCCAAACGCACGGTTTATCTCATCGGCGCCGATGGCCGCATTCGGTTTGCCAAACGCGGCAAACCCTCGATCGCGGAGATTCTCACCCACCGGCAGGGCGGCCACGGGCAGTAGTCCTTGGCCGCCGGCTGGCGGGGCTCGGGGGAGATGGGGAACTGAATGTAACGAAACGGCGTGGCAGAACGGCGCGGACAGCCGAAGCCGGTTTATCTAACGGGGCAAACCATCCATCGCCGAGACGCTCACCCGCCGGCAGGGCGGCCACGGAGGTGTAACCTTGGCCGCCACTTGGCGGGGCTCGGGGGAGATGGGGAGATCGATACTACGTCGGGACGCACCCCTCCCCGGCGGTCTGGCGCGCTCCTGGCGCCGGCCAAACCGCGAGGGACGGGTCCTCACCCGCGGGGACACGAGGCTACGAGGGTTAGGCCGTAGCCGCCACCGCGCGGGGCTCGGGGGAGATTGGGGGGGCCTGCGGACCGAAGCGCACGCTTACCAGCTGCGAAACACCCGGTTCCTGCATCGTGACGCCATAGAGCGCCTGCGCGGCTTCCATCGTACGTTTGTGGTGGGTGATGACGACGAACTGCGTTTCAAGCGACATCTCCTTGATTAGCCGCGCCAGACGAACCGTGTTCGACTCATCAAGCGGCGCGTCTACTTCGTCAAGCACGCAGAACGGACTCGGCTGATACTTGAAGATCGCCATCAACAGCGCCATCGCCGTCAGCGACTTCTCCCCACCCGACAGCAGCAGGACGTTCTGCAGCCGCTTGCCGGGAGGCGAGGCGATGATCTCAATGCCGCTATCGCCGATGTTCGATTCGTCGGTCAGCCGCATCTCGGCCGCCCCACCGCCGAACAGCGTCGTGAACATCTCCTTGAAGTTTGCGTTAACGGCGTGGAAAGCCTCGGCAAAGCGCTTGCGCGACTCGACGTCGATATCCTGAATCGCCTTCTCGGTATCGCGGATGGAATCGAGCAGATCCTGGCGCTGTTCGTTGAGGAAGTTATAGCGGGTCTCGGCCTCGCGATGCTCTTCGAGCGCCTGCGGGTTCACCGGGCCAAGCGATTCGATGCGCTTGCGCACCTCCTGGTACTTAGCCTCGACCTCGGCCAGAGCAATCTCGTCCAGCTCCGGGTCGTCCGCCTTGGCGAGCTCGGCCAGGGGCAGGCCAAGTTCATGCTGGCTCGTCTCTTCAAGATGCTTCAGGTCCGAATGCAGACGAACGAGTTCAATCTCAATCTGCGTGCGGCGCTCCTGCGCCACCTGCGCACCCGAGCGCAAGGCCTTCAGGCTTTCGTCGAGCCCGGTCAACTGCGCCCGCATCTCGTGGTCCTTGGCCGACTGCACCCGAACCTTGCCATCGAGCACGGCGATCTCTTCGGCCGACCGGGCCACCAGCGCGTCGAGCTCCATGTTGTCGTTGAGCAGCCGGGCACGGTGCAGACTGAGCCGCTCCATCTCGCCGGCGACCTCCTGCCGGCGGCGCGTCAACTCCTGAATCTGCGCCTCGAGACGCTGCTGCGCGTTGGCTTCGGCCCGGCGGCGCTCATCAAACGAGGTCAGCTCAATGCGGACGTGCGAGTGATCCTCGGTGGCCTTCTGCGCCGACTCGCGCAGATACTCCAGCTGATTGCGGCCCTCTTCGAGCTTCGATTCCTGCTCCCGACGCGCCGCTTCCTTGGTCTCCAGGAGCGTCTGGCGCTCCTCCCGCTGCGTGGCCGCGCGGTCGAGGTCGCGGCCGAGCCGCTCGAGCTCCATCTTCGATGCCGACAGGCGCTGGTTGGAACGCGTGGTCTCCTCACCCAGCTTCCGCATCTCGTGGTCGAGGGCGAGCGCCTCGCGCTCCTCCTTCTGCTGTTTCTGCCGGAGCATCTCCTGCTCTTCCTGCAAAGCGGCGATCTGCCGTTCGAGCTCCTCGATCTGGCCGGTAGCGCCTTCAAACTGCCGCTGCCGCTGCGTGACCAGACCCGTCAACTCCCGCAGTTCGCGCTTCAGCGCGAGCGGCCCGGAGCCGGTCTTGCGGCCGCCGGAGACCGCATGGCCGTGGTAGCAGACCCCGTCGGGCAGCAGGAAGAAGACGTCCGGGTACTGCAGCGCCAGCCGCTGGGCGGCGGCCCGATCCTGCACAAGATAGCAGCGCGCCAATCGGGGCAGAAGTTCCGCGGGAGCCTTGGTGAGCCCGTTGGTCAGGTTGAGCATCTCGCTCAGGCGGCCAACAATTCCGGTTTCCGGGCCAATGGCCGGCTCGACGGGCGGCGCGCTGGCGTAACGGTCGTTCTCCTCCGGATGAACGAGAAAAGTAGCGCGGCCGTCAAAGTCGCTCCGCATGAAGTCGATGCCCTGCTCGGCCTGCTGCCAGTTCTTGACCACCACGTACTCGAGCTCGTCGTGGAGGAACTCTTCGGTGGCCTTCTCAAAGGCCGGCTGCACATCGACGAAATCGGCCAGCACCCCGGCCGGCTTGAGGTCCTGCGTCTTGCCGCGTTCGATGGCGGTGAACAGCGCCTTTACGGACTCGGTCGTGTAGGCGCGATGCGAGAGGATCTCCTGCAGCGAATCGCGGCGCGCCTTCAAGCGGCTGAGTTCCGCGCGCACCTGTTCAAGCTGGCGACGGGTTTCGGCAATCTGCCCTTTGCGGGCGGCCAGTTCCTCGTCGACGCGTTTGCGCTGGTCGGTGATCGATTCGATTTCGGTCTGGCGATTGGCCAGGCGCCGGGACAACTCCTCTTTGGCCAGGGCGATGCGGGCGAGGTCAGCCTGCGCGGCCTCGGCCTCACGGGTGGCGCGGGCGCGGTCGCGTTCGTTCGAGGCCAGATACTCCTCGACCTGCGCCAGCTGGTTCCGCAGGCTCGAGCTTTCGCCGAGCAGCCGGAGCACCTGCTGCCGGGCCGCCTCCATCCCCTGCTCGCGTCCCCGCAGCTGACCCTGCAGCTGGTCCCTCTCTTCATTCCGCAGCCGGAGCCGCTCCCGGGCATCGTTCACTTGGCGTTCCAGTTCTTCGAGCTTCTGCCGGTGCGACTCCGCCTCGGCCGTCAAACCGGTCAGCCGCTGCTCTACCGTCTCGGCCTCGGCCTCTCCCTGGTTGAGCCGCTGCTCCATGCCGGCAATCTGCTGGGACTGGGACGTCAGACGCCCGCGTGCCCGTTCGGCTTCGAGATTCCGGTCGGCGAGCTCCTGGCGCTGGGCCGTCAACTGCTCTTCGAGCGCGTAGCAGGCCTGCTGCAGTTCGCCGTGCTGGGTCTCTTTTTCCTGCAGGTCCTTATGCAATTGCTCGTAGTGAGCGGTGGCCTGGCTCAGTTCGGCGGCGGCTTTAGCCGCCTCGCCTTCGATCCGCCGGCCTTTGCCGGCCAGGGAGAGACGCAGGTTGCCGACGAGTTCTTCGCGGAGCTCCTCGTAGCGTTTGGCCTTCACGGCCTGCCGCTTGAGCGAGTTCACCTGCCGGCCCACCTCCTCAAGAATGTCAAAGACGCGGGTAAGATTTTGCTTAGCGCCTTCGAGCTTGGCTTCCGCGAGCCGGCGCTTGGTCTTGAACTTCGTGATGCCGGCGGCCTCTTCGATCACGGCGCGGCGGTCGGCCGGGCGGCTCGACAGAATCTGCCCGATGCGGCCCTGCTCGATAATGGCATAGGACTCCGGACCAAGGCCGGTTCCCATGAAAATGTCCTGAATATCGCGCAGGCGGGCCGATTTCCCGTCAATGAGGTACTCGCTGTCGCCGGAGCGGAACAAACGGCGGGTAATGGTCAACTCCCGGCGTTTTTCGCCGGTCGACACCACGGCGTCCACCGCCGGCAGAACCACTTCTCCGGCCGAAGGATCGAACAGCGTCAGCGTGACGCTGGCCATACCCATGGGCTTGCGGTCCCGGGTACCGGCAAAAATCACATCTTCCATGCGGGCGCCGCGCAAACTCTTGGCGGACTGCTCCCCGAGCACCCAATTGATGGCGTCGCTCAGGTTCGATTTTCCACATCCGTTGGGCCCCACAACCGCGGCGATGCCGGAGCCGTTGAACCGCATTTCCGTCTTGTCAGCAAAAGATTTGAAGCCCTGCAGCTCGACGCGTTTCAGTTTTAACAACGGAGTCACCCCTACCAAAAAATGATGTTCACCACGACAGTCGTATCGTGGCGCTCGGGGGGGATACCAGTAGAGTACAGGGGTAGAAACCGGAATGCAAGCACAATCGCCACAGCCGGCTGGGGTGGGACGGAAAATTTGTCTATATCTTGTGGCGCAGTCGCTAGAAAGCCGCCGTCCAGGAGAGGTGGTGATACCCTCATGGGGTATGCACACCGTACTCCTCGCCGGTCTGTTTGCCGCCGCCGCAGCAGCGCAGGACCTCGTCATGATTCCCGTGCGTCCTGGCACGCAACCTTTCCTGCTTGGGAAGACAGAGGTCACCCAGGAGAGCTACCAGGCGATCACCGGGCAGAACCCTTCGGTTTACCCGGGGCCCACCCGGCCGGTCGAAAACGTCTCGTGGTGGGACGCGGTGCGCTACTGCAACCGCCGGAGCCAGCTGGAGGGACTCAGCCCGGTCTATGATCCGGAGACGGGGCAGGCCAACCCGATGGCCAACGGCTATCGTTTACCAACCGAGGCCGAGTGGAGCGCCGCCGCGGGCACCGAACCGTCCCCCGGCCGCCTGGCCGCCGCCGATACCAAGAGTGTCGAACGCCTGCGCGAACCGCTGGCCAAGGGTACGGCGCCGGTCGCCTCCTACCCCGCCAACCGGCTGGGGCTGCACGATCTGGTGGGCAACGTTTGGGAGTGGTGCCAGAACTGGTTCGACCCGGCGGCGCCGGACGCCAACCCTAGCTTGGGCGTGGAGCGGGCGCTGCGCGGAGGCAGTTTTCTGACACCGGCCTCCGGCTGGACCAAGGGCTTCCGCTCGTCGTTCCCACCGGACCGCCGCAGCCGTTACACCGGCTTCCGCGTTGCCCGGAACGCGCCGGCGGCGAGGCCGGCGGTGCTGCGGTCGGCGGTGGGTCTGCGCGAGAAATGGCTGCAGGCGCTGGGCCAACCGGCTGGCCCCGCGCCCACGCCCCGTTTCGAGCGCGTCGAGGCCTACGCGGGCGTCGAACTGGGCTACCTCCGTGTTGAATCCGATTACGCCGAAAAGATTCTGATCCTACGCCCCGCCAACGCGGGGGCGCGCCCTCTGCCCGTCGTGATCGTGCCGTTCTATGACGTGGACGCCCCGGCGGGCCGCAATCTGGGCGGCCGCAACTTCGCCCCGCCCGGCGTGCGCAACTTCGCCCAGCACGCCGTCGATCGGGGCTACATGGCCGTGGCCATCCGCTGGTTCGGCGAGAGCTACGGCGAAAGCTACAGTGAGGCGGTCGCCAACCTGGCGCTGCGCCATCCCGGCGTGACCGGGTTGGGTAAGTGGGTCTGGGACGCGCAGCGGCTGGTGGATTACCTCCACACCCGGCCGGATGTGGACCGTGGCCGGGTGGCGATGATCGGACACTCGCTCGGCGGGAAGATGACGCTGTACGCAGCCGCGCTCGACCCGCGAATTCACGTGGCCGTGGCTTCCGAGCCGGGCATCGGCTTTGCCTTCTCCAACTACGACGACTTCTGGTATTGGGGCGAGAGGATCCGGCAGCTACCGCCCGGGACCGACCAGCACGAGTTAGTTGGCCTGCTGGCGCCGCGGCCGTTTTTCCTCATCGCCGGCGATTCGGCCGACAACGACCAGGCGCTCGATTTCCTGGCCGCGGCGCGACTATTGTACCGGGAGCCGGAGCGGCTCGGTTTCTACAACCACCGCACCGGCCACTCGCCCACCGCCGAAGCCGTCGGCCGCGCGATGGACTGGATTACGCGCTGGTTCGGCGCCGCGGCGGGAGCCGCCGGGCAGTGAGCGAGCACCGCGCCCGGGCGGCGGCATTCTTCGCCTGCACTCCCGGCACCATTCGATAAATTTACATCCGCTCCCGCCGCACCAACTGCACCACGCCGGACCGTCGACAGCACACCGGATGGCTCACCCGCCGGTGCGGCGCAGCGGCTGCAGCCGCCAGTAAGTAAGCGAACGCCACACCCACTCGGCCGGCCCGTAACGGAAATACCGGAGCCACAGCGGCGACCACGTCAGATTGATCACCCACATCCCCAGCACCACACGGTAGAGTTCGGCCCGCTCCCAGCGAGCGAACTGGCCCAGTCCCGTACCGTCGAAAAACAGCGTCATCAGCAGCGAGGTGAGCAGATAGTTCGACAGCGCCATGCGGCCCACGGCGGCCAGCGGCTGCACAAACCAGCCGACGTTAGCCTGGACAGCAAGCATGACGATGCCAATGTAGCCGGCGGCTACCAGAAAGCGCCCCGGGTCCTGCGTCGAGGCAATGTAGCCAAAGTACGCGGGGATGCCGAATCCGGCGGCGTGCCACTGCGCCGCCGCCCAGTAGTTCAGCGGCAGACCCAGCGCAAAACCCGTCACCGCCATCACGGCGTAGAACCGGGCGCTGCGCGAAGCATCAAAAACACCGGCCCGGGCCAGCCCCAGGCCCAGCACGAACATTCCGAGCACGTCGAGAAAAATATACTGGAAAAACAGCGGCCCCTCGAACTCGTAGGCATCGCGGCTGCGCATCCCGAGCGACGCCAGATAGCCGCCGCGGTGCGTCCGGATCTGCTCTTCGACCACCTGCGGCGAAGGAGCAAAAAGTCGCTCTATCTGCGCCCACTCTTCACCGCCCCGCTGCTGCATCTCGCGCATCATGGAGGAACCGCCAAGATTCCACAACGAGTGCAGCAACAGAATCGCTGCCCCGGTCCAGATCAGTTTCCGCGCCGGCCACTGACGGAACAAATAGAGCAGCAGACCGATGACTCCGTAGGGATAGAGAATATCGCCCGACCAGAGCAGGTGCGCGTGGAGCAGCCCGAACACAATTAGCCACAGGGTGCGCCGGTAGTAGAGCTTGGCGCGGTCGGCCTCCGGTAGGCCCGCGAGAAACACGTCGAAACTGGCGGCGAACAGCATCGAGAAGATCGCCCGCATCTTGCCGTCCCAGAAGATCGTGGCAAGGTACCAGACGGTGAGGTTGGCGCCGGTCGCACCGCCAGCCACCGTGGGATTCAGATAAGCGGCGAAGGGCAGTCCGAACGAGACGATGTTCAGCAGCAGAATGCCGAGCAGCGCGAAGCCGCGGAGGACATCAAGCGAGACAATGCGGCCCATGGCCGCTTATGATACCGCTCCCCGTCGCGCTACGGCTTGGGAGCCCGCCGGTTTTCGGGTGTTGCCGGAATTCGGCTGATCAACCGGTTCGGCTTCCCCTTCGCCTTGCGGAGTTCAAAGGCATCGTACAGGACGCCGCGTGCGGTGCGGGCCTGATAGTTGAGTACGTCGCCGTCGATGCGGATCACCTGGAACAGCTGCGTATCTTCGGCGGCGCGCGCCATCCAGGCCTGTTTTTCGAGTCCATACATCTTCGGGCCCGAAACGGAGACCACGTAGATGGTGCCGCCCTTCTGCGTTGAAAGGCCCGTCTGCAGGTTGCTGCGGCCGTAGGTGTGGTCGTGACCGGTCAGCACGAGGTCCACTTTGTGCTTGTCGATAATGGGCTGCCAGGCCTCGCGCAGCGCCTTGTTATCGCGCCCTTTGGCGGTGGACAGGACCGGGTGATGGAAGGTGAGCACGGTCCACCGTTGCGGGTTGTTGGCGAGCAGCTGATCGAGCCAGGCGGCCTGTTCGGCGTGCTGGCCGTTCGAGTCGAGCGAGACGACGCGGACGCCCTGGATGTCGAGATAGTAGTTGGTTTCCGGCAGCGTGGGGATACCATTGGCCGGCAGGGTGAACTGCGGGCGCCAGTGGCTGTTGAGCACGCGGCCGCCGTATTCGTGGTTACCCGGCGTGGGCACGGAGGGAATGGAGCGGTTGATCCAGCCTGCCCCATTGTGCCACTCGCCCCACTGGTCGTCGCGATTGGGGTTGTTGATGAGATCCCCGGCGTGAAGGATAAAGCGGGCTCTGGGCGCCTCGACGTATCCGGCGCGGATTACGCGGGACCAGAGCGAGTAGATGTCGTTCTGCGCATCGCCGAGGTAGATGAACTCGAGCGGCGCGGGGCCCGCGGCGGCGGTGCGGAACTGGTTCCACTCCGACCAGTTATGCCCGTCGCCCACGCGGTAGACGTAGGGCGTATCCGGCTGGAGGTTGGCGAACGTGACCGAGTGATAGTGCGCCAGATGGAGTTCGGTCTTGAGCGGTTCGGAGGTGGCGTTGACGCGGGTGGCCTTTTTGACGAAGCCGGCCCCGTCCTCGGCCAAGGCGATTTCGGCCAGCGGGCCGGTGACCTGCGGCGCCGTCCGCCAGGTGACGGAGGCGGTGGTGGCCGGGTCGGCCGACCAGGTGAGGATGACGCGGTCGGGGTGGGCGGTGGGCTTGTAGAGCTCGCCGGGCTTGACTTTGGGATCGGGTTGCCCGGTGAGGCGGTAGGTGATCAGGATCAGACCCAGGGTAAGTCCACAGACGAGCAATCGGCGCATACTTGTTTCACTGTAACAGCCCTCGGTTACGACTTCATTTCACAGCGAGCGGGATTCGCCCGCGGCAGGCAGCCTCCGGCTCCGGACTAACGGTATCCGGCGGCCTGGAGCGAAAACAGGTCAGCGTAGCGACCGCCGAGGGCAACCAGTTCGTCGTGGGCGCCCTGTTCGACAATCCGGCCGCCGTCCAGCACAAGAATCCGGTCCGCCATGCGGACCGTGGAGAACCGGTGGCTGATCAGAACCGCCATCTTGTCGCGGGTCAGTTCGGCGAAGCGTTCAAAAACGGCAAACTCGGCCCGGGCGTCGAGGCTGGCGGTGGGCTCATCGAGGATGACGAGTTGGGCGTCGCGCAGGTATGCGCGGCCCAGGGCAATCTTCTGCCACTGGCCGGCCGACAGGTCGCTGCCCCCGCTGAAGCGGCGGCCGAGCATCTGCTCATAGCCCAGCGGCAGGCCCGCGATCACACCGTCGGCCAGCGACTTTTCGGCCGCCGCGCGGATGCGCTCGGTGTCAGTGAGGTGGTCCACCAGGCCGAGGCCAATGTTTTCCCGAGCCAGCATATCGAAGCGGACATAGTCCTGAAAGATGACGCCGATTTCGCGGCGAAGAGCGGCGGCGTTGTAGTCCCGCAGGTCAACGCCGTCAAGCAGAATCTGCCCGCCGGTGGGGTCGTACAGGCGGGCGAGCAGCTTGACGATGGTGGTTTTGCCGGCGCCGTTTTCGCCGATCAGCGCAATCTTCTGGCCGGTCTCCAGGCGGAAGCTGACCTCGTTCAACACGGGCTGCGGACGGCCGGGATAGGCAAAGCTGACGCGGCGAAACTCAAAACCGCTGCGGATGGGCCGCGGGGCCGGCAGGGGGTGTGGACGGTTTTCGAGGCGCGATTCGGTGGCGAAAAAGTCAAACAGGTCCTGGATGTAGAGAGCCTGTTCGGAGACGTTGGCGAGGCCCGCAAAGACGCTTTCCATCGTGGCGCGGGAGCGGAGGAAGGCGCCGGCCAGGAAGGTCAGGTCGCCCACCGACAGGGTGCCGCCGATGGTCTGGTGCAGGATGTAGGCGTAGGCGCCGTAGTAGCCGCAGGTTGGCAGCAGGTGCAGCAGCGAGCCGGTGATCGCCTTGCGAATGGCCAGACGGCGGTGTTCGGCGAAATAGCGCTCAAACAGGGCCTGGGAGCGTTCGAGCAGAAAATCGCCGAGACCGAAGATCTTCACCTCCTTGGCCGTGTTCAGCGAAGCGCCCAGCATCCGCAGATAGTCGAGCTCGCGCCGCTCGGGCGTCCAGCGGTAGAGGAGCGAATAGGCCAGCATCGCAAAGCGCGTTTCGCCCCAAAAGACGGGCAGCAGCGCCGCCGCCAGCAGGACCAGCAGCCAGCCGGAGAACGCGGCCACCGCCAACGACACCGACAGCAGCGTCACGGTGCCCTGCGCAAGACCGGCCAACTGCGTCAACATGCTCAGCCGCGAGGTGGTTTGCTTGCGGGCGCGCTCCAGCTTGTCGTAAAAAACCGGATCTTCAAAGTGGGCGAGATCCAGCCGGCCCGCGTGGCGCATCAGCCGCAGCGAGACGTGATTGGAGAACCGGTCGCCCAGCAGGGATTCGCTAAGATTGATGGCGCGCAGCAGCAAGTCCCCGGAGACCGCCAAAGCCAATTCGAGCGCCACCAGCGGCCAGAGGTCGGCGGGGGTGCCCGTCCGCGCCACCACCGCGGCGACCACGCGGTCAATGATCAGCTTCGCGACCCAAAGCATGGCCACAGGCTGGCAGGAAGCGAGCAGGCGGAGACCGAGGCTGGCGGCAGCCAGGGCCGGCGAGGTCTGCCACACCATCGCCGCCAGCGGAGGAATATTGCGCAAAGCCCGCAGCCGGTCGCGCCAGGGCGTGGAGGGGGCGGGAGCAGGTGGGTGCATGGACTCCTTGAGTTTAACGGGTTGGCGCGGGAGAATCGGGTCATGGACCCTTTCGGCCGCCGCACGATGCTTCTGCTGGTCGCGGCGCGCGTGTGCGCGCAGGAGCGGGAGGAGCGCCAACTGGCCGGACGGTGGACCGCGCGGCAGCCCGCCGGAGGGCAGCGGGGCCGGAACGCCGCCCGCCTGGAGTTCACGCTCGGTAGAGACGGTGCCTTCCGGCTGGACGAGGTCAGCCGCCTGGGCGAGCCGCAGACGGTGACGGGAACCTACCGGGTCTCGGCGGCGGACGAGTTCGTCGTCGCGGTGGCAACCGCACCGGAACATGGGGGCCGCTTTCGCGCGGGCGAAGAGACGAATCTGGGGGGCTTACTGTGGCTGTCAGCCACGCGCCTTCGCATCGGCGAGTTCGAACTCGTCAAGCGTCTCGATTGAGTTCGCGGCGTAGCCGGGCGTCAAACCAGAACGGGCCAAACGGCAGGAACGCAGCGGCCATGGCCTCGCCTACCCGCCGCGCCGGCCAGGCGTCCCGGCGCGCGGCCACCAGCACGAGGACGATGTAGATCACAAACAGACCGCCGTGCGCCGCACCCACCACCCGCACCGCCTCCGGCCTTCCGGCCAGATACTTGAGCGGCATGGCGACCCCCAGCAGCAGCAGGAAGGAGATACCCTCCGCCCAGCCCGCCCGGCGCAGCCAGCGATCCTCCCTCGGCCGCCACTCTCTAGACGGGAGCATTCCACCCCCGAAAGAGTTCACCCCGGACGAGTTTGTTTCGCCGGCCGCCATACCCGGCCGCGCGCTCCATGCAGGACAGCTCCATGCTCCTATTCTGCCCTACTCCCTCGGCCAATCTGAACTACTGCACCAGGGGCGAAGCCGCTGCGGGTGTGGCCGGCCGGCCCGACAGAGCCGCATTCATGGCCGCCTTGGCCCGGTACATCCGTTCATCGGCAATCGCCAGCAGAGGATCGGCTTCTTGTCCATCGACGGGGTAAGTCGACGAACCAACGGCCACGGACAACATCGGCTGGCCCACCACGGTCTGGCCCGCTTCCCGCGCGAAATGATGCAGCTGCGCGATCTTCTCATCGAGCCCGAGTGCCGACCGAGCCGGGAGTAACACGACGAACTCATCCCCCCCCATCCGGGCCACAAACTCCCCGTCGTGGCAGGAGTCCTTGAGGAGCTTCGAAAACTGCTGCAGCACCCGGTTCCCCTCCAGATGCCCGAATCGGTCATTAATCTGTTTGAAACCGTTCAGATCACAGACCAGAATCTCAAAGCCCCCACCGGTCCGGACGCAACGGGCGATCTCGTTGTGCATCTGCGCCACCAGGCCCCGGGCATTGGGCAGCGAAGTCAGGTAGTCCGTCGTCGCGCCCGTCTCGGCCATCTCGTACTTCATCGCGTTGACCATACACTGCGCAAGCTTTCCGCTGATGGACTGCAGTAACCGGAGATGATCGGATGTGAAAAAGTCCCGCCCCGAAGCATACAGCGACAACACGCCCACCACGCGCTGCTTGTCGTTCAACAACGGTACCGCCAGAGCGCTTCGCAAGGTCGAAAACTTCGAAGGATCGTTCAAATACCCTGGCTCCACCGAAGGATTGCCATTCAGGATCGGCTGCTGGCTTTCGGCCACCCAGCCGCTGAGACCCTGACCAACCGGAATTTCGAGCGAACGGAACAGGCGAAAATTTTCGCCCGTGACGAACTGACACAACAGCTTGCCTTCCCGTACCGCATAGATGGCCATCGAATCGTACTGTGCAATCCGCTTAAGACGCTGGGCCAGCATCGTAAACGTCTCGTTCAAGCTCAAAGAACTCCCCAAGTTCTCCGACAACTCCAGCAGCGACTGTACCTCCTGCCGCGCCGAGGCGATCGAGGTCAGGAAATCAAGCGGACTGCGCGACTCCCCGGCAGAACTGGTCTCCCCGCCCTCCCCCTCATAACCCGCCGCCGGAGCCAGGCCCCGTTCCACCCGGACCTCCGTCGATAAACGCGTACGGGCCGGGAATCGCCGCCGGGCCAATTCCTCCATTTCGACGTGGTTCGCGGCCAGAATCCGGACGATCGCCGGGTCAAACGACCGGCCCGCGTCCTGCTCAATCATCGCCAACGCCTCGACCATCGGCATACCGCGCCGATACTGCCGATCCTTCGACAGCGCATCATAGCAGTCCACCACCGACAGAATCCGCGCGCCGATCGGAATCGCTTCGCCGGCCAGACCATCCGGGTAGCCCTCACCGTCCCAACGCTCATGGTGCGCTCGCACAATAGGGGCCACCGGGTAGGGGAAACGCGCCTGCTCGATAATCTCCGCCCCGACAATCGGATGAATCTTCATCTTTTCGAACTCTTCCGGCGTCAGCCGGCCGGGCTTCGAAATGATATGCTCGGGAACCGCCAGCTTCCCGATGTCATGCAGCAGCGCCGCCGCCCGCAACGCCTCAATCTGGTCGGCGGGCAGATCTAACCGCTTTGCAATCTCAATGGCGTACACCTGAACCCGCTGCAGATGATCATGCGTGGTCGTGTCTTTGGCCTCAATCGCCAGCGCCAGCGCTTCAATCGTGCGCAGGTGCAGATCCGCCATCTGCTGCATATGTTTGAGCCCGTCCTCAATCCGCGCCGCGTACAACTGGTACGATCGCGTAATCAAATAGGCAACCGGCATCACAAACAGCACCATCTGCCAGCCCAGCATACTGGTGGTGGCGCTGAGCAAAATCACGACCGCCGCGCCCGCCAGGTAGTAAGGACCCGTCCACAGGCTGCACTCCCGCCAGGTACGTACAATCGACCGCCGCTCGGTCAAGGCAATGGCGATCGCGATCGGAAACGTCGTCATCACGTACAGGACAAAAGCGGCCGTCACCTGCATCGCCGACGCGGGCACCCCCGCCTGCGCAAAATGCGGGTCCCAATAAACCAAATAGGTCGCCGTCGTCGCCAGTGCTACCACCGCAACGTTGAACAGAATCTTGCTCGTGGTGGGCCGTCGCTCCTGCGCGAGAACGCACTGCAGCGCCGTCATCGCCGTTGCGATCACTAGCACCTCGCTTAGGCTGAACTCAACGATCCCGATCAGAATGAATAGGAAGTTGATCGTTAAAGTACCGGTAATCGTCGGCAGGCTGATGCGAAAGCAGGCTGAAAAGACGGCCAACACGAAATGGAGCAGAAATTTCCACGGGTCAGTAGAAAGGTACGGAAACAGGCCCAGCGCGAGCGCCGCCAGACCAAGCGCCGTCACGACGCCGAGGAACGCCTTCGGGTACCACTCGTTGGCAGGGGAGTTTTGCATGATTCGCGCAGACGGTGCGGGGTTCAACTCTCGCTCTTTCAGTTCTACCGGGATACGGCGACAATTCCAATAGACCTAACGCATCATTCCATCCCCACTTCAGCCCTACAAAAAGTACCGCATTCCTCTCCAATTGGTACGCAACTCCAAGCAAGGCTAAGGTGATTTCGCGCGGCGACACCAAAGATCGGCCAGTTCCACAAAACCGGCACTCCCAGCACAATAGGGGCAGAACTCCCATGATCCCCTCCGCTCACAGCTTCCTCGGGATGTCGGCAATCCTGTGCAGCCGGCCCATCCGGGATTTGTTCGGCAAGCTCGAGCGGATCGCCAAGAGCAATTTCGCCGTTTTGATTCTTGGCGAAAGCGGCAGCGGAAAGGAGCTCGCCGCCCGGGCGCTGCACCACTTCTCCCCCCGCGCCTCCAAACCATGGGTCGATCTGAACTGCGCCGCCCTACCCGAGCAACTGATCGAGAGCGAACTGTTCGGGTACGAACGCGGCGCCTTTAGCGGCGCCGATTCGAGCAAGCCGGGCCTGTTCGAGCTCGCTCATGGCGGGACCCTGTTTTTGGACGAGATTGGCGATCTTGACCTTCGTCTGCAAACCAAGCTGCTGCGCGTGCTCGACGGCGTGCCGTTTTTCCGGCTCGGCGGCACGAAAAAGGTGAATTTTGACGTCCGGATCGTCGCCGCCTCCAACCGCGACCTTGCCGCACTGGTCCGGGAGGGTAAGTTCCGCGAAGACCTCTACCATCGACTGGCCCAGGTTTCCGTCACCGTACCGCCCCTCCGCGAACGGCCCGAAGACATCGCACCCTTGGCCTCCCTCTTTCTCGAACAGCATGCCCAGGGGCGTCAATTCACCACCGATGCCCTGCGCGCGCTCGAAGCCTACCCCTGGCCCGGTAATGTACGCGAACTCCGCAACGTGGTGGTGCAGAGTATCCTGCTCTCCGGCGGCGACGAGATCTGCACCCTCGATCTGCCCGAACCCATCCAGGACGCCTATTCCCGCCTGCCGGCCGAAGAGTGCGACCTCAAAAGACTCTATGCGGCCGTGCACGCCGAACAGCCCGCCATCGCAGCGGAGGCCGAGGCGATTTTCCCCCACGGCGCCATGCTAGAAAACATGGAGCGCCAACTGATCCTTCAGGTCCTCCGCCAAACCAGCGGTCACCAGGAACGCGCCTCCCGCCTACTCGGAATCTCCCGCCGTACCCTCAGCAGGAAGCTGCGGCTCTACGAACAGGAAGGTGGCGGAACAACCCTCGCAGACGAGGACTGAGGCAATCCCCATGTTCTCGTTCTTCAAGTCCGCCCCCAAAATCAGCCCCGGTCAGGCCACGGCAACTGACGACCGCCGAAGCGAGCCACGCGTCAGCTCCCGCAGTGAGATACTGCTCCTGGTCGAAACGCCGCAACCCCTCCAGGTGCGCGCCCGGCTCATCGATCAAAGCGCCAGCGGGTTTCGCGCGGCCCACATGTACCCTGCCCTCGCCAGCGGCCAACTCCTACGGTGCCGCCTCGACGGGGCCGAGCTTACGGTACGCGTCATCTGGAACCGAATTCTCGAAGAACAGATGGAGAGCGGTTTCCGCATCGAGCGGGATCCGCTCCCCCAAGTTAAAACACCAGACTGACGCCAAACATCGGCAACAGGTTGTTTGTCCAGCCCGAGCCACCACTCGAACGAGTCGGCGCAATCACCTTCTTCGGGAACGGTGACATATTGTTCCGCACCTCCAAGCGAAGATTCACTTTCTTGGAAAGCTGAAACTTCACGCCACCGCCGTAGGTAATCATCGGTACGATCTCCTGCGTCTTGGTCAGCACCGCCACCGTCTGCAGCGGCTGAAATGCCGTTTCGCTCCCGGTGCCGGCGTACATCTTCACCCCGCCGCCGAACAGAACGTAAGGGCGCACCTTCCCTCCCCGGTCAGTAAAGTGATAGTGGACGTCGTAGTGGAACGCGTGCGACTGACCGCCAAAAGTGACCTTCGTGCTCCCGCCGTCGAGCCGCAGACCGTTCATCGCATAGTCGTAGCGCAGTTCGCCGCCAACCCGCCGGTACATATTCTGGCCTAGCCAGATGCTGCCGCCCAGAGCGTTCTCAAAGCCCCCTTTGGCCGAACCGCCCGGGCCGGAAAACGACTTCGTGTCATAAAAGCTGCCCATGACACCAAAGCCAAACTCGTACTTGGCTCCGCCGCCCTCAGCGTTCTGGTTGGCCTGGGCAAGAGCGCAGACCGGGAAAAGCACCGCCATTCCGGTGATCATCAGGTGTCGGAGGGTACAGAACCTTGGCATACCCAGCTATCGACCACCCGTCAACGGGACTTTAGTCCTAAGCTGCGGATTTCTGCTCCGCCTTCTCGAAAACGAAGCGCAGAACCTTCCCACGGATCACAAAGCAAAGGTAGAACTCCCAGAACCGGCGGAACCAGCGGAATCGGTTCACGAGAAACTCAAACCCCAGATACCGCCACAACGCCAGCAGCTTCACCTCGACACTCGCCTCGCGCAAAGACGCCCGGCTGTAGTAGCCATAGCCCGCGTTGTCCTCGCCAAAGTAGCGGAAGCTGAAGCTGTTCAGATGCCACTTGTGCGTCGGGTCGCACCAACTGCTGAAATCGGTGTAGTGCGGTGTTTCGAGCACAATCCGGCCCCCGGGGCGCAGAATCCGATGCAACTCCTCCATCGTCCGGATCACATCGCCCACGTGCTCAATCACATGGATCATCCGGGCCTCGTCAAAACTCGCCGCCTCCACCGGCCACGGAAACTGATCGAGATCCCATAAAATATCGGCTGCGGTATCGCGATTCCGGTCAATACCCACACTGCCCGGAAACTTCTTCACCCCGCAGCCGACGTCGAGAATCCGCCGCTCGCCCACTACGCGACGTCTTCAACCACAATCGCCGTCGTCGGACAGGAACCCGCCGCCTCCAGCAGCGCCGCCTTCTCGGCCGCGGTCACATCCAGAATCTGTACAAACGCCTCGCTGCCATCGGCGCCCACCACCACCGCCCGGTTGTCATCATCCATTCGGAAAAACTTCGGCGCTGAACCCATACAGGAGGCCGCCGCAATGCACAGGTCAGGATCAACCGTCACTTTCAATTTAGCCATACCCAACAGTTTACCCCTGCCGCGCCACCAGCAGCTTTTCCACGTACTTGGCGAGCATGTCGCACTCCAGATTCACCGGCCAACCCGGCTGCCGCGAACCCAGCGTCGTGTGCTCATAGGTGTGCGGAATGATCGTAATCGCCATCTCCCCACCCCCAATCCGCGCCACCGTCAGGCTGATCCCGTCCACCGCCACGCTCCCCTTCTCCACCAGATACCGTTCGAAGCCCGCCGGCACCCCGATCCGCAGCCACCAGTTGCCATTCCCCAACGCCTCCAGCGCCAGCAACTCCCCAGTCCCGTCCACGTGCCCCTGCACCATATGCCCACCCAGCCGGCCCGTCGGCGACAGCGGCCGCTCCAGATTCACCCGGTCGCCCGCCCGCAGCCGCCCCAGGTTGGTCCGCTCGAGCGTCTCCGGCGCCAGATCCGCCGCAAACGAACCCGGCTTGAGATCCACGGCCGTCAGGCAGACCCCGTTCACCGCCAGGCTCGCGCCCGGAAAAGCATCCGTCAGCACCGTCGCCGCACCAATCCGCAGCCGCGCCCCCGCCTCCTGCGGCGTGAAGCTCTCCACCACCCCCAACTCCTCAATAATTCCCGTAAACATCTAAGATGCCCCCTTACCGCCCCGCCCGCTGCATCCATGCCTCGACAGCAAACTCATCGCTGCCCATCGGGTGCAGCTTCACATCCCGGAACAACAGCGCATCCGACCGCCGCCGCCGCCCGCTTCCCCCCGCCACCGGCAGCGACTGCGTCCCGCCCAGAATCTTCGGCGCGTAGTAGAAGAAAATCTTGTCCACAATCCCGGCTTCGAGCGCCGCCCAGTTCACCTTGCTGCCGGCTTCGATCATCAACGACTGGTACTGCCGCCCCGCCAGCAACTCCACCACCGCCCGCAGACTCGTCCGCCCGTCCGGCCCATCGAGCACCACCACCTCCACCCCCCTCCGTTCGAGAGCCGCCCGCCGTTCCGCGCTCGCCGCCGAGGTCGTCGCCACCAGCACATCCCCGGCACAGGTCTCCACCATGTTCGAGTGCGGCGAAATCCGCAACTGCGAGTCCATCACAATCCGCAGCAGCGGCCGGCTCCGCTCCGCCCCCGACCGGTCCGTCAACAGGCAGTTATCCGAGAGCACCGTGCCAATACCCGTCAGAATCGCATCGGTCCCGTGGCGCAGGCCCTGGACATGCAGACGCGCCAACTCCGAAGTAATCCACCCCGTATTGTCATCCGGCGCCGCAATCTTGCCGTCCAGCGTCAGCGCGCTCTTTAATGTCACCAGCGGCCGCCGCTCCCGCATGTAAAAACAAAACGCCTCGTTCAGAGCCTCGGCCGCCGCCGTGTACCGGCTGTCGATACTCACCCCAATCCCCGCCGCCCGCAGCTTGGCAAACCCCTGCCCGGCCACCAGCGGATTCGGATCCTCCATCGCCGCCACCACTTGGGTAATCCCCGCTTCGATCACCGCCTCCGCGCACGGCCCCGTCCGCCCCGTATGGGCGCAGGGCTCGAGCGTCACATAGAGTGTCGCCCCCCGCGCCGCCTCCCCCGCCGCCTCCAGCGCCACGGTCTCGGCGTGCCGCGTCTCGGCGTAAACATGATACCCCTGCCCCACCACGACCCCGTCTTTCACCACCACGGCGCCCACCGCCGGATTCGGAGAGGTCCGGCCGGAGCCAAGTCGCGCCTGCGCCAGCGCCTGTTCAAGAAAGTCCATGCGATTAGTCAAACAGAGAAGAGATGTAAGTTTCCGCGTGGAAGGGCAGCAGGTCGGTGACCTTCTCCCCCACCCCGATGTAACGAATCGGCAAATTCAGCTCCCGGGCAATCGCAATCGCTACCCCGCCTTTCGCCGTGCCGTCCAGCTTCGTCAGCACAATCCCGGTCACCCCTCCGCTCTCGGTAAACTTCCGCGCCTGCTCAAGACCGTTCTGCCCCGTGGTCGCATCCAGCACCAGAAACACCTCGTGCGGCGCCTCCGGAATCACCCGTGCCGCCGTCCGCCGCATCTTTTCAAGCTCCGCCATCAGATGCTCTTTGTTCTGCAGCCGACCCGCCGTGTCGATGATCACCACATCGGCCTTCCGCGCCCGCCCGGCCTGCATCGCGTCATAAATCACCGCGCTCGGGTCCGCCCCCTGCGCCTGCTTGATCACGTCCGTCTCCGCCCGGTCCGCCCACACCTGCAGCTGCTCAATCGCGGCCGCCCGGAAGGTATCCGCCGCCGCCATCAGCACCGTTTTGCCCTCCTCCTGCAACCGCCGCGCCAGCTTGCCCGTCGTCGTCGTCTTCCCTGCCCCGTTCACTCCCACCATCATAATCACCAGCGGCGGCGCCTCCACCCGCGCAAGCGGCCGCTCTGACGCCGCCAGCACCTCGAGCAAATGCTGCCGGATCAATCCCCGAATCTCGCTCGCATCACTGACCAGATGCCGCTCCACCCGCTGCCGGATCGTCTCCAAAATTTCGGTCGCCGTGCGCACCCCCACATCGGCCGTAATCAACGCGTACTCCAGTTCCTCGAGCAGATCAGCGTCAATTTCCTTCTTGCCGTGGACAACATCCTCAATCTTGCTGACCAACCCAGCCCGCGTCTTCTCGATACCGCTCTTGAGACGCTCGAGCAGGTTGCCGCCGCCATCACCGGAACCGAATAAGGAAGAAAGCATGTAATCTTACTATGATAAGGGATTCCAAACGGAAATCCGCGTTAGGATACGGTAGCAAACTTGGAACAGACTCCTCCGGGCACCATCGGTCGATTCGTTATCCAGCGGGAACTGGGACGAGGAGCCATGGGTGTCGTCTACGAAGCCCAGGACCCCGCCATCGGCCGCACCGTCGCCGTCAAGTCAATCCGCATCGGCGAAATCTCCGACCCCCGCGAACGGCAGCGCATTCAGGACCGCATCTTCCGCGAAGCCCAAAGCGCCGGCGTCCTCTCCCATCCCCACATCGTCACCATCTACGACATCCAGGAAGTCGACAACATCGTCTACATCTTTATGGAGTACATCGACGGCTCCACCCTCGAAAAACTCCTCCTCGACGAAACCCCTCCCGACAAGAATCTTCTCCTCACCCTCCTGCGCCAAACCGCCGCCGCCATCGATTTCGCCCACTCGAAAGGCATCATCCATCGCGACATCAAACCCGCCAACGTTATGGTCCGCCAGGACTGGACCGCCAAAATCGCCGACTTCGGCATCGCCAAAACCCAGTCGCAATCCCTCACCCAAACCGGGCTCGTCGTCGGCACCCCCAACTACATGTCCCCCGAGCAGATTCAGGGCAAAGCCGTCGACGGCCGCGCCGACCAGTTCTCGCTCGGCGTCATCGCCTACGAGGTCCTCACCGGCGAAAAACCTTTCGTCGCCGACACCCTCCCGACCCTGCTCTTCAAACTCGTCAGCGAACCCGCCGTCCCCGCCGTCCGTCTCAACCCCACCCTCACCCCCGCCATCGACGCCGTTCTCCAAAAGGCGCTCAGTAAAGATCCCGCCCAGCGCTGGGAGTCCTGCTCGGCCTTCATCGCCGCTCTCGAACAGCAGTGCGGCCGCCACCCCCGCTGGACCCCGCAAACCCGCAGCCAGGCCCTCAACGCCGCTACCACCATTGTCCCAGCCCCCCCCGTAGCTCCCGCGCCCGCCGCAATGCCAACCCCGGCCCCGGCAACCCCAACCCCGGCCGCCGCCCCCAAAGCCCAGCCCAACCGCACCCCCCTGTTCGCCGCCGCCGGCCTCGCCGCCGCCCTCGTTCTCGCCATCGGCCTGTGGCAACTCACCAAGGGCGCCGGCCCCGCCCCCGTCCAGGAAACTGCGCCCCCGGCGTCCGCCAACATCCCCACCGAAACCAAAACCAGCGCCGAACCCGTTACCCCGCCCCCACCAAAAGCCAACGACGCGCCGCCTACCCCTAAGCCGACCCCCGTTTCCCCCCAACCCACCAGCTCCACCCCGGCCGCCAACCTCGTCGCCGTCTCCATTCGCTCTACCCCCCCAGGCGCCAAAATCCTCATCGACGACGGCAAAGTGGAACCCTGCACCACCCCCTGCAACCTCGAACTCCCCGCCGGGCGCCACGTCCTCCTCGCCCAGCTCGAGAAATACGAAACCGCCAACCGCATCTTCATGCTCCCGGCCGAAGCGCAGGTCAACATCAACCTTCGCCGCGAAACCGGCACCGTCGCCGTCAGCTCCAACCCTCCCGGCGCCCAAATCCTCGTCGACGGGGTCGAACACCCCGACAAAACCCCCGCCATCCTCACCCTCCCCACCGGCCGCCACAAAATCACCGTTACCCTCCCCGGCCGCGGCGAAAAATCCCGCGACGTCAACGTCGAAGATGGCGCCCAACTCGACTACAGCGTCAACTTCAGCGGCAACTAAGTAGTAGACTAGAGGTCTCCCCCGGTCTCCTGCCCTACCAACCATGCAACGCGCTGGACGCCTTGTTACCCGTCTCAAAATGAGGACCGCCACCCTCTCCCCCGAGGAGTTGGCCGTCGCCGCCTGGCCCGCTGCCGTCGGCAAACGCCTCGCCGGACGCACCGGCTCCGTCCGCCTCTTCGGCCGCAAACTCGTCATCGAAGTCGAAGACCTCACCTGGCAGCGTCAGCTCACCACCCTCACCCCCCAGATTCTCTCCAAGCTCCTCGCCATCCTCGGCCCCGATCACGTCGAACACCTCGAATTCCGCATCGGCGCCCCGCGCCGTGAACCCGCCCGCGCCACCGTCGCCGACCCCCGCGCCGATGGCATCGAAGATCCCATCTTTAAACTGCTCTACCTGAACTCGCGCGCCCGCAGCGAACGCGAACAGGAGCGCCGCGAAAGGAAAACCGCTTGAAACTCACCGAAGAAAACGTCCGCTACGTCGCCGGCCTCGCCAACCTCACCCTCAGCGAGCAGGAAATCCACCAGTACACCGCCGACCTCAGCGGCATCCTCTCCCACATGGAGAAGCTCAACGAACTCGACACCTCTCAGGTCGAACCCATGACTCAGGTCCTCTTCGCCGGCCAGGAAAACGAGTCCCTCCGCGAAGACGTCGAACACACCCCTCTCGCCAACGAAGTCGCGCTCTCGAACGCCCCCCTCGCCGGCGCCGGATACTTCAAAGTGCCCAAGGTCATCGAGCGCTAACCCCATGAACATCGCCAAACTGACCATCCCCGCCGTCCGCGACGGCCTCCTCGGTAAACAGTTCAGCGCCGTCGAGCTCACCACCGAAGCCCTCCGCTTCGCCCAGGCCGAAAACCCCAAAACCAACGCCTACCTTACCTTCAGCGACCAGCGCGCCCTGGCCGCCGCCGCCCGCGTCGACGCTCAAATCGCCGCCGGCCAACCCCTCGGCCCCCTCGCCGGCGTTCCCATCGCCGTCAAAGACGTCATCGTCACCAAAGACGTCAAAACCACCTGCGCCTCGAAAATTCTCTCGAACTACCTCCCCCCCTACGACTCGACCGCCGTCGAACGCCTCGAAGCCGCCGGCGGCATCCTTCTCGGCAAAGCCAACTGCGACGAGTTCGCCATGGGCTCCTCGAACGAAAACTCGGCCTTCGGCCCCGTCCGTAACCCCGTCGCCCTCGACCGCGTCCCCGGCGGCAGCTCCGGCGGCAGCGCCGCCGCCGTCGCCCAGGGTACCGCCGTTGTCTCGCTCGGCTCCGATACCGGCGGCTCCATCCGCCAACCCGCCAGCTTCTGCGGCTGCGTCGGCGTCACCCCTACCTACGGCCGCGTCTCCCGCTACGGTCTGGTCGCCTTCGCCAGCTCCCTCGACCACATCGGACCCTTCTCCCGCACCGTCGCCGATTCCGCTACCCTCCTCGGCGCCATCGCCGGGCGCGACCCCCGCGACGCTACCTCCGCCGCCCAGCCCGTCCCTGACTACACCGCTCTCCTCGGCGACTCCGTCCAAGGCCTCAAACTCGGCCTCCCCAAAGAGTACTTCTCGAACCTCGCCCCCGAAACCGGCGACCGCATCCTGGCCGGCGTCGAGGTCCTCAAAAAACTTGGCTGCGAAATCTCCGAAGTCAGCCTCCCTCACACCGAATACGCCATCGCGACGTATTACATCCTCTGCACCGCCGAACTCTCCGCCAATCTCAGCCGCTTCGATGGCGTCCGCTACGGCGTCCGCTCTCCCAATAGCCACACCCTCGCCGACATGTACAAAAACACCCGCGGCGAAGGCTTCGGCGCCGAAGTCAAACGCCGCATCATGCTTGGCTCCTACGTCCTCAGCCACGGCTACTACGACGCCTTCTACCGTAAAGCCCAGAAAGTCCGCCGCCTGCTCACCGAAGATTTCACCCGCGCCTTCGCCCACGTCGACGCCCTCATCACCCCCGTCTCCCCCTTCCCTGCATTTAAAATCGGAGAAAAGGTAAATGACCCGATTCAAATGTACCTTTCCGACATCTATACGATTACGGGGAGCCTCGCAGGTGTCCCCTGCATGAGCGTCCCCTGTGGAACCACCGCCGAAGGTCTGCCGGTGGGCATGCAAATTCTTACCAAGCACTTTGCCGAAGACGTGATGTTCCGTCTCGCGCACCAATACGAAAAAGCCGGCGGCTTCACCGCCTGATTTGAGGAGATAACCTGATGCCTTTTGTTCTGCCTGAGTTGGGATACTCGAACGACGCCCTCGAGCCCTACATTGACGCCGTGACGATGGATATCCATCGCACCCGCCACCACCAGACCTACGTCACCAACTTGAATAACGCCGTGACGGCCAACGCCTCGCTCGAAGGCAAGTCGCTCGAAGAGCTGCTCTCGAACAACCTGGCCATCGTCCCCGATGCCGCCAAAGGCGCCGTCCGCAACCACGGCGGCGGCCACGCCAACCACACCCTCTTCTGGGCCACCATGGGCCCCAACGCCGGCGGCGCCCCCACCGGCAACCTCGCCGCCGCCATCACCGCCAAGTACGGCGACTTCGACGCCTTCAAGGCCGCCTTCAAGGCCGCCGCCGTCGGCCGTTTCGGTTCCGGCTGGGCCTGGCTTGTCAAGAACGCCGACGGCTCCGTCGAAGTCACCTCCAGCGCCAACCAGGACTCCCCCCTCATGGACGGCAAAACCCCCATCCTCGGCCTCGACGTCTGGGAACACGCCTACTATCTCAAGTATCAGAACAAGCGCCCCGACTACATCGACGCCTACTGGAACGTCGTCAACTGGAACGCCGCCGAAGGCCTCTTCAACGGCACCCTCACCCTCTCCTTCTAAGCCTCCCCTCCGGCCTGCCGCCCCTCCCCGGTGGCAGGCCACTCCCGCAGCGTCCGCGTATAGTTCAGCCGCTCCCAGGCGTGCGCATCCGCCGTAAACCCAAACCCTAATCTCCCCCGCGCCGCCGTCACCGACGCCATCTTCTTCCGGTCCAGCCACCCCGCCAGCTCCTCCCGCATCACCCCCACATACTCCGGCCCCCGCTCGAGCAGCGCCGACGCCACCTGCACCACGTGCGCCCCGCACAAAATCGCCTTCGCCGCGTCCAAGCCCGTCTGCACCCCGCCCGTACACCCCAACGACAGCCGCGCAAACGGCGCCAGCAGCGCCAGCGCATGCAAGCGCAGCGGCAGCTCCGCCGCCGTCGATGGCACCACCCGCCGGTCCACCTGCAGCGTCTCCAGCGAAATGTCCGGCTGATAGAACCGGTTGAACACCGTCACCCCCCGCGCCCCCACCTCCTCCAACCGCCGCACAAACGCCGGCACCGACGAGTAAAACGGCGATATCTTTACCGTCACCGGCACCCCCACCGCCCCCACCACCGCCGCCACCACATCCACCTGCCGGAACTCCAACTCCGCCCCGCCCACCGCCGGCGACGCCGCTACCTCGTACAAATTCAACTCCAGCGCACTCGCCCCCGCCCCCTCCAAACTCCGCGCGTACTTCGTCCAACCGCCCGGCGTCGTCCCGTTCAACGACGCCACCACCGGCACCCCCACCCGCCCCCGCAGCGCCTCCACGTGCCGCAGATAAGGATCCACCCCCACAAACCCCCGCGGCGCCGACTGCTCCGCCACCAGGTCTTCTTCAAAGAGCGAGTACACTACCACCGCCCCCGCTCCCGCCTCCACCGCCGCCGCCACCGCCCCGGCGTCCTGCGAGAGCGGACTCGCCGCCACCACCAACGGACTCGTCAAACTCATGCCCAACCAGGAAGTCGTTACGTCTGCCATACCCCCAGCACACTCCTCTCGCGCGCCAGAGTCAAGCCACCTCCGCTACCCTAAGGAGATGCGTCTGCCCATCCTCGCCCTCGCCCTCGCCCTCCCCCTCGCCCTGCTCGCCCAGGAACCCGCCATCCTCGCCGCTGTCGACCGCCAGGCCGCCCCCGCCCTCACGCTGCTCGAATCCCTCGTCAACCAGAACTCCGGCACCTTCCACCCCGCCGGCGTCCGCGCCATGGCCGAACTCACCCGGAAAGAGTTCGACGCTCTCGGCTTCACGACGCGCCTCCTCCCCATGGACGCCGTCCATCGCGGCCCCCACCTCATCGCCGAACACAAGGGCAACGGCGGTAAACCCATCCTGCTCATCGGTCACCTCGATACCGTCTTTGAACCCGCCAGCCCCTTCCAAAAATTCGAACGCAAAGGCCCCGGCGCCACCGGCCCCGGCGTCGCCGACATGAAAGGCGGCATCGTCGTCCTCCTCACCGCCCTCCGCGCCCTCCACGCCGCTGGCCAGCTCGCCCCCCTCCCCCTCACCGTCATGCTCACCGGCGACGAAGAAGAGCCCGGCCGCCGCCCTGACCTCCCCAACCACTCCCGGCTTGAAATGGTCCGCCTCGCCAAACTCTCCCGCGCCGCCCTCAGCTTTGAAGGCGGGATCAAAGGCCTTGGCTTCGATTACGCCACCACCGCCCGCCGCGGCTACCTCGGCTGGGAGGTCCGCTCCACCGGCAAAGCCGGCCACTCCGGCCAAGTCTTCACGGAAAGCTCCGGCTACGGCGCCATCTACGAAATCAGCCGCGTCATCTCCACCTTTGAGCAAACCCTCAAAGAGCCCAACCTCACCTTCAACGCCGGCCTCCTCCTCGGCGGCGGCGCCGTCCAGGCCGACGCCGACGGCAAAGCCACCGCCGACGGGAAACCCAACATCATCGCCGCCCAGGCCCTCGCCCGCGGCGAAGTCCGCGCCCTCGAACCCGCCCAGGTCAGCCGTATCAAAGACCGCATGTACGCCATCATCGCCAAGAGCCTCCCGGGCACCCAATCCGAAATCAAGTTCGTCGAAGGCGCCCCTCCCATGCCCCCCACCCCCGGCAACCGCCGCCTCCTCGCGCTCTACGACGAAGCCAGCCGCGCCGCCGGCCTCGGCCGCATCGAGGAGCTCGACCCCATGCAGCGCGGCGCCGGCGACATCTCCTACATCGCCGCCTACGTCGACTGCCTCGACGGCCTCGGCGCCGTCGGCGCCGGCACCCACGCCGTTGGCGAATCCGTCGAACTCGACAGCCTCACCAAGCAAGCCAAACGCGCCGCCCTCCTCCTCTACCGCCTGGGCCGCTAAGCGCCGCCCTCCGCCTCGCGCACCGCCGGCATCCGGTCCACAAAGCCGCAGCCTGTCTTCCGCAGCTCCGCGATCGCCGCCGCCCGCAACCGCCGCAACGCCCCCTGGTGCTCCCGCTTTACCGCCAGGTTATCCAGCTCCTCGGGGTCTTTGTCGAGGTCATACAGCTCTTCGAGGTCGGTCACCAGCGGCCGGACATACTTTAGGTTCTTCTCCCGCAGCATCACGTACCACGGCACCCCGCCGTGCAGAATATGCTCGGGATCAGTCGGAATCGCGGTCGTGTCCGAGCCAAAACTATGCCCCGTCGCCGCCAGCAGCACCGGATGCGGCCACGCCCGCCCCGGGTCCCGCAGCAGCGGCGACAGATCATGGCCGTGCATCGCCCACGGCAGCTTCAGGCCCGCGAAGGCGAAAAAGGTGGGCGGCAGGTCCGCGCCCCGCACCGGCGTCTCGCACACCTTGCCCGCCGGAATCCGCCCCGGCATCGAGAAAATCAGCGGCGAGCGGATGTTGGCATCGTAGGCAGCAATCTTGATCCCCCGGAACCCGTGCTGCCCGAACGCCAGCCCCTGGTCCGAGGTGAAGCAAACCAGCGTATTCTCCCGCTGCCCGGACTTGTCGAGCGCGTCCAGAATCCGACCCACCCCCTCGTCAATCGCCAGCACCCCCTGGTGATACTGCCGCACCCACGCATTCAGCGACCGCCGGTTGAACACCGGCCTGCCGTTGGCGTCCTTTTCCCACATGTTGATCTTCTGCGCCCAGTCCGGCTTGCCCGCCCGCGGCGGGAAGATGTCGGCCGGCACAGCGAAATCAATCCCCGCCAACTCCTCCAAATGGCGCTGCGCCGGCTGATACGGCCCGTGCACCGCCCCGTAGCACAGCCACAGGTACCACGGCTTCGATCCGTCGCCCCGGGCCCGGTCTTTGTTCTCGATAAACTCAATCGCCCAGTCCGTGTATTGGTCCGTCGAATACCGTTTCAGGATCTCCGTCTTACCACCGTGGTAAGTAATCGGCTGATCGTAGTAGTAATGCGTGGCCGTGCTCGTGAACTTCGGCCGGTTCCAGACGAGCTGATAGTCCCAGTCCCGCCCGAACCCCGTATCGGTCCCGACGTGCCACTTCCCGATCTGCCCGGTCACGTAGCCGTTCTCGCGGAAAACCTTTGGCCAGAACGGGCACTTCGCGGCGTCGTAGTCACAGCCGGGATACTCCCCCACCATGTGCATAGACTCGACGCCATACTGCAGATGCCCCGTCAGCATCGTCGCCCGCGAAGGCATGCACCAGGCGCCGTTATAGGCCGCCGTAAACCGGACGCCCTGCGCCGCCAGCCGGTCGATGTTCGGCGTCTTCACCCACGGATAGGCCTCTTTGTAGCAGCTCAGCGTCCGGTAGGAATGGTCGTCCGTGTAGACGAACAGGATGTTCGGCCGTTTGGCCGGGGCGGCCAGCAGAGAAGGAAGGACGCTGCCCAGCAGCGCGCGGCGCGAGATCGAATCTGCCATAGCCGCTATCATACACGCCTTCGCCTCCCCTCCCCCGCCCCGCATCCGGGCCTACGGGCCGCCCACTTACTCTCCGCGAACTCCCTCATCACCCCAACCGAAGTCCCGAAATTAAATGAGTAACTCGTACCGTATTTTCTGCAACGGTTGGCACTTTACACTCAGTACATGACAAACCACCGTCAGTTCCTTCCCAACTTACTCTGCCGGAACGCGAGGTGCCTTACCGGCCTACTTCTCCTCCTCGCCACCGTCCCCCTCGCCGCGCAGGACGATAAACTCGCCCCGGACCTCGCCAACCTCGCCGAGGACCAAACCATCGACGTCATCATCCAACTTCAAGAACCCGCCGCCCGCCCCGGCGCCCGCCGCCAGCCCACCGCCTTCACGCCCCCCGCCGGCGTCAACCTCAGCGCCCACCGCCCCGTCTCCGAACTCGGCATCATCGGCGCACTCTCCGCCCGCGTCGGCCGCGCCGCCCTCGCCTCCCTCGCCGCCGACCCCCGGGTCAAATACATCTCCCCCGACCGCGAAATCTCCGCCAGCATGGACTCGGCCCGCCCCGCCGTCCTCGCCAATGTCGCACAAGACAGCGGTTTCACCGGAAAAGGCGTCGGCATCGCCGTCGTCGATAGCGGCATCTGGCCCAAGCCGGACTTTCTCGACGAAAACTGCCAAACCAGCCGCATCGTCCACAACGAATCCTTCGTCACCACCGAACCCGCCACCCGAACCCAGGATGCCTACGGTCATGGCACCCATGTGGCCGGTATCCTGGCTGGCCGGGGGATACTCTGCAGTTTGACCGCTGATGGGAAGAGCCGGACACCCAGACGGTCCTTTCACGGTATCGCCCCGCTCGCCAGACTCATCAATCTGCGCGTGCTTGACAAAGACGGTAGAGGCACCGACTCCGGCGTCATTCGCGCCATCGACCGCGCCATCCAACTGAAAACGCAGCATAATATCCGCGTCATCAACCTCTCCCTCGGCCGGCGGATCCTCGAATCCTACAAGAAGGACCCCCTCTGCCAGGCCGTCGAACGCGCCTGGGCCGCCGGCATCGTCGTCGTCGTCGCCGCCGGCAATCGCGGCCGCGACAACTCCTTCAACACCAACGGCTACGGCACTATCGGCTCCCCCGGCAACGACCCCTATGTCCTCACCGTCGGCGCCATGCGCGACATGGGCACCCCTACCCGCACCGACGACCTCGTCGCCTCCTACAGCTCCAAAGGTCCCACCAACGTCGACAAGATCGTCAAGCCGGATCTCGTCGCCCCCGGCAATCGGATCATCGCCGCCCAGCGGAATCTGCCGTCGTGGGGCGCCGCTACCCCCATGCCAAACGGTCAAGTCTCTTACTACGGGGTAGTTGTCGACAGCGGGTTTCCCGAGAGTGCAACCCTGTACACGCTCTTCCCGAATAACTTTGTCATTATCTCAGAGTTCACGCAACCTGTTGCGATGTATCCTTTTTTCCCATCTACATGGACCGGCGAATTCATGGAACTCTCCGGCACCAGCATGGCCGCCCCCATGGTCGCCGGCGCCGCCGCCCTCCTCGTCCAGAAATTCGGCCCCGCCGTCACCCCCGACACCATCAAAGCCAAACTCATGAAGTCGGCCTCCAAGTCCTTCCCCACCCGCAGCACCTTCGGCAACCAAACCATCCAATACGACATGTTCACCGTCGGCGCCGGCTACCTCGATGTCATGGCCGCCCTCAACAACAACGACTCCGCCCCC
>JADCJL010000095.1 GCA_020247055.1 Acidobacteriaceae bacterium | reverse complement strand
CTTTCATGAAAAGCCTAGAATAACAGCCCGCAGAGGGGAGAGTGCGGCAACGGCGACTTTACGGCGGGCCGCCAGTCGCGATACCGTACACTCATGAGTGTTGCCGCCCGGCCGCGCTACCGCAGCGCCCGTACCGCCGATTTCACTGAATCCGTCATTCGCGACATGACCCGGCAGGCCATCGCCGCCGGCGCCGTCAATCTGGCCCAGGGCTTTCCGGACTTTCCCGCGCCCTCCTGGCTCAAGGCGGCCGCGGCCCGGGCCATTGAGGCCGATCATAACCAGTACCCCATCACCTGGGGCATTCCCCCGCTGCGCGCGGCGATCGCCGCCAAAGCCCGTCATCACTATGGCCTCGAGATCGATCCCGCCCGCGAGGTCACCGTCGTCTGCGGCGCCACCGAAGGCATGGCCGCCGTCCTGCTGGCCCTCGTCGACCCGGGCGACGAAGTGATCGTCTTTGAGCCCTACTACGAGAACTACCACCCCGACCTGCAGCTCTGCGGCGCCACCCGGAAGCTGGTGACCCTCCATGCGCCCGACTGGTCCTTCGACCCCGAAGAGCTACGCCGCGCCTTCGGCCCGAAGACCAAGGCGATCATCATCAACTCGCCGAACAACCCCACCGGCCGCGTCTTCACCCACGAAGAACTGACGCTGATCGCCTCGCTCTGTCAGGAGCACGAGGCGCTCTGCATCACCGACGAGATCTACGAGCACATCGTCTACGACGGCGCCCGGCACATCCCCGTGATGACCCTGCCCGGCATGCGCGACCGCGCCGTGCTGGTGAATAGCTGCTCGAAAACCTACTCGGTCACCGGGTGGCGAGTGGGCTGGGTGCTGGCTAACCCCGACCTGACGGATGGCATCCGCAAAGTGCACGACTTCCTCACCGTGGGCGCCGCCACGCCGCTACAGTATGCGGCCGTCGAAGCGCTGCAGGCTCCGGACGCCTACTACAACGAGTTAGGCGACCACTACGACTGGCGCCGCCGCAAATTGGAAGGCTACCTGACGAAGGCCGGTTTCCGCTGCTTTACCCCAAGCGGCGCTTACTACACAATGACGGACATCTCCGGCTTCGGTTTCCCGGACGATACGGCCTTTGTCCAGCATCTGATCCATCACATCGGCTTGGCCGGCGTGCCGGGTTCCAGCTTCTTCTCCCGCCCGGAGCTTGGCCATAACTACGTCCGCTTCTGTTTCTGCAAGAAAGAAGAGACGCTCGAGGCGGCCGGCGAACGGCTCGCCCGGCTCACCTGAATCAGTTGCGATACTTCCGCATGACGGCGATCAGCCGTCCCTGCACTTCCACCGCCGGCGCCGGGACCAGAATTGGTTCCATGGTCGCGTTGGCCGGCTGTAGCCGGATCATGCCGCCCGCCTCGCGGTAGAAACGCTTTAAGGTAGTCTCGTGCCCCTCCACGAGCGCCACGACGATCTCGCCGTCGCGCACCGAATCGGCCTTTTCAATCAGGACAAAGTCGCCGTCGCAGATGTGATCGTCGATCATCGACTCGCCGCGCACCTGCAGGGCGTACGTCGATGCATTGCCGCGAAAGTCGCTAAACTGCAGGGCCTCGCCCTGCGCCATCTGCTCCACCGGGCGGCCGGCCGCAATGCGGCCGAGCAGCGGCACCGATTCGGCGGCCACGGGCCCCCGGCCGCGTTCGGCCAGATAGGATTCGCTGATCTCTACCGACCGGCTCTGGTTGAAGCCACGCTTCAAGTATCCCTTGGCTTCGAGGGCCGAGATGTGTTTGTGCACCGTGGCGATGGAGTTCAGGTCGATGCCTTCGGCGATCTCCTCATAGCTCGGGGAATAGCCTTTGCGCTCGATAAAATCGGCCAGATAGTCGACCACCTCTTTCTGCCTGCGGGTAAGTGCCATGGGGGATGTTTTTATTGTTGGCGAAGCTGAGGCGAAAGTCAACGGAAAAGTGCGCCACTCTGGTCGCCGCTCAGTAGTCGAGCAGCGTCATCACCAGACGGTCTATCACCGCGCGCGCCTTGGCCGAGGATCCGTTGAAGTTGTTCACCATCACGCTGAAGGCGAGCATGCCGCGTTTGGGGTGGTCGAGATAGCCGGCCAGGGCCGCGACGTGCGTCAAAGTCCCCGTTTTCGCCTTCACGCGCCCGGCCTCGGCGAAGCCTTTGAAACGGTTTTCGAGCGTTCCGTCCTGCGCCCCTACCGGCAGCGACTGCAGCCAGGCCTCGCGCTCGGGGCTATTCCAAAGATGCAGCAGGATTTTGGTGGAAGACTCGGGGCAGACGAGCGTCAGCCGCGACAAACCCGAACCGTCGACGAGATAGGTATCTTCGTCGGGGACCCCGGCGGCGGCGAACAGCGCCTTCATCGCTTCGGCGCCGCCGCCCTCGCGCCGCATGATTTCGGCGTGCAGGTTCTGGCTCACCTTGTTAACAACCTGAATGATTTGGCCCAGGGGCGGCGACTGGCGCGAGGCGAGTACCTCGCAGCGGTCGCACGGCATGGCATCGCCCTCGAAGCGGTGGCGGACGCCGGCCCCGCCGCGGACTTCGATGCCGCGCCGCCGCAACGCATCAACGAGCGCCTGGGCGGCAAAGCGAGCGGGTTCGTCGACGGCCAGGATCTCTTCGGTCGCCGCGGCGCCCGCCGCGATCGTCCCCGCGAGCCAAACCTCCCGGCTACCGGGTGGCCGCTCAAAGCGGACGCGGGCCGGGGTGCCTGCCTCCCCGGTCACCACGCGGTTCTGGAAGGCGAAGTACTCGACGGCCGGGTTCAGCGCGAGCTCGGCCGGCTGGCCGGCCGTCGCGCCGGGGCGGATAGTCACCCGCACCGCGTTATCATTCAACATCAGCGCCGAGACCGGCGCGCCGTACTCGTATAACCCGTCATCGGCGCCCCAGCCGGGCGGCACCGGATCCCAGACGTAGCGGGTGTCGTCACCGATGACGGCGCCCTCGACTCGCTTGAGCCCTTTGGCCACCAGCGCATCGGCCAGCTCTTCGATCGCCGCCGCCCCGTCGCGCCACTCCGCATCGCGTTCGTAGGGATACTGGCGGCCGGAGAGCGTGGGGTCACCGCCGCCGATCAGCCGCAGATCCTGGCCATCGGCTACCACCTGTGTCTCGAAACGATGCGCCGCGCCGAGCCGGGTCAACGCCAGGGCCGTCGAATAGAGCTTGGTGTTCGAAGCGGGAACGAACCAGGAGCGCGGATTCCGTTCGTAGAGCACCTTACCGGTCCGGATTTCGACGACGCGCATGCCGACGTGCGCCCGGGCCGTAATGGGTTCGTTTTGTACAATCTGTTCGAGCGCGACGGGGAGTTTCGGTTTTCTGTGCCCGAAAAGTAGTTCCGTCAGCAGGAAGAGGCCCAAAAGACGCATGCTTTAGGGTATACTCAAAGCTGTTGGTTTTGTTGTGTGCCCGTAGCTCAGCCTGGATAGAGCGTTTGCCTCCGGAGCAAAAGGTCAGAGGTTCGAATCCTCTCGGGCATACCACTTTATAAACCGTCAGGGTAAGATTCCGGTACGCTCTGATCGCAAGTTCTAAAGGAAAATCCGTATTGCTTCGGTATAGTGAAGCGATGACGGCCTTAGTTCTGCTGGCGGTGGTCAGCGTTGGAAGTTGGGGAGCGCGCTGCGATGGGGAGCGCGACGATACCGTGGCGCTGCAGCGGGCGATGGATGCCGCGGCAGGTGAGGCCATTTCGTTTCCGGAGGGGGTCTGCTTAACGGGGCCGCTGCGGTTGCCGGACGGCACCCATCTGGCGGGGCCGGGAACGCTGCGGCTGCGGGATGGGATGGATGCCCCCCTGCTATCGGCCGATCAGGTGCGGCGTATCCGGATTGAGGAGATGACGCTCGATGGTAACGGTGGGAACCAGGCGGGCCTGTTTGCGAGCGTGATCCGTTTTCGCCAGGTGACGGAGATTCAGATTCGCGGCTCCCACATCCGCAACGCGCGCATTCACGGCGTGTGGCTCGACGACGGGTGCCGGGATTTTGTGATCCGCGGAAACCGGCTTGAAAACTTCGCCATCGGCTCGGCGATTCTGCTTGGCAACACGGCGCCGGAGGGGCAGGTGCAGGATGGGGAGGTTTCGCGCAATCTGATCTTCAACGTCGGGCAGGCCAACGGCATCTTCACGATCGGGAGCCGGACCGTGGGCGAGTACGGCACCCGCAACATCCGGATCTCGGGAAACGTGCTGTCCGGGGTTACCGATGTGGCGATTGAAGTGGGGGCGGCCAGCGAAGATGTGCGGGTGGACAACAACACGGTGTATCTGCTGGCGGGATCGACGACGGGGATCATGGTGCGGTCGGCCCGCCGGATTACCGTTCAGCGCAATACGATTTATGGCACGCGGGCGTCGCGGCAGCCGCAGGACGGAATCTTCCTCTGGGGCCATCCGCTGGGCAATCCCGACCCGACCATCGCCGAGGAGGTGACGATCCTCGACAACTACGTGCGCGACTGCGCGCGCTACGGCATCGCGCTTCACTCCGGGCGCAGACTGCTTGCGCGGAACAACGATGTCGGCGCCAGCGGCCAGCAGGACCTGTTCGTGAACCCGAACGGCGAGCCCTATCTCTCTGACCTTCTTAACTGACGCGCCGCGCCGAGAACGCCATTCCAGGTGGGAATCACGATCTGGCAGCTGCCGCGGACAATGGTCTGGCAGGCGAGGCGGATGAGCGGCCGTTCGGCGGCCGGGTCGTGGAAGGGATTGTCCCAGTAGCCGAAGTACTGCATGCGTTTCTGCTCGAAGTCGGTCACCGGGTCCGTCTGCTCCCGGCCGTCGAGCACCCCGACCCAGCAGGTGCCGCAGGAGCCGCTCCGGCAGTCGACCGGGATGGGCCCCATGCCCTGGTAGCAGCGTTCGTCGGTGGTGTGATAGGGGCGCTTGTCGAGCTCGGCGCCGGTGGTGATGTGCTGTCCGGGCACGATGGGGAAGGAGTTGCCATCCTGCATGTTGACCTTGGGGCCGCGGTTGGTGAGGCGCTGCCAGAGTCCGGGTTTGGGCGGGGGAGCGGGCGGCTGGTAGCCGCTCGTAAGAAAGTCGGGGCCGGCCTGGCGCAGGGTCATGAGCAGGACGGCGGCGATGGCGAGCTTGGCCGCGTCACCGCGGGCGACCTGCCGGATGAGAGCGGCGAGGTCGTCACCGGGTTCGGCGGGCAGCGCGGCTTTGACGGCCGGCCAGTGGCGATGGCCGGGCAGAAAGGAGGCCGAGGTGTCGGCGATTTCGCTGAGACGGTAGCGGCCGCGGAGCTGGTAGTAGCGCTCGAAGTCGGCGCGGTCGTTCTCTTGCCGGGCGAGATTAGCGACGGCGAGCGGGTAGAGTTGGAGCCAGATCAGCAGGGCGTCGCGTTCGACGACCTCGGGGAGAAGGGAGCGGATGGCTTCGGGCCACCGGGTATCGAACGGGGTGAGATCCATCACTTGTAGTGAATCTCAAAGGGTTTGTTGGTGATGAACAGGACGACGACATCCTGTTCGGCGGTCGCCCCGTGCTCCATCTCCGGGCCTTCGGGGAACCAGACGAAGTGGCCGGGGCCGTAGCTGCCCTGGTGGGTAACCAAGGTTCCTTCGAGCACGTACATGCCGTGGGCGCAGGGGTGGGTGTGGCGGGAGTTGATGACCCCGGCGGGGTACTTCACGAGGCGGATCTCCATGCCGGTGTCGGGGTCGGTGACGAGGTTTTTCCGGTAGAGGGTTTTCTGCAGGTGTTCGTTGAAGCGCTCTTCCCACGGGAGCGCGTTGGTGTCGAGGGCGATGAGGTCCATGCCCTATTCTGCCATCGCGGCGGGGTTAGGGAACAAGCCAGTTGCCGGCGATGCGCCACGGGGAGACTTCGTTGGTCGTGCTTTGGAGGGCGGTCCAGATGCCGTTGGCTCCGGCGAGGCCGGATTTGGCGGTGAGGTTGAGGGTTAGGGTCAGCACCCCGTTGGCGAAGTTGGCGCTGGAGCCTTGGGCGCTGAGGCGGCATTGCGAATTCTCGAGCGACTGGGTGCTCGACAGGGGCATGACGGTGATGCCGGCGGGGTCTCCGTCATCGGGACGCAGCAGGAGCAGATTGCCGGGGACAAAGTAGGCGACGTAGCAGGCGCGGCCGGCGTCGAGGGCGGAGTTGACGAGGAGCCAGGCGGTGGTGATGCCGGCGGCGCGGTAGGTGGCGGTGAGGGTGTGGGTGGTGGTGGTGATGCCGGGCTGGGGCAGGGGGTCGGTGCGGGGCAGCGTGGAGGCGGGTTCGGGGATCTGCGAGGCGCCGAGCGTCTTCCAGCCGGAGTTGCCGGCGGCCTGATCGCGGGCGGCGGTGTAGATGACTTTACTGCCGGTGAAGGAGGCGGCGAATGTGAAGCGGAGGGTGAGGGTGAGGGTGTTGCCGGAGCTCTGGGCTGAGGAGCCGGAGCCGTGCACGGTGCACTGGCTGTTTTGCACGGTGGCGGTGGAACCGAGGGTGAGGGGGGCCGAGAGGTTGGTCGGGCCGTTATCGCCTACGAGATAGAGAACGCCGGCGGGCTGGGAGTAGGCGATGTAGCAGGCGTTTCCGCCGTCGAGGGCGGTGTTGATGAGGACGTTGAGCACGTCGAGATTCTGGAAGCCGAGGGGATGGGAGAAGCGGAAGGTGAGTGTTTGGCTGGTGCCGGTGCCGTGGACGGGGCCGGAATCGGTGGCGCTCGGCGGAGGGACGAAGCCGGCTTGGGTGAGAGGGAAGGTTTTGTCGCCGATGGTGAGGGTGGCGGAGCGGGCGTTGACGGAGTTGTTGGGGGTGGCGGTCCAGGTGACGGTGTTGGCGTTCGTCGAGACGGTGAGCCAGGTGGGTGCGCCGGTGACGGTCCAGGTGGTGAAGTCGGCGGGGGAGGGGGTGACGGTGATGGAGCCGG
>JADCJL010000094.1 GCA_020247055.1 Acidobacteriaceae bacterium | reverse complement strand
CATCGCTGCTGCCGGCTCTTTGCGCCGGACCGGTGGAGGTTGCCAAGGCGACCGAGCAGTACCAGCGGACCCACTACCGGGAAGCGGCGAGCATCCTGCGGCCCGTGCTCGGCTCCGACCCGGCGGCCTATGCACTGGCCGGCAAGTGCGAGTTCATGCTGGGCGACTTCAAACGAGCCGCCGATCACTTTGAAAAGGCCGTCCAACTGAACGGGTTCAACGCGGAGCACTACCACTGGCTCGGACGCGCCTACGGCCGCCGCGCCGAATCCGGTAACCCGCTGATTGCTCCCCATTACGCCTCCAAGGCCCGGCAAATGTTTGAGCGCGCCGTTGAAATGAACCCCAAAAACGCCGAGGCCGTCAACGACCTGTTCAACTACTACCTCGAGGCTCCCGGCTTCCTCGGCGGCGGACTGAACAAGGCCGAGGCCCTCCTTGCCAAGATTAAGGCCAACGACGAGGCCGAGTACTACTACGCCACGGCCCAGCTCGCCCAGAAACGTCAGGAGTTTCATTCCGCCGAACAGCACCTCAAGCGGGCCGCCGAACTCGCCCCCCGCCAGATCGGCCGCCTGTTGGACGTCGCCAAGTTCCTCGCCCGCCACGGCCGCCTCATTGAAGGCGAATCGTTCATCACCAAGGCCGAAAAGCTCGACCCCAAAAACCCCAAGCTCCTTTTTGACAAGGCGCAGACCTACATCATCGCCAGGAAAAACCTGCCGGCCGCCGCCAAGCTCCTCGAACAGTACCTGCAATCGGAGCTGAATCCGGAGATGCCCTCGCGCGCTGAGGCCGAAAAGCTTCTCCGCCAGGCCCGGGGCGGCGCTTGAACTGGCGCGAATCGCTCCGCTTCAGCTTCTCGGCGCTGCGGGCGAACAAGGTCCGCACCCTGCTCACCGCCCTTGGCCTCGTGATCGGCAACGCCTCGGTCATCCTCGTCGTCACCATCTCGCTCACCAGCCGCGACTACGTCATCGAACAGATCCGCGGCATCGGCTCGAACCTCATCATCGCCTACTTCGAAGCCGGCACCCGCACCGGCGTCAGCGTTGATGCCGACTTTGTCAAAATCGCCGATGTCGAAGCCACCCGCCTCGCCCTCGGCAGCCGCGCCAGCGCCGTGACCGGCGTCATGACCATCTACGACCAGATGGCCATCGAGGGCCGCGAACGCGACGTCAAAATCATCGGATCCGATCACGAGTACGCCCCCATGCGCAACCTGCTGATCCTGGCCGGCCGCGGCATCCAGGCCGACGACGTCCAGCAGCGCAACCGCGTCGCTCTCCTCACTCAGAAACTCGCCGCCCGTCTCTACGGTAGCCAGTCGAATGCCCTGCTGCAGGTCATTAAAATCCACGGCCTCCAGTTCACCGTCATCGGCACGTTCCGCGAAAAGACCGACAGCTTCGGCCTCTCGGAACTCTCGACGGAAACCATGCTCATCCCCATCACCGTGATGAAGTACCTCACCACCGAAGAGCGGATCGACCCCATGTACGTCCAGACGCGCCGCGCCGAGGACGTCATCCCGCTCACCCGCCAAGTCCAGCAGCTGCTTGAATCCCGCCATCGCCCCGGCGCCAAATACTACGTCGATAACCTCTCGGCCATTCTCGACGCCGCCGAAAACATCTCGCTGATCCTCACGGGCGTGCTCGTGCTGGTCTCCGCCATCACGCTGGTCATCAGCGGCATCGGCATCATGAACATCATGCTCGTGACGGTAACGGAACGAACCCGCGAAATCGGCCTGCGCATGGCCCTCGGCGCCTCCAAGCAGGCCGTCATGCTCCAGTTCCTGCTCGAAGCGGTGCTCATCAGCCTCGCCGGCGGACTCGTCGGCATCGCCGCCGGAGTCGCCGCGCCGCTCGCCGCCGGCTACTTCGGCGGCATCGATATTCCCATCTCCGCCACCTCCGTGCTGGTCGCCTTCGGCACCTCGCTCGGCGTCGGACTCGTCTTCGGCCTGCTGCCGGCCAATCGGGCCGCACGGCTGAATCCCACCGAAGCTCTCCGCTATGAATGAGTTAAAAGAAGGCCTGCGCTTTGAGCTGGAGGCCCAATGCCCCGCCACCGGCGCCCGCGCCGGCCTGATCCACACCCCCCACGGCGTCATCGAAACCCCGGTCTTTATGCCGGTCGGCACGCAGGCGACCGTCAAAAGCCTCATGCCCCGGCAGATCGCCGAGGAGCTCGACGCCAAAATCATCCTTTCGAACACATATCACCTGTACCTCCGCCCCGGCCACGAACTCATCCGGCAGCTCGGCGGCCTCCACCGGTTCATGGACTGGCCCCGCGCCATTCTCACCGACTCGGGCGGCTTCCAGGTCTGGAGCCTGTCGAAAATCCGCCGCGTGACCGAAGAGGGCGTCCTCTTCCACTCCCACCTCAACGGCGACCGCCATCTGTTCACCCCCGAATCCACCGTCGACACCCAGATCGCCCTCGGCAGCGACATCATGATGGTGCTCGATGAATGCATCGAATACCCCGCCACCCGCGACGCCGTCGCCGCCTCCACGCGCCGCACCAACCGCTGGGCCGCCCAGGCCTTCACCCACTACCGCCGCCAAAACGTCAATCAGGCCCTCTTCCCCATCGTGCAGGGCGGCATGTACGCCGACCTCCGCCGCGCCTGCGCCGCCGAGCTCGTCGAACTCGATGCTCCCGGCTACGCCATTGGCGGTCTCAGCGTCGGCGAACCGCGCGACCTGAGCCTGCAGATGGTCGAAGCCACCGCCCCCCTGCTCCCCGCCGCCAAACCCCGCTATGTCATGGGCGTCGGCAAACCGGAGGAGCTCATCGAGTACGTGGCCGGCGGCATCGACATGATGGATTGCGTCATGCCCAGCCGCAACGCCCGCAACGGCTGCCTGTTCACCTCCACCGGGAAGGTGATCATTAAAAACGCCCAGTACCGCGAAGACGCCGGGCCGCTCGACCCCGCCTGCGCCTGCTACACCTGCCGCCGCTTCTCGCGTGCCTACCTGCGGCACCTGTTTTTGGCCGAGGAAATCCTTTATTCCGTCCTGGCGACTCTTCACAATCTCCGCTATTACCTTGACATCATGCGCCGGATCAGGCAGTCTATCTTGCTTGGGGACTTCCCCCGATTTTTAGCGGCAGCCCGCGCGGCCGAACTGGACTTGAAGTAGTGCCACTTGGACTCTTGTTGCAACTCCCCACGGCGAACAGCCTGATCGGCTTCCTCCCGATGATCGCGATTTTCGCGATCTTTTACTTCCTTCTGTTCCTGCCCATGCAGCGGCAGAAAAAGCAGACGGCCACAATGTTGGCCAACCTCAAAACCGGCGACGAGGTCGTCTCCACCGGAGGAATCATCGGGACGGTTGTTGCGGTGAACGCAACCGATGATACGCTAGTGATTCGCGTGAAACCAGATAACGTTAAGCTCCAGGTCGCCCGTACCGCCATCGCCTCGCTCGTCACCAAGGCCGAAAAGGCTTCCTAGGAACCACTCTTCATGGACAAGAACCTTAAATCCAAAGTTCTCGTGATTGTCGCCACGATCCTGATCTGCATCTACGGGATCATCGGCTTGCCCAAGTCGAAGGCGGAACTCGAGCGCAATATCGCCGAGAGCATCAAACTCGGACTCGACCTCCGTGGCGGTAGCCAGTTGGTTCTGCAGGTCCAGGTGCAGGACGCCTTCAAGGCCGATGCCGACCAGAACATCGAACGTCTCAAAGACGAAATGCAGAAGGCGGCCATCGCCTACACCTCGATTGACCGCAACGAACCGGGCACGATCGAAGAGGCCGACACCATCCAGATCAACATCAAGGGTGTGCCCGTAGACAAAACCGCTGCTCTGCGCGAAATTCTTACCCAAAAGTTCTCCACCTGGCAGATGGCCAGCGTCGGCTCAGACGCCTACCGGCTGACGATGAACAACACTGAGTCGCTCGCCATGCGCCGCGACACCGTCACCCGCTCCATGCGCACGATTGAACAGCGCATCAATGGCCTCGGCCTTGCCGAAGCCACCGTGCAGCAGCGCGGCAACGGCGAAACCAATCCTGAAATCCTCGTCCAGATGCCCGGCGTCGACGATCCGGCCCGCGTCAAGGCCATCCTCCAGGCGGCCGCTATGCTCGAAATCGTCGAGGTCAAGGACGGGCCATTCCCGAGTGAAGAGGCGCTCCGCGCGAAGAACGGTGGCATCCTCCCCCTCGGCACCCGGCCCATTCGGCAGGCCACCCGCCCCGGCGACCAGGGTGAAAGCTGGTATCTGGTGAACCGCACCGCTGTTGTTACCGGTCGCGATCTTCGGAATGCCCGCTCCTCCCAGGACCAGTTCGGCAAATGGGAGACGTCGTTCGTACTCTCCCCCGACGCCGGCCGCCGCTTTGGCCGCTACACGGAATCGAACGTGGGCAACAAACTCGCCGTCCTGCTCGACGGCCGCGCCCGCAGCGTCGCCGTGATCAACAGCAAGATTGAAGACTCGGGCGTCATTACCGGCGCCGGCTCCCAGCAGGAAGCCGCCGACCTGGCCCTGGTACTCACCTCCGGTTCGCTCCCCGCCGGTGTCGTCTATCTCGAAGAGCGTACCGTCGGCCCGTCGCTCGGCGCCGACTCCATCCGCGATGGCCTGCTCGCCGGTGCGGTGGGCGTGGGCGCGGTGGTGCTCGTCATGCTCGTCTACTACAAGCGCGCCGGCATCAACGCAGTCCTGGCGCTTGTGCTGAACGCTATCATCCTGGTTGCTGTCCTCGCCTACCTCGGCGCCGTGCTCACCCTGCCAGGCATTGCCGGCATCATCCTGACCATTGGTATGGCGGTCGACTCCAACGTCCTCATCTTCGAGCGCATTCGCGAAGAGCTGCGGCACGGCAAAGGCGTACTGGCGGCCATTGACGCCGGCTTCGGCAAAGCGTGGCTGACGATCGTTGACACCCACGTCACCACCGTTGTCTCGTGCGCTTTCCTTTTTATCTTCGGCACGACGGCCGTCAAAGGCTTCGCCATCACCCTCGTCATCGGTCTCATCGCCAACGTTTTCACCGCCGTCTTCGTCTCGCGCACCATCTTTGATTGGGAGTTGAACGGCAAACCGCAGTCCACGACGCTCAGCATTTAAGCGCTGTCCCGCGGCTCCGTCTCACGGCGGACTCGCATTTGAGAAACATAAGCAATTGTGGTACTTTTCTGAGATCATAACGGGAACAAAAGGGAAGCAAGTGGCGTCGAAACCCACTGGCCGCCAGTAGCAACACTGCATGGAGATTTTCAAAAAAACCAATTTCGACTTCCTGGGCAAGAAAATGCCCTTCATCGTCGCGTCTCTTGTCTTGACGGCGGTCGGCGTGGGAAGTCTTATCGTGAAAGGCGGCCCGAAGTACGGCATCGACTTCAAGGGCGGTACCGTCACCACGGTGCGCTTTCAGCAGACGCCCAATGAGGACCAGATCCGCAAGGCCCTCGGCGCCCGGATTCCCGGCGAAATCGTCGTGCAGCAGGTAACCGGACAGAATGAGGTGATCATCTCCACCGACCTGCGGGACGAACGGGAACTAAACGAGGCTCGCTCGGCCGTATTTGACACCCTGAAGGCCACCTTTGGCGGCAAGGATGGCGACAAACTCGACATCAACACCGCTACCCAGGCCCAGCTTGCGGATAAGCTCCGCGGTCCCCTCGCTACCTCAAGCGCCGCTCTCACCGAACCGCAGCTTCAGGAGCTGGTCAAGAACATCCTCGCCTACCGCGATGCCGCGCCCCGCTCGGGACTGCTCGGGAACCTGGACTCCCTCAGCGGTGTCTCTGGAATTACCCCCGAGATGATCAACGTGATCAAACAGCAAACTTTTCCGGGCTCCTACACCATTCGCGGTTTCGACCTTGTCGGACCCCGAGTCGGCAAGGAGCTACAGACCCAGGCGATTAACGCCACGCTGCTCGCGCTCATCGGCATGCTGATATACATCGGCTTCCGCTTTGAATTTGTTTATGGTTTGGCCGCCGTGATCGCTGTGTTTCACGATGTGATCATCACCGTTGGCCTTTTCTCGCTCCTCGACAAAGAGATCTCTCTCACGGTCATCGCCGCCCTCCTCACTCTCGTGGGCTTCTCGATGAACGATACGATCGTCATCTTCGACCGTATCCGTGAGAACCTGCCCCAAATGCGGTGGGAAAGTTTTGACAGCGTTGTCAATCTCAGCATCAACCAGACGCTGAGCCGTACCATCCTCACGTCAGGACTTACCTTCCTGACGGCCCTTGCTCTCTGGCTGTTCGGTGGTCAGGTGTTAAACGGTTTTGCGTTTGCCCTGGTAGCCGGAATTATCTTCGGTACTTACTCCTCTATCTTCATCGCCTCTCCCATCCTCATCTTCCTCCGGGAATGGATGGAAAAACGGCGCAAGGGTAACGCCCCCGCTGCCGCCGCCGCGAGTCCGGTGAAGGCGAAGAACACGAAGTAATTTACCAGCAGTAACTCTTGTTTCTCGCAGTAACGTAGTCCCCCGGCCCGGTCCTCTTTGCTCGGAGGCCCGGACGGTAAGAAGTCCTCCCACCTCAACGCGCTCCGCTACTCTGGCAGCGGGGCCGAAAGGATAACGAAGATGTTTGATCAAACATTCGTCGATGGCGCCGGGAAAACTAATAAGCCCTGGACCGTATTTGTCTCTTTCCTCATCCAGGCCACGCTAGTCGCCTTCTTGGTGATTCTGCCGATGTGGTTTTTTGAGGGGTTGCAGCCAACCCAACTGGCCAGCATGCTGGTTGCCCCGCCGCCGCCTCCTCCTCCGCCACCTCCGCCGGCGGCCCCCGTCAAGGTCGTTAAGGTCATTCCGCGTCAGTTTGACGCCAACCGGCTGATGGCGCCCAAGCAGATCCCGAAAGAGATAGCCATGATCAAGGAAGAGGAGTTGCCGCCTCCCATGGGTGGCGCCGTCGTAGGCGGCGTGCCCGGCGGTGTTCCTGGCGGCGTCCCTGGTGGCGTCATCGGCGGCATCATCGGTGGCGTTCCTTCCGCCGCGCCACCGCCCCCGCCGCCCCCCAAGGAAGTTCCCAAACCGAAACCGACCGGTCCGATTCGCGTGGGCGGCAACGTCCAGGCTGCTAATCTGATCCGCCAGGTCCGGCCGAACTATCCGCCCCTGGCTAAGCAGGCTCGTATTCAAGGTGTCGTTCGCTTCAATGCGATCATCTCTCGCGACGGCACCATTCAGAATCTGCAGATGGTAAGCGGTCACCCGCTGCTGGTTCCTGCCGCTACCGACGCCGTCCGGCAGTGGGTCTACAAACCCACTCTCCTCAACGGTGAGGCCGTGGAAGTGCAGACACAGATCGACGTGAACTTCACGTTGAGTAACTAACCGTTCCCCTAAGAAGCGGACGTCCGTTCGAGTAGTAACCGGGCCGTTGGCATCCAAGAGGAGAACCCACGGCCCCCCCACTTCGGTGGGACCAACCCAGCCGGGATTCCGGCTACCAATTCCAAAAATTCAACTCGCAGGAGATTCGTATGATCATTCAGTTGCAGGTATGGGCTCTGTTTCTGATCCAAGAAGGTGGCGTCTCGTTCGATCCGGCCGACATGTGGGCCCAGATGGGATGGATGGCTCGCTTCGTCGTGATCGCGCTGTTCATTATGTCGGCCTGGTCGATCGGTGTCATGATCGACCGGTTGATCGCCTACAACGCGGCCCGCGCGCAGAGCCGTGCATTTGCTCCCGCCGTCGCTGGCGCTCTCCGGGAAGGCAAACTTGATGAAGCCATCAAGATTGCTGACCGCTTTAAGAAGTCCCACCTCGCCAAGGTCGTCGTTGCTGGTCTTCAGGAGTTCCAGGCCCACAACCAGGGCGACATCTCCGGGGAAACCATTGAGGCATCCCGTCGCGCTCTCGAACGCGCCGAAGCCATCGTGCAGGCGGAACTGAAGCGCGGTGTGAGCGCCCTGGCCACCATCGGTTCCACCGCTCCCTTCGTCGGCCTGTTCGGCACCGTGGTCGGCATCATCAACGCCTTCCAGGGCATCGCCGCCGAAAAGTCCACCGGTCTCGGCGCCGTCGCCGGCGGTATCTCGGAAGCGCTCGTCGCCACCGCGATCGGCCTGTTCGTCGCCATTCCGGCCGTCATGGTCTTCAACTACTTCAACAGCCGTCTCGATGCCTTCAACGTGGAGATGGGTAACTCGTCTTCCGAACTGATCGACTACTTTATCAAGCGGGCTTCGCGCACCAGCGCCAAGCACTAAGATACCCCCTTCTGTTGAGTTGAATCGGGAACCCGGCCGGGCCCCCCAAGGTCCGGCCTGCCTCCCGGCAATGGAGACCTCCTCATGTCGATCGAAATCGGAAATTCGCACCGCAAGAAACCAGCCGCTCCCCCACCCGTCTCCGACATCAACGTCACCCCGCTCGTTGACGTGATGCTCGTCATGCTCATCATCTTCATGGTGATCACCCCCATGCTCTCAAAGGGCATCACCGTGGAACTCGTCCAGACCAAGAACCCCATTGCCATGCAGGCCGCTGATAAAGAGGACGCGATCCTCATCTCGGTGACGCGCGATGGTAAGGTCTATCTCGGCACCGACCAGTTCAACGACCTTCCCAGCCTTGGTACCAAGGTGAAGGATCAACTCACCAACCGCGTCGACAAGACCGTCTACCTGAAAAGCGATTCCCGCGCCCGCTACGAGCGTGTCGTCGAAGTTCTCGACAACCTCCGCGCCTTTCAGGTTGATCAGATCGGTCTGTTGACAGAACAAGTCAAAGAAGGCGAAGCTATGGCCGCGCCGGGCGCCTAACCCGGATCATTCCTCTTTCGAAGGAGCATTCTTATGTCAATGTCAACAGGCGGCGGCGGTAAGGGACCGCAAGCCGACATCAATATGACCCCCCTGATTGACGTGCTGCTCGTGCTGCTGATCATCTTCATGGTCATCACTCCGCTCACGCCGAAGGGCTTGGACGCGCTCGTTCCGCAACCGCCTCCGCCGAACACGCCTCCTCCGCCCCCCGATCAGGACCGCACCGTCGTGATCATTATCGCCAAAGACAAGTCCATCAAGCTCAACAGCGAAGACGTTCTCGAAAAAAATCTCGAGGAACGCTTGAAGAAGGTGTTCTCCACCCGCGCCGAGCGTGTTGTCTTCGTTAAAGGCGATCCGGATCTCGAGTTTCAGTACGTCGCCCGCGCCATTGACATCGCCAAGGGTGCCGGCATTGATAAGGTAGGCCTGATGACTCCGAAAATGGAGCAGGGCCAGTAGGAGACTAACCGTTATGATGAAAACTCTCCTGACCCTGGCCGCTTGCGGCGCTCTCCTTCTCTCCGCCACGGGCTGCCAGAAGCTCAGGGCGCGCGACAATCTGAACAAAGGCGTCCGCGCGTACAAAAACGCCAAGTACGCCGATGCCGTCAAGTCCTTCCAGGAAGCCGTCGAGCTCGATCCCGAGTTCCCGACCGCCCGGCTCTATCTGGCCACCGCCTACATGAGCCAATGGATCCCCGGCGCCGAGTCGGAAGAAAATGCTCAGTTCGCCAAAGCGGCTTACGATAACTTCCAACTCGTCCTCGAAAAGGACCCCAACGACAAACTCGCCATCGCCTCCATCGCGTCTCTCTTCTACAACCAGAAGAAGTTTGACGAGGCGAAAACCTGGAACGAGCGGCTGCTCAAGGTCGATGCCCAGAACAAGGAAGCCCTCTACACCCTCGGCGTCATCGCCTGGGGCAAGGCCTACCCGGTTCGCGGCGAAGCCCGGGCCAAACTCAGCATGAAGCCCGAAGACCCGGGTCCGCTGAAGGACAAGAAGGTACGGGAAGAGGTTCGCCAGAAGAACCTCACTATCGTCCAGGACGGTCTCAAGCAGCTCGAAGCGGCCGTGCAGGTCGATCCCGACTATGACGACGCCTACGCCTACCTCAACCTGATGCACCGGGAGTTGGCCGACCTCGCCGATACCCCGGAAGACTATAAGAAGGAACAGGACTTGGCCGACGGGTACGTCCAGAAGGCCCTCGAAGCGAAGAAGCGGAAAGCTGAAGCGCTCGAAAAGAAAGCCGCTGGCGGTATCGTCCAGGAACAAGAGAAGAAGTAGTAGCCACCCAAGCGTGACCGGCTGCTCTCACACCGTGTACTCTGAAGGATAGAGGGTCTCGTCGTGAGTCAGCCGGTCAACTTGTCTGAGTCCGCCCCATCGAACGCCGGCGATCCTGCGCTCACCACTCGTTTTGAAGAACTCCTCGCCCGCTACGCCAAACTCCGCCCCTCGGAAAATCTAAACCCCCTCCGCGAAGCCTTCGCCTTCGCCTCTCTCCACCATACCGGTCAAACCCGCTCCTCCGGTGAACCCTACATGGCCCACCCCCTTGAGGTTGCCCATATCCTCTGCGATATGTCGATGGACTCGGTGTGCCTCGTCACCGGCCTTCTCCACGACACCGTCGAAGACACCTCCGTCACGATCGACGAAGTCCGCAAACTCTTCGGCCCCGAAGTCGCCCAGTGCGTCGACGGCGTCACCAAGCTCGCTAAACTCAACTTCTACTCCCGCGAGGAGCGCCAGGCCGAAAGCGTCCGGAAGATGCTCCTCGCCATGGTCAACGACATCCGCGTTGTCCTCGTCAAACTCGCCGACCGCCTCCACAACATGCGCACGATGGCCTCGCTCAGCCGCGAACGCCAGGAACGCATCGCCCAGGAAACCCTCGAAATCTACGCCCCCATCGCCCATCGCCTCGGTATGGGCAAAATCCGCGCCGAACTCGAAGATCTCGGCTTTCGCTACCTCGACCCCGCCGCCTTTGAAGAGGTAACGCTTGCCATCGAATCCAAACGCCGCGCTACCCAGGGCGTGCTCGAAGAGATCCGCCACGCCGTAGAGGTCAAACTCTCGCGCGAAAACATCCCCGCCCGCATCGAAGCTCGCCTCAAGCGCCCCTTCAGCGTCTACCAGAAATTGAAGCGCCAGAAGATCAGCATCGACCAGGTCTACGACCTCCTCGCCCTCCGGATCATCACCGACAGTGTCAAAAACTGCTACGGCGCCCTCGGCACCATCCACGGCGAATGGACCCCCATCCCGGGCCGCATCAAAGACTTCATCGCCATCCCCCGGCCCAATCTCTACCAGTCCCTCCATACTTCCGTCATCGGCCCCGGCGGCCAGGCCTTCGAAGTGCAGATCCGTACCGAACAGATGCACCGCATCGCCGAAGAGGGCATCGCCGCCCACTGGAAGTACAAGGAAGGCAGCAAAACCGCCCAGACCAACGAACAACAGGTCGCTTGGCTTCGCCAACTCGTCGAATGGCAGCAGGACGTCCGCGACCCTGGCGAGTTCCTTTCGACCCTCAAAGTCGACCTGTACCCCGAAGAGGTCTACGCCTTTACCCCCCGCGGCAAGGTCATCATCCTCCCCCGCGGCGCCTCCCCCATCGACTTCGCCTACGCCATCCACTCCGACGTCGGCCATCTCTGCGTCGGCGCCAAAGTCAACGGCCGCATCGTTCCCCTGAAGTACGAACTCAAGAACGGTGATGTCGTCGACATCCTCACCCAACAGGGGCATACCCCATCGAAGGACTGGCTCAACTTCGTCAAGACGTCGAAGGCGCGCAACCGCATCAAGCACGTCATCAACACCACGGAACGCGCCAAAGCCATCGAAATCGGGGAAAAACAGCTTGAGAAAGAGGCCCGCCGCCTCGGCGTCCACTGGAAGAAGATCGGCAAAAGCCAGGTCGAACAGGTCGCCCAGGATTACGGCTTCAGCAAGATGGAAGACCTCCACGCCGCCCTCGGCTACGGCAAGTTCTCCGCCCGTCAGGTGCTGCAGCAACTCGCCCCTGAACAGGTCGCCGCCGCCGAAGCCGAAGAGGCCGCCCCCGCCGCTCCGCTCCCCCCTGCCAAACTCGACGGCGAAGACCTCGTCCTCAAGGTTCGCGGCATCGACGATGTCATGGTCTACCGCGCGAAATGCTGCAATCCCATCCGCGGCGAAGCCATCGTCGGCTACATTACCCGCGGCAAAGGCGTCGCCGTCCACTCGGTCAACTGCAGCAACGTCCAAAACCTCATGTACGAGGTGGAACGCAAAATCGACGTCGAATGGGCCCGCGCCGTCAACGAAACCTTCCTCGTCAAACTCGTCATCCACACCGACGACCGCCCCGGCATCCTCAATCAGCTCACCAGTGCCCTGTTCCACGAAGGAACCAACATCCGCACCCTCGAAGCCCAACCTGACGAATCCCGCAGCGACGGCAGCGCTATCGTCAATGTCGCCCTCGACGTCCGCGACAAAAAACAACTCGAGCGCATCGTCAATTCCGTCCGCCGCATCAGCGGCGTGCGCGACGTCGAACGCTCCTCTGCGAACACATGAACCCCGAACACATCGCCATCTCCAAATCAAAAGGCATCGAAATCGACTGGGAAGACGGCGAACACTCCAGCTTCCCCGTCGAACTTCTCCGCTCGGAATGCCCCTGCGCCACCTGCACCGGCGCCCACGGCACCGAGCCGCAGAAATGGACCCCGGACCCCAGCCCGTTCCCCCTGTTCAAGCCCCGCATCGCCATGGAAAGCGTGGAGGCCGTCGGCAACTACGCCATCCGCATTCACTGGAACGACGGCCACAAAACCGGGATCTACTCCTACGATCACCTCTATAAGATCCGATCGAAAGCCAAACCGGCCTAGTCCGGCATGTTCTCGGCCATCTCCCGCAGCAACTCCCGCTCCTCGTCACTGAACCGCTCCCGCATCCGCGCGCTTCCCAGCACCCGCTTCCGCCCCTCCGGGTCCAGCCGCTGCAGCATCGTCAACGCCCGCCGCCCCTCCATGCGCTTGCCCTCCGGCATCGTCTCCTGAAAGCGCCTCGCCAGCCTCCGCAGCGCCTGCTGCTGCTCCGGCTTCATTTGCTGGAAGTTACTCAACCGGCCATCGAGATGCTGCTTCCGCCGGGGCGCCATCCTCTCCCATCGCTCGAGCCGCTCCTCCATCATCTGCCGCCGCTCCGGCGGCATGTTCCGCAGGACCCGCTCCCGCTCCTCCGGCGCCATGCGCCGCAGCTTCTCTAACGGATGCGGACGCCTGGCCGGCTCGGCCGGCTGCGCCCAAAGCCCCCACGCCGCCCCGCCCAGAGCCCACAACAACAGCACGCGCCGCAGGAACCTCATAACTTCTGCTCCTCCTCCGGCGGCTCCAACTGCCGCAGCATCTCTAAGTCCTCCAGCGCCCGTTCGGCCTGTTCAATCTCCCGCGCCTCCAGCTTCACCATCGTCTCCCCGGCCTCCTGCCGGAACGGGTTCTCCATCGTTAGCCCTACCACCAGCAGCAGCGCCATCGCCCCTGCCGGCACCGCCACCCGCCAGTCGAGCGCAGCTCCCCAGGCTCCCTTCGCCCTGTCCCACCATCGGCGCCAAAGCGGACGCGCCTCTTCCTCCCGCGCAATCCGTGCCAGCAGCGCCGCGTCAAACTCCGCCGTCACCGGCTCCACCTTCCAGCTTTCGAGCGCCTGCCAAACCGCCCGCTGCTCCCGTACCCAGGGCCGGCACCGCGGACAGCTCTCCACGTGTTCATCGAGCGGTCCGGCCCCCTCCGCCGCCAGCGTTCCCGCGCAGTAACGCAGCAGGATTTCCTCCTCTCCCCGCTCCATCGGACACGCGCTGCCTTTCGTGTTCTTCATAGCTTCCCGCCTGCTAACCTCTTCCTGCCATGTGCGCCAACTTCGCCCGCAGCGTCTCGTACGCCCGGAATAACAAACTCTTCACCGCCGACTCCGAACATTCTAACGCCGCCGCAATCTGCGCGTAGTCCATCTCCTGGTACTTATGCATTAACACCGCCGCCCGCTGCTTGGCCGGCAGTAACTCCACCGTCCGCCGCACCTCGGCCAACTGCACCTCCCGCACCATCTCCTGCTCCACCGTCGGCGCCCTCGAGGCTACCTGTCTCGCAATCCCCTCCGCGCTCTCCCCGTCGAGACTCTCCTGGTTGCGCTCGTGCTTGCCGTCCCGGATGTAATTCAACGCCACGTGACTGGCAATCCGGAACAACCAGGTCGTAAACTTCGCCGTCGGCTCATAACCAGCCCGGCTTCGGTATACCCGGAGAAACACCTCCTGCGCCAGCTCCTCGGCCACGGCCCGGTTCTGAATCATCCGGTAAAGAAAGTGGATCACCGGTCCGCGGTGCTTGGCCAGCAGCAGCGCAAAACTCTGCGCATCGCCCTCCCGAACCCGCAACATCAGTTCGGCGTCGTGTTCAGACGTCGCCACGGCCATCATAGCCTTCCAAACCCGGTTGGCCGCTAAAGGTTGCGGTCGCGGGAACCGGATTGTAACTACTCTGTCCCCGGCTCCCGCTCCATCAACTCTCGCAGCGCGTCGTGCGGGCTCTTACTCTGCTCAAAGATGGCATACATCGTCTCGGCAATCGGCATCGATACCCGCTGCCGCCGCGCCAGTTCCACCGCTGAGTAGGTGTTCTCCACCCCCTCGGCCACCATGTGCATGCCCTCCTGGATCTCGGCCAGCGTCCTCCCCCGCGCCAGTTCCAACCCCACCCGCCGGTTCCGGCTCAAATCCCCCGTACACGTTAAAATCAGGTCCCCCAACCCCGCCAGCCCCGATAACGTCGATGCCTGCGCCCCCAGCGATACCGCCAGCCGCGTCAACTCCGCCAACCCCCGCGTTAACAGCCCGGCCATCGCGTTCGAACCCAGCCCCAGACCGCTTGAAACCCCCGCCGCAATCGCAATCACATTCTTCAGCGCCCCGCCCAGCTCCGTCCCTACCGGATCCGTGTTCGTGTAAATTCGAAAGGTCGGCCCCGTAAACTCCCGCTGGATCCGGCCCGCCAACGCCCCGTCCACCGCGCTAGCCGCCACCAGCGTCGGTTCGCCCCGCGCCAACTCTTTGGCAAACGAGGGCCCGCTCAACACCGCAATGCGCGCCGGAAACTTCGGCCGCGTCACCGCGGCAATCACTTCGCTCATCCGCAGCGATGTCCCCCGCTCTACGCCCTTCGTCGCGCTCACAATTGGCGCCTCCGGTGGCAGATACGGCAGCGCCTGCGAAAACACCGACCGCACATGCATCGACGGCACCGCCCCCAACACCACCTCGGCCGCCTCCAGCGCATCGGCCAGTTCGCTTACCACCCGCACATTCGGCGGCAACCGGAACCCCTCGAGATACTTCCGGTTCTCGCGGTGCGCCTCCATCTGCTCGGCCAACTCCCGCTCAAAACTCCACAGCACCACCCGCTCGTACCGCGGCCCCAGCACCATCGCCAGCGCTGTCCCGTAGCTCCCGGCGCCCAGTATCGTCAGTTGATTCAAAGCTTGTTCTCCGTTCCCGCCCGCAGCCGGCCGATATTGCCCCGATGCCGCCAGATGATGAACGCCCCCCCCACCAGGGCCGCTCCCACAATCCAGTTCGAGGGGTGATCAATCATCCACACCGCCACCGGCGCCAGCGCCGCCCCGAGAATCGAACCCAGCGAAACATACCGTGTCCGCCAAACCGTCGCCGCGAAAACTACCGTCACCGCCAGCAGCGGCAGCGGCGCCAGGTACAGGAAGGCGCCCACGAAGCTCGCCACCGCCTTACCGCCCTGAAACTTCAGGAACACCGGAAACGCGTGCCCCAGAATCACGGTCAGCCCCGCCAGCGCCAGCCACAGCGGCTCGGCCGACCCGAACCGCCCCATCAGCCAGACCGCTACCCAACCTTTGCCGATATCGAGCACGAGCGTCCCGACGCCCACCAACTTCCCGGTGGTCCGCGCCACGTTGGTCGCGCCGATGTTGCCGCTCCCCATCGCCCGCACGTCCTGTCCCGTCTTCCACCGCACCAGCAGGTACCCAAACGGCACCCCGCCCAGCAGATACGCCACCACCAATAGCAGATACGTCATCCCAGCGGAAACTCCTTGATTCTGTAATAGATCGAACCCTCCGCCTCCGCCCGGCTCTCGTACAGCCAAAACGAACCCGCCCGGAACCGGCCCCAGTCCGTCTCCGCCATCTCGCCGATCACCCGCCGCAACTCCCCCACCGGCGTCCCCGTCCGTATCCGCGCCAGCGTCAGGTGCGGCGTATACGGCTTGCGCTCCCGCGCCACTCCCCGCCGCGCACACGCCTCATCCGTCTGCGCGTGCAACTCCGCCAGCCCCGCCCCGCTTACGCCCGCAAACAAAGAGCGCGGCTGATGCGGGTTCGGAAACCAACCGAATCCCCGCACCGCCACCTCTATCGCCGGCGCCCGTACCCCCGCCAGTTCCTCCTCCAATCCCGCCACATCCGCGCACCCGCCCACAAACTTCGTCGTAATGTGCCAGTTTCCGGCCGGACTCCACGCCACCGGCGCCGCCGGCCGCAGCCGCGCCACCAGTTCCGTCAGCCGTGCGCGGACCTCCTCGGGGATGGCAATCGCGGTGAACAAACGCATCATGGTAACTTTCTAGTCTAACGTTGATTGCCCTTCCCGAAAGCTTCTATGCCCGCGACACCGTTACGGTCGCCCGCGCCCTCCTCGGCAAAACGCTCGTCCACGGCGAGCGAGCCGGGCGCATCGTCGAAGTAGAGGCCTACCTCGGCGCCGCCGACCTTGCCGCTCACGCCAGCCGCGGCCTCACCCCCCGCACCCGCGTCCTGTTCGGCCCTCCCGGCCGCGCCTACGTCTATCTAAGCTACGGCATCCACGAGTGCCTCAACGTCGTCGCCGAACCCGCCGGTACTCCCGGCTGCGTCCTCCTCCGCGCCCTCAGCCCGCTCTCCCCGCTCCCCGGCCGCCTCGACGGTCCCGGCCGTCTGACAAAAACCCTCGGCATCGACCGCCGTTTCTACGGTCATTCCCTTTGGGAGCCGCCTCTGCAGATCCTCGACGCCCCGCCTCCGCCCGAACCCGTTCTCGTCACCCCCCGCATCGGCATCACCCAATGCGCCGACTGGCCGCTCCGCTTCCTGCTCGCGCCTAATTCCGGTTCACTACCGGCTCCCGGCGCCCGTGCAGCGGACGGAAAACCCCGCGCCCGCACACCGCTACCCCCGACTGCAGCATCGCCGAAAGCAGACTGAACAACAGGCCGTAAATCACCTGCTCGCTCACCACCTGCCGTCCCGGCAGCTTGAAGCCCGGCGGCAGCTCCTTGGCCAACCGCAGACGCACCCCCTCCAACTCCAGTTGGCCCCGCGGTCCCAGCTTGTTCGCCACCGTGATCGGGGTCTGCAGGACGTTCCCCGTCGCCCCGTCAATGTAGAACTGACACCGCGAAAACCAGCCCAGATTCGCCGGCTCCGCCGCGTCAAACACCAGGAGCGGGACCCGCCGCTCCGTCGCCGTCAAATCCAACGTCAGCGACCGCGAAGTCTCCTCAATCGACACCGCGAATCCAGCCTGCTGGCAGATCTGTGCCAGATGTTCCGGATCGTACTCGAGCAGGAGAAGACGGTGCTTGCCAGCCTGAAGCAACTGCATGGAACTCTATTGTAGCTGGAGCATCTGCATCAGTGCCGCAACAACGATACAAATCGTCGGATGGGCGATCATCCCGTAGTGCAGCCAACCACGCGTAAACCGGATTACGTCTTGGAGTAGGGTCACGACTCTACTTTGCAGTAGCAACCTGTATTCACCCTTAGGGTTTTCCTCCTAGAACCGACGCGAATTGTTCCAGTACTCTACCCTGAAGAGATGCACCTCGTCCTCCTTTTGCTTGCCGCTCTTCCCCTTTTCGCTCAGGCCCCCGGCTCCGGACCCGACCATCGCGGCGACCAGATTCTCAAATCCATCGACAACTACATGTGGCACCAGAAACTGGGCGACATCGCGCACGTCGACCAGGTCGCCTACACCTCCACCCCGCCCCATTACGAAGCCAATTCTACCGCCCAGGGCGCCCGCAATCCTATGATCGTCTACGCCTATACCTTCCTGCCCAAGGCTCTCGATCGCTCCCGCAAACACCCGTCACTCGTCTACGTCCACGGCGGCGTCCACAGCAATCTGCAAAGCGGCGGCTCGGCCAACGGCGCCCACATCATCCGCGAACTGCTCGAACTCGGTTATACCGTCATCGCCCCCGACTACCGCGGCTCCACCGGCTACGGCGCCGGCTACTACAACCGCATCGATTACGGCGGGCGCGAGAACGACGACGTCCACGCCGCCCGCGCCTGGCTCCTCGAACGCTACAGCTTCCTCGACCCAGCCCGCGTCGGCATCCTCGGCTGGAGCCACGGCGGCATGATCACCCTCATGACCATCTTTGCTCATCCGAAAGATTACGCCGTCGCCTACGCCGGCGTGCCCGTCAGTGACCTCGTGGCCCGCCTCGGCTACAAATCCGAGTCCTACCGCAAAGTCTTCAGCGCGAAAAGCCACATCGGCAAGACCGTCGAAGAGGACGTCCAGGCCTACCTGAAGCGCAGTCCTTTTACCCACGCCGCTAAACTCGCCACGCCGCTCTGGATCGACGGCAATACCAACGATGAGGATGTCAACGTCCTCGAGGTTCGCCGTATGATCGACGCCCTCAAAACCGCCGGCAAACAGTTTGAGTCGAAAATCTGGGAGGCGGCCCCGGGCGGTCACCACTTCAACCGCATCGATACCAAACTCGCCCGGGACTCCCGCGCCGAAATCTGGCGCTTCCTGGGGCACCACCTCAAGCCGTAATCGCCGTCAGCCGGGAAACGGACGCCCCGCCAGCGCCCGGAGGAGCAGCCACGCGGTCACCCCCGCCCAGCCCGCCGCCGCGCCCCACACCGCCCAGACGCTGCCCACGCAGTAGCCGAGCAGCGGCAGCGCCTGCAGCGCGTGCATGCCGACGAAATGGGCCGCCCGCAGGTCGCCACCCTCGGTACTCCAGTTGAGGATCCTCAGGCCCGGTCCTCCATCGGGGACCCCAACCGCGTGCTGCAGCCGCGCAGCCATCAAGCCGCCCTCCAAGCCCGCCAGCACAAAGAGCAACATCCCCAGCCGGATCCCCCACAGATAGGCCGGCTTCAGCCCGATGGTCGGGGCGGTCTGCCAGCAATGCCAGGCCCCCACGCCTGCCGCGAGCATGTTGATGAGGATCATCACCCCCATCGAGGTGAAGATGAAACCGTCGAACAAGGTCCCGAAATTAAAGTGCGATCCCACGCCGCGCCCCGCCTGCAGGAAAATGCAGAGGCTCTCCCAGAGCAAGGTCCCCGCGATTACCCAACTGACCAGCGCCTTGGCGCCGCCCGAAGCGCTGGCATGATGATAGATCCAGGCAAAGGTCGCCGTGTACAGTGCAATCGAGATGGCAAACTTCATCGGTTTGATCCAGATGTTGATGCCGGCCAACTGCCTCCCGTCGATTTGGGTCAGCGCCAGAGCGATTAAAAACAGTACCCCGTGCCCGATGGCTGTCCAGCCCAATACCTCATTTCTGCGCAGCAACTCCGAAAGCATCCCGGTCTCCGTTGAGTAAGTAGAATAAGCCGAGTCCCGCCGGGCCAAACAAAAAAGTTAGCGGCAGGCAGGGAGTGACCCGCCATAGGGCCAACCCGCGCCTTCGTCCTTCGGCCACAATCCAGGACCCGCAGAATAGATCGAACGCCAGGTAGTGGATCCACCCCCCGGTCAACACCCAGGGATTGGCGAACAGTTTGGCTACGTTTTCGAGCGAATCGAACCCGCCCTCCCCCTCGCCCCAGTGTAATCCCAGGACTACCACATAGACGAGGCAGAACAGACAGCTCAAGCTGCGCGCCGCCGGCACGCTCCAGCGCCACCGTGGCGCCAGGATCAGCGGCAGCCAACCCAGGAATGCCAACCCGTTCGTGATGCGAAACAATTCAGCCGCGGTCATCTCGCCATCAACTCCTCCAGATGGGTTTTCACGGCCGGCCACTCCTCGCGGATGACCGAGTAGTAGACGGTATCGCGGACATAGCCGCTCCACGTGATCATGTGCCGGCGCAAGATCCCTTCCTCTTTGGCGCCAATCCGCCGGATCGCGTTCTGCGAACGCACGTTCCGCAGGTCCGTCTTCAGTTCCACCCGGTTCATGCCCATCAGCTCGAAAGCCTGCCGCAGCAGCAGGTACTTGCACTCGGTATTCACTGCCGTGCGCTGGAACTCCAGGCCATACCACGTTGCCCCGATCTCCAGCCGGCGGTGCGGCAGTTCCATATTCATGTAGCGCGTTGAACCGGCCAGCCGGCCGCTCTCAAGGTGCCTTACCGCGAAAGCGCGCGTCTTCCCGTCGGCGAGCGCGCGGGCAATATAGGCCGTCATCTGCTGGGCGCTATCGACTTTTTCGCTGGCCACCTCCCAGAGCGACTCCTCCAACCCGATCTCGCTCAACTCCGGTCCGTGATGAAAAGAGAGCGGCTCCAACCGTACAATGTTTCCTGCGAGCATTCCCTGATACAGTAGCGATTCAGATGAACCGCCGCAACTTTCTCCTCTCGGTGGCCGCTCCGCGCCCCCGTCCGAATGTCCTCTTTCTATTCTCCGATGACCATCGCTTCGATACCATCCACGCTCTCGGCAACCGCGACATTCTGACCCCTCATCTGGACCGGCTCTGCGCCCGCGGCGTGGCGTTCACCCAGGCTTCGATCATGGGCGGCAACCAGGGAGCGGTGTGCGTCCCCTCCCGCGCCATGCTGATGACGGGCCAGACCCTGCACCACGCCACCGCCGCGCTCGCCGGCCAGCGGCCCTATCATCTGTGGCCCGCCGTCTTCGCCGAGGCCGGCTACCAGACCTTCGGGGCGGGGAAGTGGCACAACGGGCCCAAACTCTATCACGAGGCCTTTACCGACGGCGGCCCGATCTTTTTTGGCGGGATGGAGGACCACTACCGCACCCCGCTGCACCGCTTCCACCCGGCGGCGAAATACCCGCCGACGGCGGCGGTCCGGTCGCCTAAACAATCTGCTACTGAATTGTTTGCCGACGGGCTGCTCGACTTTCTCGAGCGCCGGGACAAAACCAAGCCGTTCTGCGCCTATGTTGCGTTTACCGCTCCGCACGACCCCCGGCAGGCCCCGCCGGAGTGGCAGGCCAGGTATCCGCCGGAGAAGATGAAGCTGCCCGAAAACTTTCTGCCGCAGCATCCGTTTGATAACGGCGAACTCGCGGTGCGCGACGAAAAGCTGTTGCCGTTTCCACGGACGCCCGAGGCGGTGCGTAAGGAGATTGCCGACTACTACGCGCTGATCTCGTATCTGGACAGCCAGATTGGGCGGATCCTGGACGCGATTGACGAGAACACGATTGTGGTGTTTGCCGGGGATAACGGCCTGGCGCTGGGCCAGCATGGTTTGCTGGGCAAGCAGAACCTGTATGATCACTCGATCCGGGTGCCGCTGCTGGTGGCAGGGCCTGGGATTGTGAAGGGCCGGAGGAGCGGGGCGCTCGTCCAGCTGGTTGACTGTTTTGCCACCCTTTGCGACCTGGCCGGGATCCCGAAGCCGCCGACCGTCGAAGGGGAGTCGTTTGCCCCGGCGTTGCGCGGGAAGCCCTTTGCGGGGCGGCCCTATACGCTGCACTACTACCGCGATTTTCAGCGGGCGGTCCGGACGCGGACGCATAAGCTGATCCGCTACACGGTCAATGGCAAAGTGACCCGGCAGTTGTTTGATCTGCGGCGCGACCCGTGGGAGAAGCAGAGCCTCGACGATCCCAAGAAGATGGCCGAACTCGAGGCGCTACTGGGCTGAGGGGCGGACGGCGACTACCGAGACCTGTTCGAGCATGGGCCAGGTCCCGTTTGGCCCCTCCTTCCGCTCAACGGGAGCGAGGGGCTGGACGGTGGTCCGCGTGGGCGGGACCTGCGGGAAGAAGCTGCCGTAGATGCCGTTCATCTTACCGAACTCGGCGAGGTCGTCGACATAGACGTTGGCCTGCGTGCAGTGGCTGAAGTTGAGGCCGGCCTCTTCGAGGCCGTCGAGGAGGTTGCGCATGGTCTGGCGGACCTGCAGTTCGACGGTCGGGGCATAGATGCCGGAGTTGGGCCCGGGGATGAAGCCGGACTTGGCGGAACAGTAGAGCGTATCGCCGGCCCAGACACAGGGGCTGGAGGTGCGGCTCGGCGGCATGTTGCGGGGGCGCACGATGCGCCGGTCTTTGCGGTCCTTCACGGCGACGCCGGTGATGGCGATGCGGGCGTCGTTGGGCAGTTCGTTCACCAGCAGCGAGGCCCGCGCCGGGGCGTCTCCGGCGGCGAACAGCGGGGCATAGGCCTTGTTCATGTCGGCGAGGCCGAGATCGGGAGTGACGTAGACGTTGAGGAAGACGAGATTGCCGAGGTCCGGCACGGCCCTCCTGAGCAGCTCCATCGCCTCGGCCGGGGTATTGGCGTAAAGGCCGGGGATGTAGAGGCGGTCGAGGGTCTTTTTCGTGGCGACGGCGTTAATTTCAACCGGGGTTTCCGTGGGCATGCGCTTGACGCCGAGGACGGCGCGAACGGGACCGGCGCCGGGGAAGTACTCCTTCCAGATCCGATCCATCACGGCGTAGTTTTTCATGTCGGCCAGATAGACCTGGCTGTAGACGATGTCGGCGAGGGTGAGGCCGCCGCCTTCGACGATGGCCTTCACGTTTTCAATGCACTGGCGCGTCTGGCCCTCGAAGGTGGGGGCGAACTGATTGTTGGCATCGCGCGCACCCTGCCCGCTCACGTAGAGGACGCCGTTGGCGAGCACGCCGGGGGTGTAGGGGCCAACCGGCTTTGGGCCGACCTTGGGAAAGACGGCGGACTTTTCCGCGGCGGTCAGCGTGAAGGCCAACAGCAGAGCAGCGAGGAGGCGCATGGGGGTCACCTACTTGACGTCGAGGAGTTCTTTTTCTTTCGCTTTCGAGACCTGATCGAGTTTCACGATGAGGGCGTCGGTGAGCTTCTGGATATCGTCGAGGGCGCGGCGTTCGTCGTCTTCGCTGATCGCCTTGTCCTTGAGCAGCTTCTTGACGGCATCGTTGGCGTCGCGGCGGATATTGCGGACGGCTACGCGGTGGTCTTCGGTCATGCCGAGGAGCTTTTTGACGAGCTCCTTGCGCCGCTCCTGATTGAGGGGCGGGATGGGCAGCCGGATCAGGTTGCCGTCGTTGGACGGGTTGAGTCCGAGGTCGGAGTTGCGGATGGCCGTTTCAATGGCCTTGATCTGGGAGCGGTCAAAGGGTTGGACGGTGATCATCGCCGGCTCGGGCACATGGAGGGTGGCCACGTGGGAGAGGGGCGAGAGCATGCCATAGGCTTCGACCTGGATGGAATCGAGCAGGTTGACCGAAGCCCGGCCGGTGCGGAGCGACGCCGTATCGTGCTGCATATCGGCGAGTACCTTTTCCATGCGCTGTTTAGCGTGCGCTTCTACTTCCTTGACGGTCGTGAAAGTTTGCGACATAAAAAGAGTTCCTTCAACAGATGAGCGTGCCGACGGGCTCTCCCATCGCCATACGCATTATATTGCCCGTGGTCCGCAGGTTGAAGACGCGGATGGGAAGTTTGTTTTCGCGGCACATGGCGACGGCGGAGGCGTCCATGACGGCGAGCGAATTGGCGAGCACCTCGTGGAAGGTGACGGTTTCAAACATGACGGCGTCGGGGTGCTTGCGGGGATCCTTATCGTAGACGCCGTCGACGCCGGTGGCCTTGGCGACCACTTCGGCGTGAATTTCGAGGGCGCGGAGCGTCGCGCCGGTATCGGTGGAGAAGTAGGGATTGGAGGTGCCGGCGGCGAAGATCACGATCCGCCCTTTTTCGAGGTGGCGGATGGCGCGACGCCGGATATAGGGTTCGGCGACCGACGGGATGGTGATGGCGGTCATAACGCGGGTGGGAACACCCTGGCGTTCAAGGGCGTCCTGGAGCGCCAACGAGTTGATGACGGTGGCCAGCATACCCATGTGGTCAGCGGTCACCCGGTCCATTTTTTTCGCCGCAGCCTGGACGCCGCGGAAGAAGTTTCCGCCGCCGACTACCAATCCGACCTGGACGCCCGCCTGGGCGACCTCGGCGACTTCGCGAGCCATCGAATGGAGACGCTCCTGATCGATGCCGAAGCCGCCCTCTCCGGCGAGGACCTCGCCGGAGAGTTTCAGCAAGATTCGCTTGAAGGCGGCCAAGGGCTACTCCGCTTCCGGAGCGTCGGGGCCGGCGGTTTCTCCCACTTTGAACCGGACGAACCGAGAGATAACGAGCGCGAGTCCGAGCTTCTTGTTGGCCTGTTCGATCATCTGGCCGACGGTCAGCGAATTCTCCTTAATGAAGGGCTGCTCGAGGAGGCAGACCTCTTCGTAGTACTTAGACATGCGGCCTTCGAGCATCTTCTCGACGATGGCCGGGGGCTTGCCTTCGCGGATAGCCCGTTCGCGCTGGATCTCCTTTTCCTTCTCGACGTCGGCGGCGGTGACCTGCGAACGGGAGATGAACTGGGGATCGGCCGCAGCGATCTGCATGGCGACGTCCCGGACGAGTTCCTGGATTTCGCTGGAGGAGGCGTTGACGCCGGTGGCCTGGATGAGGACCCCGAGCTGAGCGCCGGGGTGAATGTAGGCCCCGAGGACGCCGCCGGAGACCTTTTCGAGGCGGGCGAGCTTCATGTTTTCGCCGATTTTGGCGACCTTGGCGGTGATGAGGGCTTCGATGGTCATCGAAGCGTCTTTGGCGTAGGTTTCGCGCAGCAGATCAGCGGGCGCCGCGACGGCGGCGGAGGCGAGCGCCTGGTCGGCGAGGTCGCCGACGAGACCCTGGAAGTCATCGGTGCGGGCGACGAAGTCGGATTCGCAGTTGAACTCGACGATCACGCCGCTGGTCTTGTCGTCGGACAGCTTGATGACGATGGCGCCCTGTTTGGCGGAGCGGCCGGTCTTTTTGGCGGCCGAAGCGATACCGCGCTTGCGGAGCTCTTCGATGCCCTTTTCGATATCGCCGCCGGCGGCTTCGAGGGCCTTTTTGCATTCCATCATGCCCGCGCCGGTACGGTCGCGGAGCGCTTTCACCATTTGTGCGGTGATCTCAGCCATAAAACCTCGTCAGATGGGGTTGGGATAAAAGAAGGGGAGGGGAAGCGACGCCGGGAAAAGGCGGCGTCGCTCAGGGGTAACGCGCGGAGGAGTTAGTCCTCTTCGACGAGCGTCTTGCTGCCGCGCGGCATGATCAGGGCCAGATCCTCTTCCGAGGTCTCGGAGTTGGTCTCCGACATCAGCTGGGCGGAGAACTGGGGATCGAGATACTGTTCGGCGGAGCCGAGGTCCATGGTGTCGTCGTCGCTGCTCGAGGCGGTGAGTTCGGACTCGGAGACCTGCTGGCGGCCTTCGAGGCACGCTTCGGCGATTTTGTTGGTAAACAGGCGGATGGCGCGGAGGGCGTCGTCGTTGCCCGGGATCACGTAGTCGACCTGATCGGGATCGCAGTTGGTATCGACGACGGCCACGACGGGGATGCCCAGACGGCGAGCTTCCATGACGGCGATGGCTTCCTTGTTCGAATCGACCACGAAGATGACGTCCGGGAGACGGCCCATGTCGCGGATGCCCGACAGGTTGGCGCTGAGGTGCTTGCGCTCGCGCTCGAGCTGGATGATTTCTTTCTTGGTCCGGCCACCGTAGTTGCCGGTTTCGGCGAGGTCCTCGAGCATTTTGAGACGCTCAATGGACTTCTTCACCGTGGTGTAGTTGGTGAGCAGACCGCCGAGCCAGCGGTTGTTGATGTAGAACATCTGACAACGGGTGGCTTCTTCCGCAATCGCTTCCTGCGCCTGGCGCTTGGTTCCGACGAAAAGTACGTTCTTACCCTGGGAAGCCATGTCGCCCACGTAGGCCATTGCGTCCTTGAACAACTTCAGGGTCTTTTGCAGATCCACGATGTAGATCCCGTTCCGTTCGCCAAAAATGTATTCCTTCATTTTTGGATTCCAGCGCTTGGTCTGGTGCCCGAAGTGAACGCCGGCTTCGAGCAATTCTTTCATGGAAATAGACGGCAAAGTAGCTCCTTGGTTGAGGATTGAACACACGAACCGGCAGGACTTTCCGAGCGGTATTTGTCCTGCCGGTTGGGTAGTGTGGAATCCGGGTTGGTGGTTTAGCGCTTCGAGAACTGGAAGCGCTTGCGGGCGCCCTTCTGCCCGTACTTTTTCCGCTCGCGGGAGCGGGGGTCGCGGGTGAGGTAGCCCATGCCTTTCAATTTGCCGCGGAGTTCGGCATTGAATTCGCAGAGGGCGCGGGCAATGCCGAGGCGAACGGCGCCGGCCTGTCCGTTGATACCGCCGCCATCGGCGAGGACAAGAACGTCAAATTTGTCGGAAGTTTCGGTGGCGAGCAGCGACTGCTTGACGGCCGAACGGGCCGAATCGCTGCTGAAATACTGGTCATACGGCTTGCCGTTGACCACGATATTGCCGCTTCCATTGCGCAAAAATACACGGGCTACGGCGGTCTTACGCCGACCGGTACCGAGCCACTGAGTCAAAACAGCCACTGCGGATTCCTCTCTTCTTTACCGTACGATTGCTTCCAGAGCCACAGGCTTCTGGGCCTGATGCGGATGTTGACCGCCCGCGTAAACCTTCAGTTTGGTGGCCATCTGCTTGCCGAGTTTGCTCTTGGGGAGCATTCCCTTGATAGCTTCCTCCACCATTTTCATGGGACGGGTGGCGCGCATCTTTTTCGCGCTGATTTCGGTGAGCCCGCCCGGATATCCGGAGTGATAGCGGTAGAGCTTCTGCTCTTCCTTCCGGCCGGTGAGGCGCACCTTTTCGGCGTTGACGATGACGACGTGGTCGCCCATATCGATGTAGGGCGTGTAGACGGCCTTGTTTTTGCCCATCAGGATGTGGGCGGCTTGCGAGGCGATGCGGCCGAGGGCGGCACCCGAGGCGTCGATAACATGCCAATTTCTCTGGATGTCTTTCCCAGAGGGAACAACGGTATTCATAGACAGACGATCTCCCTGCGATCCTTCCAACCATCCAAGATAGCGCACCGAGGCGAGACGGCGCAACCGCAAGGGTTGCGTTCGATCGACGACCGGGCTGCCGGGGAGCGAGAAGCGCGTGGGCTAAACGCCGCCATTGGGCCGCTGGGGGAAAGCAAAACTTCTTCCATTGTACCGCGCCGTGGGGGCGATTGGGGGCGGATTTCGCTTTTGGGTGGGTTCTGTGGGGTTCTCCTTGGGTTCTGCCTGGGTTCTATTTGGGTTCTAGCGGGTTCTAAAAACGGAAGAACCGAACGAGGAAACGCTTGTTTATCAACAACATGCTGGGTCCTTCCGGCTCTACGCGGGGGCCTGCGCGTACGTAGCGCGGGCGCGCACGCGGGAAAATCCGGGTTGGGGGCCGTCTGCCGCTGCGTTTGGATGCCGGGTGTCATGGTGTTTTGAGCTTGGCACGGCGGGGCGGGGAAGTGGGGTGGGTTGGCGGCTAAGTGATTGGAAGTGGGGGAGAAGTTTTTTGGGATGGGGTGGGAACAATGAATTTTGCGGGCGGGGGAGGCGCCGCGGGGTGGGGGGCGGTGGGTCGGGGATGGATGGGGCGGGGAGAGCCCGGTTGGGTTTCCACGGGCCGCGACGCCGCAGACATGCGGAGTGGGGCGATTGACGATCGATTTGCGGGGCTTGCGGTTGCGTGTCCGGCGCCCGGTACCTTGCGGGCCTTGATTCGTGCGTTGGGAATGTCGGTACAGCAATTTCAGGACATGCTCTAGCCGCCACGGCCCTTCCCCAATTCGTCAGTATCCATCTCAGGACGACACCGCCGTCAGTGTAGAGCTGGAGCGGTTCCCGCTGATTGTCCGAGTGGCGTGCACCCCTGGCGTTGGATCTGGCAAGGTCGTCTGGATGGATAGTTTTCCGGAAATGCGCTTTGATTCATGCACGTACAGCCTTCATTCGAGCCGCGTTCCGTGTCGAAATTGCGGGCTCGTTCTAGAGTTCGATGCGAGCGCATGAGCGGTATCCTTGGGAAACAAGCGATGCACGAGATCGCCATTCATCTCGCCCTCATCGTTGGCATGCGACACTCCTCGTCTAATGCGTCGCCTATCCGTTTCTCTCAGGGGCACCTGAAAAGCGGCCAACGGAAAGCGGTGATATCGGGACGTTTAGTGACATGATCACGGGCATTCGATTGGCTCGACGGAGGCGTTGGCATTCTGGCCCTAAAGCGTTAAATTCCAGGGGTTCGGGGCCAGATTCCCCAAGATCACGCTTCTGTTAAACCATCGTTCATTGTAAGAGGCTTCTGCGAGTCAAATCGGTAGTCGATCATTGGCGAGATTATTGGTGTCCCCCGAGGTCCGTTTCTCCCTGGCGGATACGACCGCCCAGCGGTCCCGCTCTCGACGATGGCGCAGGTACTCCGGGTGGTCGGGCTGGCCCTCGTTCCGGGTGGCTTGCTCTGGTTGACTATGCCGAGGCTTGGATTCGCCGTTTCTGTGTTGAGCACGGCGGTAGGTACGTGTGTCGTGCTCAACCTTAATTTGTTCGCGACTCTGAGCGTCGGCAACGCGTTGGGCCCGTTGACGCTCGCCGCCTGGGTGTACGTCCTCGGGCAGTTGATGCCGAGATTGAAGCGTCTGAGGCGCGCTGAACGCAGCAGGTTCCATCCCGCGCCGCTGTACCTGTTGTGTCTGCCCGTGCTGGCTTTCGGCGCTCACGAGAAGTTGACCACCTTTGCTCGCTTAGAGTTGACCACCCCGAAAACAGCGGTTGCCACGTGGCAGGTGCGGCCGAAGACCGGTTGGCTGTCGGCAGCACTCCCGACGTAAATGATTGTGTGGACGGTGCCGTCTCGTCGTCATCGGCGCGGCGAAGCGGCGCGTTGCTGAGCAGGCGCCGGGTGACTGTCGCCTTGTCGAGCCCCGGATCCGTGGTCAACTTTCGGCTGGCAAAGGTGGGTCATTTTGGGCAAGCGCCGAAGTGCTGGCTCTCGTTGACCCAACTGCTTCTTGCCGCGCCGATGGCGCGGGCGAGCAGAGATCGCGCCATTGCAAACGTTAGCCCGTACATCGCCGACATCGAGCAATACCACGCCAGGCATCGCCGGTATCCGGTATCGCTCCAAGCGCAGCATAGGGACTACCACGCGAAGGTTGTTGGGGTTGAACGGAATGTCTATGTGCAGCAGGGCTATTCGTACAATCTCTCCTTCGAGCAGCCAAGATTCCTGCTCGACCGCTTTGGCACACGCGAATGGGTCGTCTACAATCAGCGTGACGTGCATCGGGTGTATCGCCACACGGCGTGGCTCCTTCCGCCGCCCAAGGTGGCGGAGCCGAGGCAAGGCTGGTAAGCTTCCGGCCAGACTGGCTATACACACTGGATGTATTTCTCGTTCGATTGAGTGGGCAGCGAGGCGCGGACCAACAACCTGTTGCAGCGGAGGGTCCGTTGCGCGGCCCGCCGCGGAACTGAGCGTTGGGCCACGAAGCACGGCGCGCTGCAACGACAGGTTTCATGCGGATCGCGCAACTTGGGAACAGTGCCTTGACCGTATAACGTTCTTTTCACCGACGGCGCTTTGGGCGGAGGCGTGGACCCCGCGGTACGGTTTGGCGGTCACGGTGGGCTTTTTACCGACTTGGGAGTGGGCGCATTCCCGAAGTCGGCTCCGGGGAGCGGTCGACACATGGGGTTAACCAGCGAGGAGATGCTGCCGGTGGTGGCCGCCTTTATGCGTCGTTACATCGCAAGATAGCGTGGTTACTTCCGAGTTACCTTAAGTTCGGATTGAACCGTTGTGACAGTAACGGGTCCTTCCGGTTTCTTCTCCTGCGGCTCATCGGGAGGCGAGGGGATGACGATCGCCGCCGTCTTGGTTGTGTGGGGATCCTCGATTTCGATTGTGGTGTCACCTTTCGGATCAGTGATCCGGCAATATAGTTCGGTGGCGGATCGGAATGACAACCGGACCTGGGCGGGATTGGAAGCTCCACGCGGCTTTAGCTGAATTCTCGGCGTAAATCCGGAACCGACCAATTGAATGTCGTAGTACTCCGGCTTGCGAGTGGGGTAATACTTCACGGCGACCTTCTCAAACGAATTGATCGCGATCAGGAGTGGATTCGGGATAGTATGCACATCGGCCGGCGTGGTTGCCGAATCGTTCGCGTTTTCGTTGTATGCCAAGACTTCCCACGAAGGTTGCGGGTCCTCCGGGCAATTGGCGTAGGCGAGGGTGCCATTGATGACATCCTCTTGGCAAAGATCGCAGGCCTTGCCGTTCAATCGAATTTTTGTTTCGCGCCGGCTGAACAGTTTGCCCGACAATCGCAGGCGTACCGGGTTTGTTTGGGACCGGTCGTAACCAGAAAGACCTACAGCGGATAATGTGAGCTTGGACGGCGCGGGTGGCCGCAGAATTTTCATGTCCTCCAGCTTTCGCCCGGGCGACCCGTTCACTCGCAAGCGCATCCCGTTGATGGTTTCCGCGCGGGCGGGTGCAACCAGGGTAATGGCCGGAAAGTCGCCGGAATAGTCTTTGGGTATCGAAAGATTCACCACCATCTGCTGTTGATTCACAAACTCGTAAGTACCGGAAATCTGGCCCTGCTCAGGAGGGGCTTCGTCTTCCGAACCGGCGTCCATGAATTGCTTGGGCTTTCCGAGCCCAAGCAATTGCGGAATCCGGTGGCCGTTTACCAGAACGTTGGTCTGCGAAGAGATATAAGTGCCGTGAATGACGATATTTGTCCGCTGGCCCGGATTCACGTGGGTGTAGTTCACCCGGTCGATCCAGAACGTGCCGGAATTGTCGACCTCAGGTATGCCGATGAGTGTTTCCAGTTTTTGGCCGCAGTGAAACTGTTCCGGGTTGGCCGATGCTTCCCGGTAGTTTTGCGGCGGCCGATGTTTCATGTGGAAGGCACATCCTTGCCCTTCGATTTGAAGGGCGGAGGCATCATCGGGAACGGTGAGGATGGCGTAGCCATTGCGAACACCCGAATTCAGTACGCGGGAACCGGGGAGAGGTCCGAATACCCATCCGAAAGTGGCCTGCCCTTTGCCGAAACCCGAAGCGAAAGCCTGTTGCTGCAAGAATTGATTGTATTTCTCTCGTTGTTCCTGGTACTCGACCTTGAGACCGAAGCCGAATAGGGCCCGCCAAGCGCCGCTCAATAGGGAGTTGTTCACTTCCTTGTGAAGGCTGTTGACATTCAGCGCGGCTTGTCGAGGTATCAGTTCCACCGCCCGCAGTTGCCCGGTTTCGAGGCCAGTTGTGGATGCCGCAACGTTCTCCATATCGGAATAGAATGCCGACGCGATCAACTCGGGTCCACCGAAGTATTGATAGATGAAAGCCTGGTGGATGGCGAGGAGATCCTCGGAAAGGGCGGCGAAGAGTTTGCGCAGTTCCTCAACCAAATCCAGCAACTTTTTTAGCCTGTCTTTTTCTTGTTGGTTAAGTTCTTGTTGGTTAAGTTCGCTCCCGTCGGGCAGTTTTCCAGCAGAGAGCCTTTCTCGGGCGGCTTTGTCCAGGGCGGAGGCTTCTTTTTCGAAGAGGGTGGATTTCGCAGTTATGTCCCGGCAAGGGCTCTCAAGTTCCTGAACCGCGGTCCGCGTGGTCTCGTACCGCTTCAGTTCAACTGGCGAGAGACCTGCGATAAAGCGTTCGCGCTCGAGAGACATCTCTCGGCCTAACTTTTCGAATTTTAAAATATCCTCGCGAATCGTTTTTATAAGGTCTATTAGGGTTTTCTGGTCTGTCTGTTCAAGATTGTCATCTTTGATCTGAGTAAGAAGATAGTTGTATTTATCTTCTATTTCTTTCTTTTGCGCTTCGAGCTTATCCTTTAATTTCTTTTTGTCCATATCAGTTGTGATAGGCGTTGCCTTCGTGTTCGAAGAGTCATTCCTGGCAATACTTGCTTTGCGGTTAAGGTCGAAAGTTTGTTGAGGCTTCGAATCGCTACTGGAGGAATTCTCCGCCGCCTGCGTTCGTTGCTTTTTTGCGACCTCGCGTTGCCTGCTTTCCAGTTTCAACAGTTCTTTCTCGCGCTCCTGCTTGGCCTTCCGTAGGGAAGCCAATCGATCGTCGGAGATCTTGCTCTGTTGGTTAAGTTCGTCTTGTAAAGCTCGTTCTTGTTTTTGCAGATCCAACAGTGTACCATTTAGAGCCAGTATCTCGCCCCTCAGGAAATCCAATTGAGCTTTGGATATCTGGCGTTCCAGGCTAAGTCTGTTTGCGATCGTTCCTTCAGCGAGCCGCAGACGGTGTAACTCGTCGTTTAGGGTTTGCCGGTCGGGCGGCGTGGCTTTCTTCAGTTGGTCGTCTTTACTAGCTATTTGAGCCCTCGTCTTATTCAAGTGTTGAGCGTAATTCTCTTCTCGGGTTAACTCCTTTCGCTCCTCGTCGGATAACTCGCTTTGCCGCCTTGCGATTTGAGTATTTACGTCCTGAAGCTGGCGGTTCAATATCGTCTCTTGCTTCAGTGCAGCAGTTTGGGTTGCTGTCCTTTTCGATAATCTGGCGGTGAGCTCACCCTCTATAGAGTCATCTAGCGTTTTAATATCTTTGCGTATGTTTGCAGCTTGTTGGCCAAGAACCTTCTGTTCCTCCAGTGCTGCCGCCGTCGCGCTCTGGACACCCGTGGGCTCACTGATTCCTGTCGTTCGAGACGAGGAATCGATCTTTGATGAGCGGGCGAATCGTTCAAAAAGCGCATCGCCGACGAAACAGGGAGAGTCTTCGAGGCGGTAGCGGCGGATGATCCGCTTCACCACCCACCAGGACTGGGCCAGTTTGCCCTCCCCGCCGTCCGCTACATACCTGTGCGCTGCTGCCGAAATCGAGGTGGGCAGTTCCAGGAAGATGACCCGCTGGCCATCCCCAGCTTCATCGCGTAGGGTGGTCAATTGCTTGGCAAGGATTTCATACTGCATCTGCAGGAAATTGTCGAGGACGATCGTGGAATGCAGTTTGGGCCGGTCGAAGGCATCTATCGTTTTTTTCAAAAGCGCGTCTGTCGAGCCCTTCAACAATCGATCCAAGTCTTTTGCGGCGCTCGCATCCGGGTTTACCGTTTTCAAGCCCGAAAGGTCAGTCCGCTTCTCCAGTTCGGTGATCTGCGCAGAGAGCTGGGCGTTATTCATCTCCTGAGTCTTGATGGCGCCATTTACAGCTTGCAGTTCATTCTTCAGCGCCTCGATTTGCGCTGGTGTTTTGGTGGTCGGCGTGATAGCAATCTGGCCCTCGAGTTTGGTCTTGCTGCCCTGCAAATCGGCAAGAGCTGTCTTTCCCCTCTCTAGGTCCTTTCGCTTGTCGTCGGCCTCGCGCATCAGGGACTGCATTTGCTCTTGATCCGCTTGGAATCGATCCAGTACGACTTGATTCTGAGCGCCGACGACGCTGTCGAGGGAGGCAGCAACGCCTAATCGACGTTGGATCGCCTCCAGGCGCAGGGCGTTTATCTGGTTAGGGTCTAAATCGTCAATCGATGGGCGCTTCGTCCGCAGTCCATCATTATCCGCGCGAAGCCGGCCCAAAAGGTAGTGGGCCTGTTCCATTGACCAAATGCTTGGGGTTCCCGGAGTGACCACGACCGGGTAGCGGGGCTGTGCCGTGGAGGGTGGGGGGAAGAGAAGCGCCACGGCGAGCGCGAACTTGAGGGTATTGGTCGAGGGAAGGAGCATGGCTATGGAGAATAGCGCACACGATCGGAGAAAGATGACATGAAATTGCAGAATTTTGGGCGAGTTTCAGGCGGCGATCGGTCCGTCGTCAAGGTTGGGAGCCAGGTCCCTACCGGTGAAGAGTGACTTGTTTGATCCGGCGGAGGTTGCGGAGCCCGTTTTCGGGACACCCTTGCGGTCCTTCATCGGATGGTGGGCGATGGTGAGCGGCGTGGAAGATGGAGGAGGGCCAGGGTCACGAGTGCGTCAGTGTCACCCAGCCAACCGGTTTGCTTAGTGCGCGGTGGGACCCATTTCCGCGCAGAAGAGGAGAGGCTAATTCGTCCAGAGGATGGCGGGATGTTTGCTGTCCATGCGAGGGGCTTTGGCGTCTGTAAGGGGCAACCGCCAGACGGGGCGGCCCGATGTTTTGGCGGTAGTTACCCGCTGGGCGAGTTTCTGCGGGGGGGACGCTACGGGCATTAACCGAAGCGAAAAGCAGGCGGCCGCCGCCACTGAACTGGCCGAGGACAACCGGACGGCCTTCCGCACCGGCAGTATCTACGAGCCCGGCTTTCAACTCGTGTCCGTCGACATCGCCTCCCGCCACTGGCATTCATGCCCCTGGAATGGCCCGGGTCGGGGCTCGCCGCCGGACGGGCAGCGCTGCGGTCCGGAGGCGCCGTGTTGAAGCAAGAAGCTGACTGATGCCTACGCCGGCAGGGGCGAACGGGGACTCGCGGCAGGCCACCCAAGCGGCGTCGATTAAACAGCCCCCGCCTCGCCCATCGGTGGGCGCGGGATGCCGGCTTCCCGAGCGAGCACGTCAAGGCGTACCATCTCCACGATTTGAGAGGTCTGTAGCAAGTTGAAATGCCCGCATCAAGGCTTCTGGAGCCGGACCTTTCGGACGGGGACGCCAGTTCGGTCAAAGCGGGTCAAATGTCGCGGGAGGAGTTCGATACTTTCGCGGCGGGTGGAGCGAACGGAGATTCGCGGTCCGGGTGGGCTTCCGGCGGAGAGAGGCTTCCGGGCCCCGGGCTTTGTCGTATCGTGCGCCGGATGAAGTTGGCGGGATGATAGGATCGTTGCGATGAGCACCAGGACTTTATTTACGGCACTCGAGGAGGCCGCGGAAAAGTACGGAGACGGGACGGCGCTGATCCAGCCCGCGGGAGGCGGCAAATCGACGGTCTACTCCTGGAAACAGTACCGCGAGACGGTGCGGGAGGTCGCGTGCGGGCTTCGCCGATTGGGGATCGGGCATGGCGATGTGGTGGCGATCCAGAGCGAGACGCGGGCCGAGTTCTACTTCGCCGATATGGGGATCATCGCGAATGGTTCGATTGCAGCGGCGATGTACACGAGCTATCCGCAGGGGGAGGCCGTCAAGAAGCTAAGGGCCTGCCGGGCGAAGCTGGCGTTTGTCGAAAACCCCAAGATGCTGGCGAGCCTCACCGCGGGGCTGCCGCAGGACGAACCGTTGGCGATCCGTTGGGTGCTGCTGACGGGCGCGGCCGAGGGGGTGATGACGCTCGAGGAGCTGCGCGGCGTGGGGCGGGAGGCCCTGCGGGAGGATGCAGAGCTGTTCGCCCGCATCCGGATGGAGACGAAGCCGGAGGATACGGCGATTATCTATCTGACTTCGGGTTCGACCGGGGAGCCGAAGATGGGGATGGTGTCCCACCGGGCGATTGTGGCCAACATCGCGGCGGCGCCGGCGGTGTTGCCGGTGGGGCCGGAGGATCTGACCATTGCGTTTCTGCCGAGCGCGCACATCACGCAGCGGCTGGTGCTGCAGATGATGCCGTTGTCGTTCGGGATGAAGGTCTACTTTAGCGAGAGCCTGTCGCGGCTGCCGAAGGAGATCCAGGCGGTGCAGCCAACGTTTTTGCTGGCGCCGCCGCGGCTGTGGGAGCGCATTTTCACGAATGTGGTCACGGAGATGAAGAAGAAGCCGCAGGCGATCCAGAAGGTCTTTCAGGCGGGCCTGGGGCTGGCGTTGCGGGCTAAGGAGCTGCGGCAGGAGGGCCGGCCGGTGCCGTTCTGGATCGGGGCGCCGCTGGGATTGATCGATAAAGTGATCTTCACGAAGATCCGGGAGAAGTTGGGCGGCCGGATTACGCTGGCGGTTTCGGGCTCGGCGCCGCTGGGTAAGGATCTGGCGAATTTCTTTAACGCGATCGGGGTGAACCTGATTGAAGGCTACGGGCTGACGGAGGGCGGCGTGACGCATCTGAATCCGGTGGAGAGGCCGAAGACGGGCTGCATCGGCAAGCTGCTGCCGACGGTGGAGTGTAAGCTGATGCCGGATGGGGAGATCGCGCTGCACGGCCCGACGCTGTTCAGCGGGTACTACGACGACGCCGAGGCGACGGGGAAGGTGTTCACCGAGGACGGCTGGCTGCTGACGGGCGACATTGGCACGGTGGATGAGGAGGGCTACTGGTTCATCACGGGGCGGAAGAAAGAGGTGCTGGTGGCTTCGAACGGGAAGAAGATCTATCCGAACCGGATTGAGGGCCTGTTCAAGGGGAGTTCGCTGATTAACCAGGTGGTGCTGGTGGGGGATAAGCGCTCGTACGTGACGGCGCTATTCACGCTGAACGGGGCGGCGGCGGAGGCGCTGACGGAGAAGGCCGAGGAGGTGGTGGGCCGGGCGGTGAAGGAGGTGAACCGGCAGTTGGAGGCGCACGAGCAGATCCGGCGGTTTCGGATTTTGCCGCGGGAGTTATCGATTGAATACGGCGAGGTGACGCCGACGCTGAAGATCCGGAAAGGCGTGGTGATGGAGCGTTACGCGGCTGAGATCAACGAGATGTATGCGGGCAAGGAGGAGATGAACTAGGACGGTGGCCACGCGGCTGGCCGGGCGCTCCCGAACAACGAGGTAGGGAGCGCCCGGCGCCGACTGAGGCGGATTACTGGTCGCCGCGACCGAAGATGGACAGGGGGAGGATGCCGCCATCGCCCCAGAGGAGGCTATCGCCCCAGAGGACGCTGTCGCCCCACAGGAGACTATCGCCCCAGAGGAGGCTGAAACCGGAGCTGGTGGAATCTCCCCAGACGACGCTATCGCCCCAGAGAACGCTGTCGCCCCAGAGAACGGAGTTGCCCCAGACGAGACGGTTGCCCCAAACGGCAGTGGAGGCGAAGAGCGAGTTTTGCGGATGGGTGAGGCTGACGCAGCGGGTGCGTACCTTCGATGCCGCCTTGCAGGTGTAAGTAGCCGAGGGTGAGAAGGCCCGCCGGCTGGTGGGCAGGACGGAGGCGTCGTTCAGGGCGGCTTGGACGTCGAGGTAGCCGGCGCCGACGGTGAAGATATCGTTCTGGATGGTGTAGGTCACGTTTGGCGTGACGGAGGTATCGGTCCACGTGCTGGTTGCGGGGAAGGATTTGGTGGCCGATTTCATGAGCTTGGCTTTGATGGCGTCCGGGGTGATGGCGGGAAACTTCTGGGCGAGGAGCGCCGCGGCGCCGGCCACGATGGGGGTGGCCATGCTGGTGCCGCTTAACTCGAGATAGGTGCCGGTCGACCAGGTATTGACGGTTCCCACGCGGCTGCGGTTTTGCGGAAACTGCGACTCCATGAAGTTGCCGCCCCGGCAGCCGCCTCCGGCGGTAGGTCCGTAGGCCGGGAACTCGCAGTTCTGCCGGAACTTGAAGTAATTGATGTTGATGGTGGTGGACAGCAGACGATTGCCCGGGGCGACGAGGTCCGGCTTGATGATGCGATCGATGCCGGTGGGTCCCTTGGAGCTGTAGGAGGCCATGACGTCGTCGGCGCGCGAGAGCGTGCCCTTGTCGCTCATGGCGCCCACGGTAATGGCGAAGGGATCGTTGCCGGGGGAGCCGATGGAACCATACCCGTTGACCTGATAGCGTTTGCCCTTGCTGTCGGTGACGAACTGGGTGCGTCCGAGGTTGCCGGCGGCGACGACGACGGTGATGCCCGCGGCCCAGGCGCGTTCGACCGCCTGACAGAGGGGATCTTTGGTGTAGGACTCTTTAATGACCCGGCCGAGGGAGAGATTGATGACGCGAATGTTGTAGGTGTTCTTCAGGGTGATGGCTTTGTTGATGGCGTTGATGACGGAGGTGTCGGTGCCCATGCCGTTGCTGTTGAGTGCGCGGAGGTCGATAATGTTGGCCTGCGGCGCGACTCCGACCAAGCGGGTGGCAGGTTGGGCCTGGCCATTGAGCACCAGTTTCCCCTTGTTTTCGTCGGAGCACTTGCCATTGCCGGCCAGGATACCGGCGACGTGGGTGCCGTGGCCGTAGATGTCGGGGTTGGTTTGGGGGTTGGGGCCCAGTTGGATGACGATCGTTTGGGGTTTGCCGCCGGGACCGGGGACGGTCATGGTTTGCACCGGTGCTTCGACTTCGCGGGGGGCATCGGCGGGGGCGAAGTTTTCCCGGTAGACGACGCGGCTGGACTGGCATGCATCGTCTTGGAGGTCCGGGTGGCTGTTGACGCCACTGTCGATGATGGCGATGCCGATGCCGGCGCCGGTGAAGCCGGAGGCTTGGGCGGCGAGGGCGTTGACGGCCGGGACACCGAACTGGATGGCGGCGTTGATGGGGCGGTCTGGCGAGATGTACTTGACGCGGCTATCGCGAGCGAGCGCGGCGAGGGCGGCACCGTTGACGCGGGCCGAGAGGCCGCGGATGAGGCCGAGGCCGGGGGCGGGGCGGAGGGCGGCCGCGCTTAAGCCGCCGGGCAGCGCCGGGGCGGCCGTCTGCCGGGCGGCGCCGGCGCGGGCCTCGGGTTCTTCGAGCTGGATGATGACGTCGGCCGATTCTTCGGCGCCGAGGGAGAGTAAGTCGGGGGCTAGCTTATCTTCCGGGGCGGAGAAGCCGGGCAGGGAGCTGGCGAGGAGAGTCAGGGCGACTAACGTGGTAGCGTGACTAGGTGACAGGTATTTCATAAAAAGGTAGTTACTATGTTCCCTGCCGCGCCGGGGTGTATTCGTGGCTACCACGGAGGAGCGCAAATGTGCCAGGATGGACGGGCGGGCGAAGTGGTTTGTAACATTACGAGTTTGCCACGGCAAGGCTGGCTTGCCATCAGGCCAAAAGGTTCATTTTGTTGCGGGACCGGAGTAACAGCTAAGTACATTTATTCTGAGAATAGATGGTTGTGCTGAGTTGGGCGGTGGCGGGGTTCGGTGGGGGTATCGCGGCACGGAAAGGGAAGAGGCCCACCGGTGGGTGGGCCTCTGTCGCGTTGTGGTGTCCTGTTGTGGTGTTAGCGGGATAGGGGTCTACCGATCGCCGTCTTTCAGGACGGAGAAGGGGTAGAGGGTGCCGTCGCCCCAGAGGACGGAGTCGCCCCAGAGCAACGAGTCACCCCAGAGGAGGCTGTATCCACTGCTGGTCGTATCTCCCCAGATCACGCTGTCGCCCCAGACGACGGAGTCTCCCCACAGAACGGAGTCGCCCCAGAGGACGGAGGAGCCCCAAGTATCTTTGGAGGAGGTGGTGAAGAGCGAGTTGGACTCGTGGGTGACTTTGATGCAGGTGGTTTGCTTGTTCGGGCAACCTTTGGTGGAGGGGGAAGCCGTGGGGGAGAGAGCAGCTTTTTTATCGGATACCGCATTGGTGTTGTTCATGGCGGCGGGGATGTCCAGATAGCCGGCGCCGACGGTGAACAGGTCGGGGCGGACGATCTGGGTGCGGGCGGGGTTGGTATAGGTAAACGTCGTCGAGGCGGGGAAGACGTTTTTGCGGGCCGTTTTCATCAACCGTGCCTTGATGGCATCGGGGGTGAGGGTGGGGTCCTTGGCGAGCAGAAGCGCGGCGGCTCCGGAGACCAGGGGGGCGGCGAAGCTGGTGCCATTCAGGCGAACGTACGTTCCCTGCATCGCCGCATCGCTGCCCGACGGCACCGAACCCATATACCAGAGGTACATGCACCAATTGAAAGGCAAGTTGTACTGGCTGGTCCTTGAAGTGCAGGCGACCTTCTCGCCAGGGATATCCTGTAAGACTTGAGCTAAAGTTCTTGAGGGAGCGTCCATGTTGAGGGTGGCGCCAGCGGAGCGGGTGCTGGAGACCCAGTTGCCGGGGGCGACCAGATCGGGCTTCACGACTCGGTCAATCGCGGTGGGCCCTTTGGAGCTAAACGAGGTCATGATATCGTCGGCCAAGGAGTAGGTCCCTTGGTCACTGCTGGCGCCCACGGTAATGACAAAAGGGTCGTTGCCGGGCGAGCCGATGGTGCCGTATCCGTCGATGTTGTAAGTTTTTCTATTTTTATCCTTCACGGACGCGGTGCGCCCGCGGTTACCTGCCGCGACGACGACCACAATACCTTCCTTCCAGGCCCGCTCGACGGCCTGACAAAGCGGGTCGCTCTTGTAGCTCTCCATAACGGGCCGGCCCAAGGACAGGTTGATCACCCGCAGGTTCAAGTCGGGGCGGTTCTTCTTCAGCCAGATGGCCTTGTCGATTGCGCGGATGACCGTGCTATCAGAACCCTTGCCGGATCTGTCGAGCACGCGCAACGCTAGGATGTTTGCCTCTGGCGCGACGCCGGCCAAACGCAGGTCCGGGTTGTTGTCTATAGTTGCCGCGGGGACGGAGCCCGCCCTCTGCGCCCGGCAACGACCATTGCCCGCGATGAGTCCCGCGACAGGGGTGCCATGGCCCCAAGGATCACCCGTGCCTTCGTCGTCGCCCGCAAAGTTCTCCGCATAGATGCGCCGGTAGCTGCCGGCAGTACAGACAGAGTCCAGCATGTCGAGCAGGTTGTCGTATACGCCGCTGTCAATAACAGCAACCCCCACACCTTTGCCGGTGAAGCCCAGCTTTTGCAGGGAGATGGCGCCGACGGTGAACTGCGCGTAGTTGCTCGTAGAGCGGATTTCGCGGTCGGGGGAGATGTACTTTACCTGGGGATCGCGGGCCAGGGAGGCGAGCGAGGCGCCGGTGACGCGGGTGACCAGGCCCCGGATGGACTGCAAGTCACGGATCGGTTGGCGGGCGTTGAGCGCCGGAGGCCGGGGGAAAGAAACTTCCCGGCGCCCACGGGCGCTGAATGCCGGTTCGTCCGCCAGCTGGATGATGACGTCGACTTCTTCGTGGCCGGCGATTTCGGCCAAGTCCGGCGCTATCTTGGTCTCCTGGGCGACCAGCATACTCGGAACCGCGACCAGTAACATCATCACCTGCTGCGGCATGGCAGCTTTTCGTTTCCCCCAATCCACTTCTCTGTCTCCTTTGGGGTCGGGGACTTTGCTTGGACGGAGATTCCAGTGCCCATCGACCGCAGTAGTATGTCCTGATTCGAAAGTAACAGCAGGCGCCGGAAGAGAGAATAGACTGCGAGTTTCAATTCTGCGGAGAGAGAGACCGTATTTCCCGGGAATAAAGGACGATCCCCTCCGCGGCCGCAGGAGTATTTCGCTGGCCGGAACGGGCCGGTGGGGCGAGGCGGTTTTGACGGTTTTCGCGGCTCACGGTGGTTTTCGGAAACCTCATCTTGCGGTGGGATCGGGCGGGATCCGGGGCCTTGGGGAAGTGGTGAGAGGGCCGGCCGGGGCGCGTCACGAGGGTGGACCGGGCGGCGGTCCCTGGGGGCCGCGCGAGAGTGACAGCGGGAGAGGGAACGGATGATGGAGCCCGCCCCCTTCCGGGGTTCGTAGCGAGACGCCCGATGGGCGCCGATTGGATCGGGCGAGGTTCCGGTGGGTCCTTCCTTGAAGAAATCAACGATGGGACATCCGGCGGGACCGCAGGCGGTTCCCCCTTTGTCGTTGCGTCTTCGAGGTCCGGAACAGGTGGAAGCCGTGGCGATGCTAGCCGGTTACCATGGCCGGCCTTCTGCTGGCCGCACGCGATGGCCGATCTTCGAAGACCGCCTGGGGCGAGACTGCGGCACCGACCGTTAGAGAACCTCGCGTGGCGGACGGGGGCAAGGGCATCGCGGGAAGCGGGGCCACCCCGGAGCGGGCGGCAACGGCGGGGGAATTTGGGGGCCACAGACGCGAACCTGTGGGCCTTCCGGTTTTATGGGGCGGCGTGATCGCCGGAGGACTCTATCTCGTCCAGGAAGCGGGGGAGATACTGGCGGACGAGATAGGACGGGTCGGGGATGAGGACGAGCGGATAGCCGCGGTCGCGCCAGAAGCGCGCTTGCGCCGGGCGGCCCATGACCATGCCGCAAGGTTTACCGGCGGCGGCGGCGCCATCGCGGACGCGGTCGATGGCCTGGACCAGGGCGGGATGGCCGAGTTGGCCGGCGAGACCAAGGTTCAGCGATAGGTCATAAGGGCCGAGCATGACCGCGTCGATCCAGGGTTCGCGGGCGAGAGTGGCGACGCGGTCGATGCCCTGGGGCGACTCGATCTGGATGGTCACGAATAGGCTGGACTCGACCTCGTCCCAGCCGGCGCGATCAACGGAACGGTTGTGTTCGATGGAGGGGCCACCGGGGCCGCGGCGGCCGCGGGGCGGGGTGAAGAGGGCGTCGCGCAGGATATCGATCTGCTCTTCGGTTTCGGTCCAGGGGAGCATCAGGCCGGCGGGACCCATGTCGAGATATTTGCGCAACAGGTGGAAGATACACCCTTCCGGACGGATCAGCAGGGGGAAGTTGAGTAAGCGGGCCGTCCGGCAGAGTTCTTCGGCCTGGCTGAGACTACAGGAACCGTGTTCGAGATCGAGAACGGCGTAGTGCATGCCGGCCTTTTGGAAGATTTCAAGATAGCCGGCCCAGAAGTCGTTACTGAGGAAGGGGCCGATGGTGAACTGGCGGTCCTGCACGCGTTTTTTGAGAGCGGAGGCGAGCACAGGTTATGAGTGTAATATGAACGACGGCGACGCGCCATGGCCTGTAAACTGTAAACAGTTGACAATAGCCGGGAGTGAGGAATAGAATTTCAGCCTTGACCTCATTAACCCGCCTTCAAGTCCGGCCTGTATCGATGCGGCATAGCGTGATTGACGCGATTCGTCACGCGCTGATGCAGGGGCGGTTTCAGCCGGGCGAGGCTTTGTCGGACGCGGTGCTGGCCGCCGAGATGGAGATCAGCCGGGGGCCGGTGCGCGAGGCGCTGCTGATGCTGGCGGAGGAGGGTCTGGTGGTCCATCAGCAGAATCGGGGTTTTTCGGTTCTGCGGTTTGAGAAAGAGGACCTGCGGCAGGTGCAGGAGGTGCGGGCGCCGCTGGAGATTCTGGCGCTTGATTTGGCGCGCGGGCGGATGCGGCCGGAGGGTCTCGCTCAGCTGGAGCGGTTATCCGGGGATCTGTGTACTTTTTTCGGGCGGAACGATGCGGTGGGGGCGCTGCGGTGCGACCGGGCGTTTCACCATCTCATCTGGAGTTCGACGGATAACCCGCGGCTGCTGGCGACGCTGCGGACGCTGACGGCGGCTTACTTCACCTACGGCTTTGCGTTTCAGTTGGGACGGGAAGATATTTGCGTTGAGTTAATTGAACGGCAGCACCGGATGTATGTCGACTTTCTGCGGGGCACCGCGGGAGCGACGGCCCGGGAGTGCGTTGCCGTGCATCTGGGCTTCGACGCGGCGGGGATGGTGGGTGCATGTCAGCCGTAAAGACGCGCACGGTGCCGGCGCTGGACCGGGCGCTGACGATGCTCGAGCTGCTCGCGCGGTCGCGAAGCGGGCTAACGTTGCCGGAGTTGGCCGAGCAGACTAATCTACCGCGCAGTTCGGCGCACTATCTGTTGGTGACGCTCGAACGCCGGGGCTATCTGCAGCGGAACCAGCGCACGAGCCGGTACCTGTTCGGCGGGCAGGCGCTGGAGTTGGCGGGGTCGATTCTGCCGTCGCTGGGCATTCGGCAGGTGGCTTCGCCGTTTCTGCAGCGGCTGGCGACGCAGACAGGATTTACGGTGCACCTGGCGGTGCGGGAGCGCTACGTGGCGGTGCTGATCGGCAAGTATGAAGGCCCGCGGGCCGAGCGGCTGCCGACGTGGGTGGGGCGGCGCCTCAGCCTGCATTCGACGAGTTTGGGCAAGACGATCCTGGCCCATCTGCCGGAGGACGAGTTGAGCGAACTGCTGGTGGCGCATCCGCTGGCGCGGCATAATCAGCACACGATGGTTTCGCCGCGGCGGGTGCGGGAGGAGGCGGCGCGGGTGGCCGAGGCGGGTTTTGCGCTTGATAACGAAGAGGAGGAGTTGGGGCTGCGGTGCGTGGGAGCGCCGGTGCGGGACGGAGAGCGGGTGTTGGCGGCGGTGAGCGTTTGCGGCCCGGCGGAGGCGTGGGACGCGGCCCGGCTGCCGGAGTTGGCCGGACAGCTCAAGCAAACGGCGGCGCAACTGGCCGCCGTGCTGAGTGAAACGTAACGCGGCCTACCAGTAAAACTTCAACCCGAGCTGGACGGTGCGCGGGCCGATGGAGGTGGAGAAGGTCCGGGCGAAGTTGGGATTTTCGACCGAAGTATTCGGACTGGCGAAGTTGGTGTGGTTGAAGGCGTTGAACAGTTCGCCGCGGAACTCGAAGCGGAGCCGTTCGCGGAAGACGAAGTTTTTGAAGATGCCCATGTCGGCGGAGTTGATGCCGTTGCCGCGGAGCATGTTCATGGTGGCGCTGCCGAAGCGGGGCGGCTGGGCGGGATGTTTGGCGGTGTTTAGCGGCCAGTCGAAGGCATCCCGACGCCAGCGCGGGGCGACGAGGCCGTTGCCGCCGACCAGCGGGTTGGTGAGGGCGTCGGGACGACAGAGATTCT
>JADCJL010000093.1 GCA_020247055.1 Acidobacteriaceae bacterium | reverse complement strand
GGTCGGCCGTGACGCCGGGGAGGGGTTGGGAGGCGGGCTTCAGGGTGCGGTCGATCGCGACGTGAATTTCGCTGGCGGTGCGGCCGGTGGCGGCGACGAGTTCCTTGCCGAGGGCCTCGCTTAGGTTGACGAGCGGGATTTGAATCTCGCTGTCGGCGAGGGTCTGCTGGGGGAGGCGGGAGGAGCGGAGGGCGGAGCCGGGGATGCGGGCGCGGCGCTCTTCGTTGGACGGGTGCTTGCGATTGGGTTCGGGCATCAGCAGAACAGCGATGGCGCCGTGCTGCTGGGCGGTTTTGAGCTTGACGTAGGTGCCGGCGTAGCGGGTGTTGCCTTTGCCGCTGAAGCGGGAGGCCGGATTGTCTTCCTGGGGCTCGTGGTCGAAGATCAGGACGACTTTGCCTTTGACGTCGAGGCCGGCGTAGTCGTCGTAGCCGAGTTCGGGGGCGGTGATGCCGAAGCCGGCGAACACAACGGGGCCGGCGAGGTTGGTGTTTTTCGGGAAGGAGACCGAGGCGTCGGTGCCGCGGTAGGTTTTGGCGGCGCCGTTGCGGGTGAGGGTGAGGCCGGACTTTTCGCGATCGCTGCGGAATTCGATGAGGGGGACGGGTTGGAGGTAGGAGCCGTTGGCGGCGGGTTGGAGGCCGGCTTTGGTGAACTCGGAGACGATCCAGTGGAGGGCGACTTCGGAGCCACGTTCGAGCGAGAGGCGGCCGTTGAGAGGTTCCGAGGTAAGGAAAGTGAGGTCGGCGCGGAGGCGGCGTTCGGAGAGCTCGGCGAAGGCTTTTTCGTGATCCTGCGCGAGGGCGCCGACGGCCCCCAGGGTGAGGGCGGCGAGGAGCGCGGCGTGGTTTCCAGGAAGTGGGGAAGGCACCTTCATAGACTACTCCTACTTTGCAGCTCCTTGTGTTGTAATCGCAAGATGCCGGTTGTTTTCCTCCTTCTGCTGGGTATCCTTCCGCTTGGTGCGCAGCCTGACATTCCGCAGACGTACGCTCAACTCTGTGCCGGGTGCCACGGGGCGGACGCGCGAGGTTCGCAGCAGGGGCCGGGGCTGGCGGGGAATCTGCGGCTGCGGCGGCGGTCGGCCCAGAGTTTGCGGAATGTGATCACGCGCGGGATTCCGGCGGCCGGGATGCCGGGCTTTGCGCTGCCGGAGGCGACGCTGGATGGTCTGGTGGCGCTGGTGGTCGGCCTGAACGCGTCGGCGGCGGAGGCGAAGGTGCCGGGGGACCGCGCGGCGGGCAGCGCGTACTTTTTCGACAAGGGCCAGTGCGCGAACTGCCATATGGTCTCCGGGCGCGGGGCGGCCGTGGGGCCGGACCTTTCGAGTATCGCCCGGGAGTTGACGGTGGACCAATTGCGGGAGGCGCTGGTGAACCCGTCCGCGCGACTGGCGCCCGGCTATCAGGTCGTGCGGTTGGAGCGGACCGGGGCGCCCGTGCTGCGCGGGTTTGCGCGGAGCCGGAGCGCATACGAGATCGGCATCCAGGACCTGCGCGGCGGGCTGCATGCGATGGCGTTGGACGAGGGGACGCGGGTGATGGAAGAGACGGCCTCGGCGATGCCGGCGGCGAAGGCTTCGGCGGAGGAGATGCAGGATCTGCTGGCGTATCTGAGCTCGCTGAGCGGGGTGAAGCCCGGGGCGGGGGCGCCGGCCGGCGCCGGGCCGGGCGCGATCTCGTTTGCCCGGATTCAGAACCCGGCTGCGGGCGATTGGCTGACTTACAACGGCAACCTGAACGGCAATCGTTACAGTCCGCTCCGGCAGATCAATGCGGCGAATGTTTCTAAGTTGCAGTTAGTGTGGTCGTACACGATTCCGCTGTGGTCGCAGTTTCTGCCGGATACACCGTATTTCCATGAGAACATGCGTTATTTTGGCCTCGAAACCGTGCCGTTGGTAGCCGATGGGATTATGTACCTGACAGGGCCCAACCAGGTGCATGCGGTTTCGGCCGTTACAGGCCATCCGATCTGGCAGTATGCGCGGCCGCGGACGCCGGGTCTAGTGTCGGATCCTTCGTTGGGGACCAACCGCGGTGTGGCGCTGCTGGGCGATAACGTCTTTTTTGTGACCGATAACGCACATCTGCTGGCGCTGAACCGCGTGACGGGGCGGCTGGTGTGGGAGGCGGTCTTGTGGGATGAGCCGCAGAAGTACGGCGGGACGATTGCGCCGCTGGTGGTGAAGGACATGGTGGTGGTCGGGGTGGCGGGCGGCGACTGGGGGATTCGCGGCTTTGTTTCGGCCTATAGGGGCGCGACGGGCGAGCGGGTTTGGCGGCATTGGACGGTGCCGGCGGACGGGGAGCCGGGGATTGAGACCTGGGTCGGCGGAGGGCATAAGCTGGGCGGCGGGTCGACGTGGCTGACGGGTTCCTATGACCCGGCCACCGATACGTTGTACTGGGCGACCGGCAACCCGTGGCCGAACTCGGACGACCGGCAGCGCGGGGGCGATAACCTGTATACGGACTCGGTGCTGGCGTTGAACGCGGCCGACGGGAAGCTAAAGTGGCACTATCAGTTCACGCCGCACGATACGCACGACTGGGACGCGACCGAACCCAATGTGCTCGTCGATACCGTGTACCGCGGGCAGCCGCGGAAGCTGCTGCTGCATGCCGATCGTAACGGGTTTTTCTATGTGTTCGACCGGACGGATGGGAAGCTGCTGCTGGGCAAGTCCTTTCTCCATCGGCTGACTTGGGCAAGCGGGATTGGGCCGGACGGGCGTCCGCAGAAGCTGCCGCCGAGCGAGTTGGGCTGCCCGGACCATGCGACTAACTGGAACGGTACGACGTGGAGCCCGACGACGAAACTTTATACGATTATTGCGATTGAGAAGTGCACGGTGAATCTGCTGCCGGGTAGTTGGAAGACGGCGCGGCCGCCGGAGGATCCGGGCCGGAAGTATCTGCGGGCGCTGAACATTGAGACGGGGGCGATTGCGTGGGAGGTGCCGCTGACGGGGCCGGTGGACGGCAAGCGGGTGGCGGGGTTGCTGGGGACGGCCGGGGGGCTGCTGTTCTACGGTGATCCGAGCGGATATTTTGTGGCGGCCGATGAGCGGAACGGGAAGACGCTGTGGCGGGTGCCCCTGCAGGCGACGATCAAGACCTCGCCAATGACTTACAGTGTTAATGGCAGGCAGTATGTTACGTTGGCCGCGGGGGCGAACGTGATGACGTTCGCGCTTTCGCAATAGGGACGGAGAAGGCAAACGCCGCGCCCCCGGGATGGGAGGCGCGGCGTTTGGGGATAACGGGTGAGTTAGACCTTCTCGGGAACGACGTAGGGTTTGCGGTAGTTCCGGGTGAGCATGGCGGTCGCTTCGGGGTCCCCTTTGACGGTCCAGGTCTTTTCGTCCCAGTTGAGGGTGCGGCCGAGGCGGAAGGAGATGTTGGCCAGGTGGACGAGCACGCACGATAGCGCACCTTCTTCAATCTCGGCCGTGAGGTCGGTGGATTTACCGCTACGAACCGCGTTGATGAAGTTGGCGAAGTGGGTGTCGCGTTCGACCCGCGCGGGGCCGGGCCGCCCTTCTTTGCCCATGAAAGTGTAGTACTTGTTATAGCCGTCGATGACGAGGTAGCCTTCTGAACCGTAGAAGGTGTTGCCGATGGTGTTGCCTGGCTTTTCGCCGCCGATGCCTGCTTCGTGGTTGCTCAACCAGTGGCGCACTTCAAAGCTCATGAACTTCGTTTTGCCGCCGACGTTGAACTCGAACGTACACATCTGGGTGTTCGGCGTTTCCTGGTCATCGTCGAACATGAACTTACCGCCCATGGAGCTGACCTTGGTCGGGTGGGTAACGCCGAGGCCCCAGCGGGCGATGTCGACTTCGTGGATGCCCTGGTTGCCGAGGTCGCCGTTGCCGGTGTCCCAGAACCAGTGCCAGTTGTAGTGAAAGCGGTTCTTGGTGAAGGGCCGGAGCGGGGCCGGGCCGGTCCACATGTCGTAGTCGACACCGGGCGGCACGGGTTCGACGGGGGTCTTGCCGATGGTGTTGCGGGACTTGAAGCAGAGGCCGCGGGCCATGTAGACGTCGCCGAGTTCGCCCGAGCGCATCTTCTGCACGGCTTCCTGGAGAGCGGGTGAGGAGCGGCTCTGGCTGCCCTGCTGGACGCGGCGGCCGTATTTGCGGGCAGCGGCGACGATCTGGCGGCTTTCAAAGACGTTGTGGGAGCAGGGCTTTTCGACGTAGACGTCTTTGCCGGCCTGGCAGGCCCAGATGGTCTGGAGGGTATGCCAGTGGTTCGGGGTGGCGATGGAGACGGCGTCGACGTTTTTGTCATCGAGCACCTTGCGGATATCGCGGTAGGTGGGAACGGGATTCAGATTGCGGCGCTGCAGTTGGCCGATGTAGCGCTCGGAGTGGCTGTCGTCCACATCGACCAAGCCGGCCAGTTGGACGTTGGGCAGCGAGGTCCAGGCGCCCATGTGGCTCGCACCGCGGCCGCCGCAGCCGACCACGGCCACGCGTACGGTATCGTTGGGGCTGGCGTTGGTCCGGGTGGTCTGCGCGGCGGACAGGCCCGCCACGGAACTCATGATAAAAAATCGACGATTCATAGATTGACTTCCTTACTCTCCTTGCCTTGGGGCAACCCGTTACGACCTACCAGCTTATCCTATCCGGTGCGGCGCCACGCGATCTGGCGCAGGCCGCCGACGGTGCCGTAGGAGGCGAAGCCGAGGGGGCGGGCGAGGTCGGTATCGTCGAAGCGGAGGGAGAACTCGTGGCGGCGGACGTCGAGATCGATGATGGTGGCGCCGTCGATGGAGGCGCGGAGGCGGTCTTTGGTAACGGTGAGTTGGAAGCGGTACCAGCGGCCTTGGACGAAGTCGCGGGCGAGGGAGGTTTCGTTTTCGGAGGCGTCAAAGCCGTCAAGATTCGAAAGGCCCACGGTGGACCCGTCCCAGCCGCCGCAGATCCAGGAACAGAAGGCGTTTTGGATGGGGAAAATCAGGCCGGCGAAGAAGTCGTTGCCTTCGAGGCGCGCGGCTTCAAAGCGCAGTTCGTAGTCGACGGTGGGGAAGGGGCGGGTGAGCACGATGCCGGTCATGCGGTCGCCTTTGCCGAGTATGATGTTGCTGTCGCGAAGGGTGACGGGGCCCTGGCCGGGAAACGGGGCGGGCTTCCAACCGTTGAGGGAGGCGCCGTCGAAGAGCGGGGTCCAATCTTCGGCGAGGGCGAGGGGCGGGGCCAGGGCGCACAGCCAGTTCCGGCGAGTCATCCCCCCATTATGGTGCGATATGCTAGCGGCGTTATGCGTCTCTTTCTGTTTTTCGTGGCCGCTGCGTTGCAAGCACAGCCGGATCTGGCGGTAGTGGAAAAGGTTTCGGGCAAGGTGGGCTTTTATAAGTTCACCGGGGAGCGTACCAGTGAAGTGAAAGTAGGTGTCTATCCGCACGAGATTGTTCGTTCGCTGGATGGTAAGTCGCTCTATGTTACCGATAACGGGATTCTCTGGATGCAGTACGCGGGCAAAGGCGGCAATACCATTTCGATTCTCGACGCGGCGACGCGGCAGAAGACCGGGGTGATTGACCTGGGCGAGTATCGGCGGCCACATGGCATGGCGGTGCATCCGCAGACGGGGCAGTTGGTGGTGACCATTGAGAATCCCGATGGGCTGCTGCTGATTGACCCGAAAGAGCGGAAGGTGCTGCGGAAGTTCGAGGTGCAGGGCAAGTCGCCGCACATGGTGCTGTTCGGCCCCGGGGGCAAGCGGGCCTACGTGTCGAACACGAACAGCGGGACGCTGGCGTCGATCGATATCGCCAGCGGGGAGGTCCGGTTGATCGCGACGGGGAAGTATCCGCAGGGCGGGGTGCTTTCGCGGGATGGCCGGACGATCTATCTGACTAACGCCGAGAGTAACAAGATTGTGCTGGTCGATACGGGCAAGGACCGGGTAATTGGGGAGATTGCCACCTCGACTTACCCGAACCGCGTGGCGTTGACGCCGGACGGGCGGACGCTGGTCTATTCGCTCGGCAACGAGGGGTCGGCGGTGGGGTTTGCCGATGTGGCGAGCCGGAAGGAGACGAAGGTGGTGCCGCTGGGTGGGCCGCCACTGTCGCTGACCTTATCGGCGGATGGTAAGTACGCCTTTTCGGGGGTGCAGAGCCAGGGGAAGGTGCACGTGATTGATGTGGCGCGGCGCGAGATCATCCGGACGATTGAGACGCCCAAGGACGCCGGCCCCGACCCCGCGCTGCCGTTGCCGTAGCGCGGGGTCGGGGTTCCGGTTAGCCTTTGATTTTGACCGGATGGAAGTCCCAGCCTTTGCGGAAGGTGGGGCGCAGGAGTTTGTTGGCTTCGGGGTTATTGGTGATGCGCATCTTGGCCGGGTCGTATTCGAGCTTGCCTTCGTGGCGCAGGGCGATGACGCCGAGTAACATCCATTCGACGAACGGCGCGGCGACTTCGAAGTTGGAGCAGGCCGGATCGCCGCCCTTGCAGGCGCGGATGAAGTCGCGCATGTGGCCGGGGGAACGGGTGAGCAGCGGCGCGGGCATGGTGTAGTCGCGCATTTTGGCCACGGGCAGCAGGCGAGTGACTTCGCCATAAGTACCGGTGGTGAGCAGGCCCTTGTCGCCTTTGAAGACGCTGCCGTTGGGCGTAGGGAACTGCAGTTGGGCGCCGGGGGCTTCGAGGGCCTCAAAGGCGCTCTTTGAGTAGACGCGACCGGGGGAACGGAAGTCGGCGACGCCGGGTTGGGGGCCGGGGGCTTGCGGCCGTCTTCCCTGCCCGCCGGTGGCCCGGAGCATGGGTGGGTCGCCGAGCCATTCGTTGGCGGGGACGCCTTCGACCTTCGGGCTGGATTTGAGGCCGTCGTACCAGAACACCTGCAGCGCGGGCATATCTTCGTAGGGCGCGAAGTCAAAGCGGATGACCGATGCTTTCGGGAACTGGAAGGGGCTTACGCCTTCCTTGCGGATGCACTCGACGCCGACGATTTTGCGCTGCGACAGGTGAAGGGCCATGTTGGGCGCGCCGAGGATGTGGCAGGCCATGTCGCCGAGGGCGCCGGCGCCGAAGTCGTAGAAGCCGCGCCAGTTGAAGGGCTGGTAGAAGAAGCCGTCCCAGCGGTCGGGCTTGGTGGCGCCGCCGGCGGTGAAGGGGCGCTTTTCGGCGACGCCGAGCCAGAGGTCCCAATCGAGGCCGGCGGGGACGGCGTCTTCTTTGGGGATCTCGGTGATGCCCTGGGGCCAGAGCGGGCGATCGGACCAGGCGTGGACCTCGTTCACCTTGCCGATGTCGCCATTCCAGATGATTTCGGCGCATTGGCGCGTGCCCTCGTTCGAGTAGCCCTGGTTGCCCATCTGGGTGGCGACGCCGTACTTGGCGGCCGCGGCGCGGACCTGGCGGGCCTCCCAGATGGTGCGGACGAGGGGCTTTTGCACGTAGACGTGCTTTTTGCGCTCCATGCACCACATGGCGGCCATGCCGTGCATGTGGTCGGGCGTGGCGATGATGACGGCGTCGATATTGTTGGCTTCCTTGTCGAGCATGACGCGGAAGTCGCGGTGCTTGGAGGCTTTGGGGAAGGCGTTGAAGGTTTGGGCGGCGCGGCGATCATCGACGTCGCAGAGGGCGACGATGTTTTCGGTGGGCGCGGCGGCGCGGATGTTGCTGGCGCCCTGGCCGCCGGAGCCGATGGCGGCGAAGTTGAGCTTTTCGTTGGGCGATTTGTAGCCGAGGGATTTGAGCGAGGGGGTGGAGCCGAAGCCGCCGGTGGGGACAGCGCCCGCAAGCAGGCTGCCGTAAAAGAAGTGACGCCGATTCAATGACATGTAAGTCTCCTG
>JADCJL010000092.1 GCA_020247055.1 Acidobacteriaceae bacterium | reverse complement strand
GAAGGCGAGCCCCCCGCCGGCGGTGGATGGCGAGGCCCAGCCATGGGTGCGGAACGAAATCGACCATTTTGTCTATGCCAAGTTGAAAGCGAAGGGTTTGCGTCCTTCGCCCCCGGCCAGCCGCGAAGTGTTTCTGCGTCGGGTGACCCTCGACCTTACCGGTTTGCCCCCGACCCCTGCCGAAGCGCAGGCGTTTCTGAGCGACAACAGGCCCGGCGCCGAAGAGCGTCTGGTGGACCGCCTGCTCGCCAATCCCCGCTACGGCGAGCGCTGGGGCCGGCACTGGCTCGACGTGGTCCGCTACGCCGATAGCGACGGCTTCAAGCAGGACGACACGCGCCCGAACATGTGGCGGTACCGCGATTGGGTGATCCAGAGCTGGAATGAAGATAAACCGTTCGATCGGTTTATCAAAGAGCAGATTGCCGCCGACGAACTCTATCCCGGTGATCCCAAGGCGCTGCCCGGTCTCGGCTACCTGCGCTTGTTTGAAGATGAGTTCAACCAGGCGAATATTCATCTCCGGCGTCAGGAGTTACTCAACGACCTGACGGACAACACGGCCTATGCCTTTTTAGGGGTCACGCTGGCTTGCGCCCGCTGTCACGATCATAAGTTCGACCCGCTGCTTCACCGCGACTACTACCGGCTGCAGGCCTATTTCGCCAACCTCCGGATTGACGACGGCGCCCCGGTAGCGACGGCGTCCGAGATTGCCGCTTACCACGCGCAGAGGGAGCGCTACGAAGCCGCCGCCAAGCCGGTGCTCGATCAGATCGCCGCCCTGCTCGCCGCCCCCCGCGCGGCCTACCGCAAAGAGTACACCGAGCGGTTCCCCGAAGCCGTGCAGGAGGTGCTCTACCGCGACCCGGCGAAGCGCTCGCCCATGGACTGGCAGATCTACCACAAGGCCATCACGCAGGTCGAGGTGGACGACAATACGGTAGTCGGCAAGAAAGGCACCCCCCAAATCAAGGCCGAGTATCAGAAGTTGCTCAAGCAACTGGACGAGTACAAGCATCTGCTTCCCGCGCCGCTGCCGCTCGCGCAGGTGATGCGCGACCAGGGCGTGGAGGCGCCGGCCACGCACGTCCTGCGCGCAGGCGCCGTCGGCGCCACGATGGAACAGACGGCCCCCGGTTTGTTCAGCATTCTCGATCCGGCGCCGGCCAAAGTGGTCGCCCGGCCCGAGTTGAACTCGAGCGGCCGGCGAACCGCGCTCGCCAACGCCCTGGCGGACCCCAACAATCCACTGACCACCCGCGTCATCGTCAACCGCATCTGGCACTATCATTTCGGCCGGGGCATCGCCGGTACGCCGAATGACTTCGGGCTGATGGGCGAGCGCCCCACGCATCGCGAGTTACTCGATTGGTTGACCGCGACATTTACCGGCGCCGATGGCTGGAGCCTCAAGAAACTCCATAAGCGCATTGTGCTGAGTGCCACTTACCGGCAGTCTTCCGATCTCCGGGCCGAGCCGGCCGCGGCCGATGGCGAGAACAAGCTGCTGTGGCGGTACCCGCGGCGGCGTCTCGAAGCCGAGGCTATCCGGGACTCGATGCTGGCGGTCTCCGGCCTGCTCGACCGGACCATGGGCGGCCCGGGCGTGTTTCCCAGTGTGCCGGCTGGAACGGAGATTCAGGAGGGGCGGCATTGGCGCAAATCGACGGGCGATGCCGACGAGAACCGGGCCAGCGTCTATATCTTCGCCAGGCGGCTGGTTCGCTATCCCATGCTCGAAAGCTTCGACGCGCCGCTCGCGTTTGAAAGCTGCGGGCGGCGCCAGGAGACCGTGACGGCCGACCAGGCGCTGGAGCTGATGAACGGGCAGGCGGCGGCAAGATTTGCGCGAGCCTTGGCGCAGCGCGTGGGTAACGACCCCGGCCAGAGCCAGGATTCGCTGGCCGAGCGGGCCTACCGGCTCACGCTGGGCCGTGCGCCGACCGAGGCGGAGATGCGCCGCAGCCGGGAGTTCCTCACCGCGCAGACGAAGCTGGCGGGCAGCGCCCAGGGTGCGCTCGAAGATCTGTGTTTGAACCTACTCAGCGCGAGTGAGTTCCTGTATATCGACTAATGGCCAATCCTTCCCAGTTCGATCTCACGCGCCGTGCGCTGTTGCGCGGCGCCGGCAGCGGTTTAGGCGCTATCGCCATGGCCTCGATGCTGGCCGAAGAGGCCGCCGCCGCGCCGCGGCACGACCCGACAGTCGCCCGCAAGCCGCATCATCAGCCCAAGGCGAAGGCCGTTATATTCCTCTTCATGGAGGGCGCGCCGAGCCACATCGACCTGTTTGACCCCAAGCCCAAGCTCAATGAGAGGCACGGCCAACCCATGCCCACCAGCTTCGGAAAGGTGATCACGGCCATGGGCACGGCGAATAACACGCTCATGGGTAGCCCGCGCCAGTGGAAGCAGCACGGCAAGGGCGGTATCTGGATCAGCGAACTCTACCCGCACATCGCCCGCCACGCCGATAAGTTGGCCGTACTCCGGTCCTGCCAATCCGATGGTTTGAACCATGCGGGCGGGGTAAGTCAAATGAACACGGGAGATATTCTCTCGGGGCGGCCGAGTTTAGGGGCCTGGGTAACTTACGGCCTGGGTACGGCGAATAAGAACCTGCCGACCTTTGTCAGCATGATCGACGAGCGGGAGCCCTTCGGCAACGCCAAGAACTGGGGCAGCGGCTTCCTGCCCGCCGTCTACCAGGGGACGCTCTTCCGGCAAGGGCCGAACCCGATTCTTAACACCAAGCTGGCCGAAGGCCAGAGCGACGAGCGGCAGCGCGCGCGCTTGGCATTTCTCGACGCCCAAAACCGCGAATACGCGCTCGGCCGCGAGGACGATACGGGTCTTGAAGCCCGCATCCGCAGCTTCGAACTCGCCTACGCCCTGCAGAAGTCCGGCCCCGAGGCCGTGGACCTGTCGCAGGAGACCGAGCAGACCAAAGAGATGTATGGGTTGAACAACCCGGAGACTGCCGTCTTTGGCCGCAACTGCCTGTTGGGCCGGCGCTTGGTCGAGCGCGGCGTCCGTTTTGTCGAACTCTACTGCGGTTCGGGCAGCGGCTGGGACGCGCACACGAATCTGGAGGGTAACCACAAGAAGTGGTGCAAGGCGTCCGACCAACCCGTAGCAGCGCTGCTTGAAGACCTGGAGCGCCGGGGGATGTTAGAGGAGACTCTCGTCGTCTGGGGCGGCGAATTTGGCCGCACCCCGTTCAACGAGAAAGGTAACGGGCGCGATCACAACCCCTGGGGCTTTTCGATGTGGTTTGCCGGCGGCGGCGTGCAGGGCGGGCAGACCATCGGCGCGACCGACGAGATCGGACTCCGCGTCACCGAGCGCCCGGCGCACGTCAGCGACATCCACGCCTCCATCCTTTGGCTCCTGGGCCTCGACCATCTGCAACTCACCTATCCGCACAACGGGCGGGCCGAACGCCCCACTATTGTGCGCGGAGAGCACATGGTGAAGGAGCTGTGGGGCGGATAGCCCGGAGGCGGCCAAGAGGTAGCGCGAAGCCGCCCGTTTCTCGCTATTCTGTATCCTGATGCTGCCCATTGTTGATGTTGCCGCGCGCCTCGGCGTGCCCTCTCAGTACCTGCACACGTACGGCCCCCACATGGCCAAGGTCCGTCTCGACCTGCTCGCGGACCTGCCGCCCCAGCGTGGCAAGCTGATTCTGGTCACGGCCGTTTCGCCGACCATACACGGAGAGGGCAAAACCGTCACCACCATCGGCCTCGCGCAGGCGCTGACCGCGATCGGCAAGCACGCCGTGGCTACCGTGCGGCAACCTTCGCTCGGCCCCGTCTTCGGGCAGAAGGGCGGGGCCACCGGCGGCGGCCGCTCGCAGGTGCTGCCGCACGACCGCATCAACGTCCATTTCACGGGCGACTTCCACGCCGTCGCCGCCGCGCAGAATACGCTCGCGGCGCTGCTCGATGCCTCCCTTTACCACGGCAACCCGCTCGATATCGACCCGCAATCGATCGACTGGCCCCGCGCGGTTGACGTCAACGACCGGTCACTGCGCGAGGTGATTACCGGGCTCGGGGGCCGCATTAACGGCGCTCCCCGGGTTGCGAACTTCGTCATCACCGCGGCCTCGGAGATGATGGCGATTCTCGGAATGGCCTCTTCGCTCGATGACCTCCGCCGCCGTCTCGGCAACATCGTCGTCGGCACCACGCGGCAGGGCCGCTTTGTGCGGGCTGAGGAGCTGGGCATCACCGGTTCGCTGTTGATGCTGCTCGCCGATGCCATCCACCCGAACCTGGCCCAGACCACCGACGGCACCCCGGCCTTTGTCCACTCCGGCCCGTTTGCCAACATCGCGCACGGCACCGCCAGCGTGGTTTCGCTGCGGATGGCCATGGGCCTGGCCGACTACGTCGTCAACGAGACCGGCTTTGCCGCGGACCTGGGCGCCGAGAAATTTTTCGATATCGTCATGCCCGCCACCGGTCTGCGCCCCTCGGTCGCCGTCATCGTCGCCAGCGTCCGCGCCGTAGCCGCGCAGAGCGGCAGCGCGGAGGTCACCGTGGATACGCTGGCGGCCGGCATCGGCAACCTCGCGCGCCACGTCGAAAACACCCGCTCGTTCGGCGTGCCCGTCGTGGTGGCGGTCAATCGCTTCCCGAAGGACGATCCGGCCCATCTGGCCTGGCTCGTGGACTACTGCCGCGGCACCCTCAACGTCCCGTGCGCCGTCAGCGAACTCTACGGCCAGGGCGGCGAGGGGGGCAGGGAACTGGCCGAACTCGTCGTCGCGGCCGAGGGTGGCGACGCGCGTCCGCTATATGAGCCGGAACTGTCTTTCTCCGACAAGATCCGCCGCGTGGCCACCAAAATCTATCGGGCTGGCGCGGTGACCATCAGCCCCGCCGCCACCCGCAAGCTACGCAAGATGGAGGCCGATGGCTTCGGCCATCTGCCCGTTTGCGTGGCCAAAACGCAGTACTCATTCACGGACAACCCGAAGCTGCTCGGGGCGCCGGAAGGGTTCGAATTCACGGTCAACGATGCGTATCTGCGCGCCGGGGCGGGCTTTGTCACGGCCGTCTCCGGCAGTATGAGTCTGATGCCGGGCCTGGGCAAAACGCCGGCGGCGCTGCATCTCGATGTAGCGCCGGACGGCTCGATGGTGGGGCTGGACGGCTAACCGGGCGGCTCACTCTCGCCAACACGGCGGCCGCTTGGCGAGGAAGGCTTCGATGCCTTCCTGCGCATCGGCCGCCTTCGCGTTTTGGGTCATCACTTGGCTTGCGTACTCGTAGGCGGCAGCCTGGTCGAGGTCGATCTGGCTATAAAATGCCCGCTTGCCAATCGCCACCGTGGCCGCGCTGGCGGCGGCGATTTCACCGGCCAGCCGGTGCGCCTCGGCAGCCAGCGTTTCGTGCGGCACGACGTGGTTGACTATGCCCCACGCGGCCGCCGTCGGGGCATCGATGACGCGTCCCGTCAGTAGCATCTCCATGGCCCGCTTCCGGCCCACGGCCCGCGTCAGCGCCACCATGGGCGTCGAGCAAAACAGCCCGATCTTCACGCCCGGCGTCGCAAACGCGGCCCGCTCGCTCGCCACGGCCAGGTCGCACGAACACACCAACTGGCAACCGGCCGCCGTGGCCAACCCCTGCACGGCGGCAATCACCGGCTGCGGAATCGTCTGCAGCCGCTGCATCAGTGCGCTGCAGACGGTGAACAACTCCCGGTAGTCGGCCTCCTCGCCGCCGGATAGCTCCCGCAGGTCATGGCCGGAGGAGAAGACCTCCCCCGCCGCCGCCAGCACCACGGCGCGTACCTCGCGCGGCCGCGCCGCGACCGCATCGAGGCAGTCGAGCAGCTCCCGCATCAGACCCAGCGAGAGCGCGTTCCGCCGCTGCGGCCGGTTCAGGGTGATGGTGGCCACGGGACCATCGCCTTCCATGGTCAGCCACTCGTAGCTTCTGTTCTCCATGGCGCCCCTACCGAATCTCGATCCGCCGCTCCGTGAACGCGGCCACCGCTGCGGGATCGACGACAATACCGAGTCCCGGCCCGCTGGGCACCGCGATGGGGCCGCCCGCGCGGACCGGCCGCACCGGCTCCCGGACCACCGCATCGCGGAAGGGACTCTCCGTCTGGTCGAACTCAAAGAGCATCTCGGCGCCCGCCAGCGCCGGCGTCAGTGGCGGAGTCGCCGCCAGCCAGTGCAGCGTGGCCGCCGTGCGCACGGCCGTCCCCCAGTTGTGAGGCACCAGACGAATGCGGTTCAACCAGCACAGTTGCGAAAGGCGGCGGCCCCCGGTCAGGCCCACGGTCTCCAGGTCCGGCTGCAGAATCGCCACCCGCCGCGGTTGCACGTAGTCGAGGATCAGCCGGTCCATGCTCATCGTCTCCCCACTGGCCAGGGGAATCCGCAGTCCCGCGCTGAGACGGTCGTAACCCGCCAGGTCATCGGCCAGCAGCGGCTCCTCCCACCACAGCAGATTCAGCTCTTCCATCCGGGCGCCCAGCGCCAGCGCCGTGCCGGCGTCGTAGGCGCAGTTGGCGTCCACCCCCAGGCCGATCCCCTCTCCCAACGCCCGCCGCATCGCTCGTACCGCCGCCAGGTCCGTCACCGGGTCATAGCCGATCTTCATCTTCATCCGCGTCCAGCCCTGCTCCCGCCAGCCGACCGCCTCCTCGGCCAACCCCGCCGCCAGGTCGGGCCAGTCCTGCCGGTAGAGCGCCGTCAGATAGGGCTGCACCTCGCTGCGGTGCCGCGGCCCGAGCAGATCGCACACCGGCTGGCTGGTGGCCTGCCCACACAGGTCCCACAGCGCCTGGTCGAGACCGCCCGCCGTCGGCTCGCCGCGCCGCGTCTGGTGCCCCGCCGCGGGCCGCAGATCGTCAAAGATCGCCTCGACGGCAAACGGGCTCCGCCCAATCACCAGCTCCGGATGATCCATCAACCGCTGGCCACCCCAGTAACCATCGCCCCATCCGGTCAGCCCGGCGTCGGTCGATACCTCCACCAGAGTCGCCGTTCGCGTCGCGGTCCAGTTCAGCGACCAGCCAAAGCGGCGGCTGAGCGGCGCCCGCAGCTGATGAATGGTGACCCCCGTAATGCGCAACATCGCTAGGCCAGAATCCCTTTGACGACCGTGCCGAACACGTCGGTCAGGCGGAAGTCCCGCCCGGCGTAGCGATAGGTCAATTGCGTGTGGTCGAGCCCCAGGGCGTAGAGCATCGTGGCGTGGAGATCGTGAATGGAGACGCGATTTTCGACCGCCTTGAAGCCGAAATCATCCGTGGCGCCGTGCGCGATACCGCCGCGGAATCCGCCGCCCGCTACCCACATCGTGAAGCCGTACGGGTTGTGGTCGCGCCCGGTGCCGCTCTCCGATACCGGGGTGCGGCCAAACTCACCACCCCAGACGACGATCGTCTCCTCGAGCATCCCCCGGCGCTTCAGGTCCGTGATCAGCGCGGCGGCCGCCTGGTCCATGGCCGGAATCTTTTTCTGGTAGGCTGCCTCGATGCCCTTATGGTCGTCCCAGTCGCCAAAACCCACGCTGACGTAGCGCACGCCCCGCTCCACCAGCCGGCGCGCCAGCAGGCAGCCATTGCCCAGCGTGGTCTCACCGTAGAGCGCCCGTGTTTCGGCCGTCTCCTTGCGGACGTCGAAGGCGTCGAGCGCGGCGAACTGCATCCGGTAGGCAGCCTCCATCGAGGCGATCCGTCCCGCCAGATATTCGTCCTCGCCGAAGCTCTCGTTAAAACGCCGGTTCAGCGCTTGTACGGCGTCGAGATGCTGCCGTTGGGCCTCGGCGTTAAGCCGCTGGTTCCGGAGATTGGGAATCATCTTTTCCGGCTCGAGGTCGGCGATGCTTAACGGCATTCCCTGATGTTCGGCCGGCAGAAACGCCGACCGCGCCGCCGGGCCGTTCGCGTTCAGCGCCACGAACGAAGGCAGGTTCTGGTTCTCGGCGCCCAGCCCGTAGGAGACCCACGAACCGATCGAGGGGCGGTTGGCGAGGATGGTGCCCGTGTGATAGAGGCTGGAGGCCGGGGTATGGGTCGGGTTGAACGAGTACATCGAGCGGATCACGCTGATGTCGTCGATTACGGCGCCGAGCCGGGGCAGAATGTCGCTTACCTCCACCCCGTTCCGCCCCTGGCGCGAGAACGAAAACGGGGAAGGCAGCAGCCCGCCGGTCTGCCGCTCCGTGCGCAGTTCAACGCCGCCCGGCCGCTGGCCCTGATACTTCCTGAGCAGCGGCTTAGGATCGAACAGGTCCACCTGCGACGGTCCGCCGGCCAGAAACAGGCTGATGACGCGCTTGGCCCGGCCCGGTGTCCGGTGGCCCGTGTAGTGGCCCATCGCCGTTCCGATCCCAAGATTCCCCAGCAGCCCAAACGCCGCCTGGATCCACTCTCTCCGTGCTAAGGCCATAAGATCACCTCGTTAGTCGATAACAACACCTGCGCATATCCGGCCAGCGTGCCGTGGGCCAGGAAGCTCCGCGCCAGTTCCAACTCGGCCGCATCCGGGTCGCGGGCCAGGAGTCGGCGGTACAACTCCCGCAGGCGCCGTGCTTCGGTCGGTACCGGTTCGACGGCCCGTGCCGCCGCGGTCGCCGCCTCCTGCACAAACGGGCTGTTCAGCACAAACAGCTGCTGCAGCGAGGTGGTTGTCAGATCGCGGCCGCCGCTGCTCTGCATCGGATCCGGAAAGTCGTAGTTCTTGAGCAGGGCGCTCAGTCGATTCCGGCTGATCCGGCCGTAAACGGTGCGCCGCGAATTGTCCACCGCTTCCAGCTCGAGCGAAGGCCCGCCCGCCGCATAGTTCAGCCGTCCGGAGGCGCGCAGCAGGCTATCGCGGTAGGACTCAATATCCATCCGGCGCGGCGCCATCCGCCACACCAGCGTGTTGGTGGGATCGGCCTTCTTCATCTCCGGCCGGGAGCGGTTGGCCTGTTGGTAAGCCGCCGAGGTCATGATCTCGCGGTTCAGCCATTTGAGCGACCATCCGTGCGCAACGAACTCCGCCGCCAGATAGGTCAGCAGCTCGGGATGCGTCGGCGCCTCACCCTGCACGCCAAAGTCGCTCGCCGTTGCGGCCAGCGGCCGGCCGAAGTGCCAGCCCCATACCCGGTTCACCATCACGCGCGCGGCCAGCGGGGCGGCATCGGTAAAGATCCTTTCGGCCAGTTCCCGGCGTCCCGAGCCCGGGCCCAACCGGTTGTCGCCGCGGGCCAGCACCGTCAGGAAGTGCCGCGGAACGATCTCGCCCGGCGTTGCCACGTTGCCGTTGCGAAACACGGGCACATCCCGCGCCTCGCCCGGCCGGTAGTCGAGAAAGGTGTAGTGCGCGTCGGTCCCGTCAACATACTGGGCCGCGTCATAGACAGCGTTCATGAACGGTTCGGTCGAAGCCGCATTGCCCCGGCGCCGCGGCCCGGCGCCGCGCGGCTCGGGCGGAGCCCAGTAGCGCTCCAGGCTGGCGACCAGCGCCGGATACCGCGCCTGCAGCGTCAGCACTTCGCTCTTCAGCGTCTCAATCTCGGCCTTCCATTTGGCGACCCGCTGCTCGCTGCCCACCACCGTAGAGGCTTCATTCGTCAGCAGGTTGGCCGAGTAGCGCAGATCGATCAGCCGCCGCTGCACCCACAGATAGCGGGCTTCAACGGCCGGGTCGACGGCGAACAGCGGCCGTTCGGTGCGTGCCGTCGAGGCAAACACGCCGGCCAGCCCGTAGTAGTCTTTGGTGGGAATCGGATCGAACTTATGGTCGTGGCAGCGGGCGCAGGCGACGGTCATGCCCAGCAGACCGCGCGTCACGGCGTCGATCCGCTCGTCCCAGTCATCGGCCAGAAAGCCGCCGATGACATCGGCCGACAAGCGCTGGTCTTTGTGATAGACCGGCGCGGCGCCCAGGTAGCCCAGCGCCCGCCAGTCGCCGCGCGGCGCATCCGGCATCAGGTCGGCCGCCAACTGCAGCTTCACGAAACGGTCGTAGGGGACGTCGCGGTTGATCGCCTCGATGATCCAGTCGCGGTAACGCCAGGCGTAGGGGTAGGGCTGGTTGGTCGCTTCGGCCGTGGCGTTGTCCTCGCCGTAGCGGGCCACGTCCATCCAGTGGCGGCCCCAACGTTCGCCGTACTGGGGCAGCGCCAGCAGTTTATCGATCAGCTTGGGCCAGGCCTCGGGGGAAGGATCGGCCGCGAAGGCCTCGACCTCTTCGTAGGTTGGTTGGAAACCGACCAGGTCTATGTAGGCGCGGCGCACCAGCGTCCGCCGGTCCGCCGCGGGCGAGGGACGGAAGCCGCCGGCTTCCAGTTTGGCCAGCACAAACGCATCGAGCGGCTTGCGCGGCCATGCCGCTTGGCGCACCGGTGGCGCCGCCGCTGGGGTCAGCGGTTGAAAAGCCCACCACTGGCGGCCCGCCTCGACACTCATACCGCGCAGCGGGGTGGTCACAGTGCCGGGCGCGGCTGCCGCGCGTGGGTCGACGGCGCCCGCGGCAATCCAGGCTTCAAAATCGGCAATCACCGCCGCCGCCAGCTTGCCTGTGGGCGGCATCTGCAGATGCGGGTCGGCATAGCGGAGCGCGGTCAATAAACGACTGGCCGCTGGTTTACCAGGCGCTACGATGGGACCGTTGACGCCGCCCGCCGCCAGGCCGTCTTTCGTATCGAGCACCAGTCCCCCCATCGGCGCCTTGCTCTTGGCCGAGTGGCAGGAGTAGCAATGGGTGGCCAGCACGGGACGAATCCGCGCTTCAAAAAACTTGGAATCGACAGGCTGCCCGAGCAGGGAAACACCGGTCGCGATCGTCAGCCAGAGAGGACGCAGCATGAGGAATCTTCTCTAGAGTATCGCGGCGGGCGCCCTTGGCTACGGGGTCTGTTCGCCATGCGCCGGCCGCGACAGGTGGGCATAAAAGCCCAGGTCCCGCTGCGTGTAAAGCTTAGTGAGAAGTTGAATCTGTCCGGCGTGCAAGGCGAAATGATCGACCACCTGGTACACGGCATCGAGCACCGGAATATCATAGCCCTGCACCTGCACCCGCTCGAGCAACCGCTCCTCGCTCAGACCGGCGAAGACGGCGACCGCCGCCTCCACCGTCTCTCCGAGCTGTTGCCGCAGTTCCGCCTTGGTGACGCCGCCCTTGGCCGCAAACTCAGCCTCCCGCCGGCGGATATCGCCGGCGCCACCCACCGCGGACACCGCCCACTGCCGGACGTTGCCGGTAAGATGCAGCACCAGATTGCCCACCGCATTCTCCGCCTCACTGCCCCGCCGCCAGATCTGCTCCTCGGTCAGCAGATCCAGGCAAATGTCCAAACGTTGCGTTAACTGCCGTAACTTTCGAATTGAGTATTCCCGGAATAGAAACGCGACCATCCCGCGAAGCGTACCACAGCCATATGTCTTTACGAATCCTTTCTCTCCTGACTCTCGCGGTCTCCGCGCTTTCCGCCGCCGACACCGGCACAAAGTTCGACTACCGGGTCCTCGCCACGAACAAAACCTCGACCATGGAAAAAGAGATTAACGAGGCTGCCGCCGAGGGCTATGTCTTCGCCGGGGCCATGGGGGGCGAGTCTGCCTTCCGCGGGAATCAGATGGTTACAGTGATGAAGAAAGATATCAACCAGCCGGTTACGGGCCGCAGGTACAAAGTGCTCGCGACGGTGAAAACTTCCACCCTCGCCAAAGAGTTGAATGATGCGGGTAAGGAGGGTTTCGCCTACTGCGGCCAAACCATCTACAGTACGACCTTTGGGGGCCGGGAAGTCGCGTTGGTTCTCGAGTACAACCCGGAGAACAAAGGGACCCGGATTGAGTACAAGCTCGCCGCAACCGCCCGGACTTCGACCATGCAGAAGGAACTGAGCCCGGCGGGCGAGCAGGGCTTTCTGTTTCAGGGCGTGGTAGTCGGCAATACCGTCTTTGGGGGCTCGGAAGTAATCTCGATCCTCCAAAAGTCGGTCCGGGAGGCCCATCTGCAGGCGTCCCGCTAATCGCCCCCCCGGCGCCCGTCACGGTTTTGCTTGCCGCCCGGCTCCCCTGGGCGGCAAGCGCTTTTGGTGGCCGCCGGTGCGGGTTGCCGGCTCATCAGCCATTTGCCGCGCCCGCTGGCGTCGGTGGACGCGATGATCGGCAAGCTACAATACCGGAGTGCGCTTTCGACTCCTCTCTGCCCTCATCCTCACGGCTGGCCTCCTCACCGCGGCCGAGGCCAAGCTGGACTATCGCGTCCTGGCGACCAGCAAGACTTCCACGATGGAAAAGGAACTCAACGCCGCCGCTGCCGAAGGCTATATCTTCGCCGGCGTCATGGGCGGAGAGTCTGCTTTTGGCGGCAGTGAGGTGATCTCGATCATGAAGAAAGATGCTAACGTCGCCACGAAGGGTCGGAAGTATAAGCTGGTGGCGACCTCAAAAACCTCGACCCTCGAAAAGGAGCTCAATCAGGCGGGAGAAGAGGGTTTCGCTTATTGTGGCCAGACGGTGTTCGCCTCCACCTTCGGGGGCAGGGAAGTGGCCGTGATTCTCGAACTGAACCCGGACAGCAAAGCGGGCCGGATTCAGTACAAGCTGGTCGCCACCTCCAAAACCTCGACCATGCAGAAAGAGCTAAGTCAGGCCGGAGAGCAGGGATTTATCTTCCAGGGCGTTGTCGTGGGAAAAACCGCCTTTGGCGGCAGCGAAGTGATTTCCATCCTCCAGAAGTCCGTTCAGTAAGCCGGCTTCAGAGCTTCTCGGTGATGGTCACCGCTTGCGTGACCTGGAACCGGAGCAGCGTCTCGGCGGGCAGCACAGCTGGTTTGCCGCGGGTGGCCAGTACCGTTCCGGCGCCCGCCGCCCCGCCCGCTCCGGCGCCTATCGCCGCCCCTTTCCCTTTGCCCGCGATCGCGCCGATCGCTGCGCCAATCCCGGTGGCGATGCCTACCTTCGCGGCGTCACTCTTGGTGGTGTCCGGACCTTTCTGCAGAAAGGCATCGGTCACAATCGGCACCCGCTGATTGTCCGCCGTAGTGATCTCGGTCAAGGCCAACTGCAGAACCGCTACCCCCTTCACCCTCCCCGCCCGCTCCCGGTCCACGATCTTGCCGCTCACCCGCGCCCCGCGCTCGGCAATCACAAACCCATCAATCACGAGCGGTTCGGCCAGCGACGCGCTAAACGAGTCGCCCGTCGCGTTCTTCTCACTGTCGAGCGTCTCGCCCAGACGGATGGCGATCACCGAACCCGCCTTGAGCGTTACCTTCATCGGTTCCGGCGGCGGCGGAGGTGGCGGGGGCGGCGGAGCCGCGGGGCGCGTTTGGGCTACCGGTGCCGCCGGTTCGGCGACCGGCGAATTGAGCACCGGCACCGGTACCGGCACCGGCCGGGGCGTGGCGGACGCCGCGGCATCTACAGCCGGAGCGGAAGCCGCGCCGGGCCGCTTCGCCACCGGTTTAAAGGCGTGTTCGCGCACCGGTGGCGGCGCCGCCGCGGGCGCACTCGGCGGTGGAGCCGAACCGAGCGGCTGGGCTTCAATCGGCGCATCGGCAGTCGCGGCGGCCTGTGGAGCGGCGGCCGGCTTTGTACAAGAAGACACGGCGCCCACGGCTACCGCCAAACTCAAGACAAGAATGCACTTTTTCATGATCGGACCCTCTTTCGTTCCTACAATGGGCGTTCGTACAATGGAGAGATGCAGGTTATCGACTTTCCGCGCGGCTACGCCATGGGCCCGGTTCCTATTCAACCGGCGACCGTTCTGGCGCCCATGGCGGGCATCACCGATACTGTCTTCCGCCGCCTGATCCGGAATCAGGGCCACTGTGGCCTCATTATGACCGAGTTCACCAGTTCACACGGCGTTGTAGGGTCAGATGGTGGCAGACGCAAGAAAAGTTTCAACTACTTGCTCTTTGAGCCCGAAGAGCACCCGATCAGCTCGCAACTGTTCGGATCCGACCCCAAGGTGATGGCCGAAGCGGCCCGCATCTGCGAAGATATCGGCTTCGACGCGGTCGACATCAACTTCGGCTGCCCGGTCAAGAAGGTAACCAAATGCAACGGCGGCTCGGGCTGCCTGCGGGATCTTGACCTCGTCCGCAACATCCTCGAAAGTGTCAAAGCGGCCATCAAAATCCCCCTGACCATGAAGTTCCGCGCCGGCTGGAACGACCGCGAACTCGTCCACGTCAAAATGGCCCGGATGGCCGAGGACATCGGCGTCGCCGCCATGGCGCTGCATCCCCGCACCCGCGAGCAGGGCTATTCCGGCTCCGCCGATTGGACCCGCATCGCCGAGGTCAAGGATGCCGTCAAGGTCCCTGTCATCGGCAACGGCGATATTCTTACCCCCGAAGATGCCGTCCGCATGTACCGGCAGACCAACTGCGACGCGGTGATGATCGGTCGCGCGGCCTCCTCCAATCCCTGGATCTTCCGCCAGATCGGCGAGTATCTCGCCACCGGCGAATACTGGGAGCCCAGCGAAATGGACCGCTATGAGATCATGAGCCGGTACTACCGCATGCTCGACGAAGAGGAGATCCCCGACACGATCGGCAAGATGAAGCAGTTCGCCAGCTACTTCACGCACGGGGTGCGCAACGGCGCCAAACTGCGCGTTGAAATCTATCACGCCAAGTCCGCGCAGGAGATCCGCAGCCTCGTCGACCGCTTCTTTGCCGGCGAACTGGTGGCTGCGTGAAGAAAGTGCAGTTGATCACCGACGGCGCCTGCCTCGGCAACCCCGGCCCGGGCGGCTGGGCCTGCGTGCTCCGCTTTGGCGAGCACACCAAAGAGATGTACGGCTCCGAGAAAGCCACGACGAACAATCGCATGGAACTCACCGCCGCCATCAAGGGCCTGGCGATCCTCAAGGAGCAGTGCGAAGTTACCGTCACCACCGACTCCGAGTATGTCAAGAACGGCATCACCCAGTGGATTCACGGCTGGAAGAAACGCGGCTGGGTGAAGGCCGACAAATCGCCCGTCATCAACCGGGACCTCTGGGAAGAACTCGACCATCAGGTCACCCGCCACCACACCCACTGGCACTGGACCAAAGGCCACGCCAACCACGCCGACAATAACCGCTGCGACGAACTGGCCACCCGCGCGGCGCGCGAACAGAGCAGCCAAGAGTAAGGAAACAGCAACTTATGATTACCGATCCGAAAGAGCAGATCAAAGGGCGCTTACGCAGCCGCGCCTGGTTCGATAACCCCAACGACCCGGCTAACATGGCCATCTATCTCGAACGGATGACTAACTACGGGCTCACCCGGGACGAGTTACAGGGCGGCAAACCCATCATCGGCATCGCCCAGACCGGTTCCGACCTCTCGCCCTGCAACCGCATCCATCTCGATCTCGCCAGCCGCCTCCGCGATGGCATCCGCGACGCCGGCGGCGTGCCGCTCGTCTTTCCCACCCATCCCATCCAGGAAAGCTGCCGCCGTCCCACCGCCTCCATCGATCGCAATCTCTCCTATCTCACCCTCACCGAAATCCTCCACGGCTACCCGCTCGACGGCGTCGTCCTCACCACCGGCTGCGACAAGACCACCCCGGCCTGCATTATGGCCGCCGCCACCGTGAACATCCCGGCCATCGTCCTGAGCGGCGGCCCCATGCTCAACAGCTACTTCAAAGGCAAACCGGCCGGCAGCGGCATGGCCGTCTGGGAGGCCCGCCGCCTCCACGCCGCCGGCGAAATCGACTACAGCGAGTTCGTCGACATGGTCGTCGCCTCCGCCCCCTCCGCCGGCCACTGCAACACCATGGGCACGGCGCTTTCGATGAACTCCCTCGCCGAAGCCCTCGGCATGTCGCTGCCCGGCTGCGCCGCCATTCCCGCCCCCTACCGCGAACGCGGCCAGATGGCCTACGAAACCGGACGCCGCATCGTCGCCATGGTTGCCGAGAATCTCACCCCGTCAAAGATCCTCACCCGCGAGGCCTTTGAAAACGCCATCGTCGTCAACTCCGCCATCGGCGGCTCCACCAATTGCCCGCCCCACCTCATCGCCATCGCCCGCCACATCGGCGTTGACCTCAAGGTGGAGGATTGGGAAACCGTCGGTCACCATATCCCGCTCCTCGCCAACATCCAGCCCGCCGGCGACTTCCTCGGCGAAGATTACCACCGCGCCGGCGGCGTGCCGGCCATCATCGGTGAACTCATGCGCGGCGGCCATATCCGCGAAAACGCCCTCACCGTCTCTGGCAAAACCGTCGGCGTCGCCTATGCCAACTGCGTCTCGGCCGACCCCATCGTGATCCGCTCGATCGACCGGCCGCTCAAAGAAGACGCGGGCTTCCTGGTCGTCAAGGGCAACCTGTTCGACAGCGCCCTCGTCAAGACCTCCGTCATCGGGCACGAGTTCCGCCACCGGTACCTCGAGAACGAAGGCGACAAAAACGCCTTCACCGGCCGCGCCATCGTTTTTGAAGGTCCCGAGGATTACCACGAGCGCATCAACGACCCCGCCCTCGCCATCGACGAACACTCCATTCTGGTCATCCGCGGCGTCGGCCCGGTCGGCTACCCCGGCGCCGCCGAGGTGGTCAACATGCTCCCGCCCGACGCCCTCGTCAAGCACGGCGTCAAGCAGCTCGCCACCATCGGCGACGGCCGCCAAAGCGGCACCTCCGACAGCCCGTCCATTCTCAATGCCTCCCCCGAGGCGGCCGTCGGCGGCGGCCTGGCGTTGCTCAAAACCGGCGATTCCGTCCGCGTGGATCTCAACGCCCGGACCGTGGACGTCCTGCTGTCGGACGAGGAGCTGGCGGCCCGCCGCGAGACGATGCGCGTCGCGCCCGCCGTACCCCAGTCCCCCTGGCAGGAGCTCTACCAGAAGCACGTCGGGCAGTTGGGCGAAGGGGGCGTTCTCGAGTTCGCCGTCAAGTATCAGGACATCGGCAAGGAGATCCCCCGCCACAGCCACTAACGTCGGCGCTTGCCCAGCGGCGGCGTCGACGCCGGCGGCCGCCGGTGGTGCGTTGCTTGCTCGTAGGCGTAGGCCAGGCCGATCAGGGCTGTCTCGGACCAGGGGCGGCCCAGCATTGTCATGCCCAGCGGCAGCTGATTGCCGCGCGTATACCCGATGGGTACGTTGATCGCCGGAAAACCTGTGGTGGGCGAAAACACCTGGCTGTTGTCGCCGTGGGGCGTGTTGAGGTCGCCGATGCGGCGCGGCGGATTGCTCCATGTCGGGTAGACGTAGGCGTCTAGCCGATACCTCTCCATCGCTTCGAGCACCGCCCCCCGAAACCGTTCCCGATACGCCGTATCCGCCCGGCAGGCGGCCGATTCCGGCCCGTTCACCGGTCCGCGTTCGGCCATCTCCAGCCTCCGCTGCACGTTCGGGTGGAACTGGTTGGAACGCAGAATCTCCCCGATCGTCCGCACCGGCATCCGCGCCGCGCGGGCCGCGAGAAAGCGCGGCAGGTCGTAGGAAAAGCCCATGCAGGGGCCCGCCTGCGGGTCGCGGCGCAGCTCCGCAAAGCCGCCGATGGGCGCAACCTCCACTACCGTCGCCCCGGCGCGGCGCAGCTCGGCCAGCGCGCGCGTGAACACGCTCACCACCTCCGCATCGGTCGAATCCCGCACATAGGCCTCCCGCAGTACCCCGACGGTCGCCCCGCGCAGTGCCCGCGCATTCAACTCCACCCGCGGCAGCTGTTGATCGGCCGCCGCCGTCACCGGGTCCTCGGGGTCAGACCCCGCCACCACGGCCAGAATCCGCGCCGCGTCCTCCACCGTCCGCGTGATCGGCCCGGCAATGTCGGCCAGCAGCACCAGCGGGAAAACCCCCGCCCGGCTCGTCAATCCCATCGTCGACCGGATGCCCACCAACGCCTGATGCGACGATGGCCCGCGGATCGAGTTGCCCGTGTCGGTACCCAGCCCGGCCAGTCCCAGATTGGCCGCCACCGCCGCCGCCGTGCCCCCGCTCGATCCGGCCGTCACGCGGTCCAGCGCGTACGGATTCTTCGTGTACCCCGGCAGAACCGAGTTGACGGTCTCATAAGGGCTGAACGCCCACTCGGCCATCGAAGTCTTCGCCAGGATCAGCGCCCCCGCCTGCCGCGCCCGGGCCACCAGAAAGGCGTCCCGCGCCGCCTGGTACCGGGCGAAAACCAGCGCCCCGTTCGACGTGGGCAGGTCCGCCGTCTCGATGTTGTCTTTCACCAGCAGCGGCACGCAATGGAGCGAACCCACCGGGCCGGACCGCTCGTAGCGAACGTCGAGCGCCCGGGCCTCCTCGCGCGCGCGCGGATTCACCACCACCAGCGAGTTCAGCGCCGGACCCTGCTGATCATAGGCCGCAATCCGGTCGAGATAGCTCTCCACGAGCCCCTGGCAGGTGAGCCGTTTGGCCCGGAAAGCCGCGTGGACCTCGGCAATAGTCGTCTCCTCCACCCGAAACGGACCTTGGGCATGGCCGACCGCGACCGCGAAAAGTGCCACCAGAAAACGCATCGTTCCAGTGTACGCCCCGGCCGGGACGGTCTACCGTCCGAAGATGCCCCCAACCCCCGCCCCCCGCCAGCAGAGCGGCCGACCTCCGGTCCGGAGTCGGCCAACTCTACGTTCGGCTGCGCAACGGCTCCCGCGCCGCGCCATCGTCACCCCACCCGCGGTCTAAGCCAGCGCCGCCGAGGCCTCTTCGAGCGCCGCAAAGCACTCCCGCAGCCACGTCCGGCAGTACCGGCGCTCCGTATAGCCCGCCTCGCTGTCACAGAACGCCGTAAACGACTGGCTCGCCTTATCGACGGACTGATACACCGTCCCGTCCAGCGCCGGAATCGTGATCTCCAGCGCACCGGCCGCCAGCAGGTCCTGCCGGGTGTTGGAGTCCTCGTAGACATCAAACCGCGGAGCCACGCCGAGATTCTTCACAATCACGTACTGGACGGCAGACCCCAACGCCCCAAAGCATTCCTTGAGGTGTCCCACGCTATCTAACGCTCCGCCAAGGACATATAGAACCGTGACGTCCAGGTTACCCTCCTCGGCCTCTTCCAGCGCTCCCGCCTTGTAGAGCCAGTTCTTCAGGTCCTCGCCCGAACGCGCACCCAAGTCCACCAGCGCCACCCGATCCGCCTCGCCGTCCATTAAAAAGTCCAGCACCGGCGCAATCGATGACGCATTGTCCACCTCAACCGCCATCGTGTTCTCCGGATGAAAGCGCAGCAACTGACCGGTTGCTCCCTCGGCGTCGAACGCCCGGAACGACACCTCCCGCTGCTCCAGATAGTCGGCTACCAGACGAGCGACCGTCGTCTTGCCCACTCCCCCTTTTTCTCCGTGCGTCAGTAGCAGACGGGGATTGGCTCTCGTCGGGGCGGGCTTCTGTTTTTTCGATGATTTGGCGGTACTCATAGCGATCAAAGGTCCTCAATTCGTGAAAATGGGTGATGGGACGGCCTCGCAGGGTCGGCCGAACGAAGCGGTTGCTGGAGAAGTTTCCGTCGCGCGGAAAGCGGCAGCAGAGTCGTGAGTTGAACTATCGTTAAGGCCCAGGGAGGCGTCGGAGATTTCGACCTGAGCCAATCGTCGACCTGTTGGCGAGGAATGCCCGCAATCCGCCCCAGGTCGGGAGCGGTCAAACGAGCCCGATCCATCTCGGTCCGGAGCTGGCTGGGGGGGACTGCCGCAAATCCGCTGGCGGGCGCTGCTGCCGCGAGGGAACGCAAGGCTGAGACCTCTCTCTCGAGATCGTCGAGCATTTGCAGAATTGTGTCCATGGATGCGCACAGTCGATCTTCAATTGGCAACAGGCGCCGGTTCCTCCCAAAGGAGGGGTACTGGCAAGGTGCCTTTCTATCATACTACCGCCGGTAGCGTGAAGAGTAGAGGTGACAACAAGGGAGTGTGGCCCGAATCCCGACCCCCGGGCGTGATACCCTGCAATCGCGCTTGCCGCAATCGTGTTTGCTTATGACCACTCGCCTCCTGCTCGCCCTCTCTCTCCTCCTCGCCCCCCTCCTCCCGGCCCAACCCCCCGCCCCGCTCACCGTCGGCGGCCAGTACGCCGGGCCTTTTGAAGCCTGGCTCACCCGCCAGGCCGAACAACACTGGCTCCAACGCGAGCAAACCCTCAACCAGCTCACCACCGCCGCCCAGATCCGCGACCGCCAGGCTGCCCTCCGCCAAGCCATGCTCGCTACCATGGGCGGCCTCCCCGCCACCAAAACCCCCCTCAACGCCCGCGTCACCGGCTCCTTCGTCCGCGACGGCTACCGCGTCGAAAACGTCATCTTTGAAAGCCAGCCCGGCTTCCTCGTCACCGCCAATCTCTACCTCCCCACCGCCGGCCGCCCCCCCTACCCCGCCGTCCTCGGCGTCGCCGGCCACAGCAACAACGGCAAAGCCTCCGCCACCTACCAGTCCGCCTTCATCGGCTTCGCCAAACAAGGCTTCGCCGTCCTCGCCTACGATCCTCCCGGCCAGGGCGAACGCCTCGAATACCTCGACCCCGACACCGCCCGCTCCCGCCCCGGCATCGGCGTCGCTGAACACAACATGGCCGGCCTCCAAACCCTCCTCACCGGCCACAGCCTCGCCCGCTACTTCATCTGGGACGGCATCCGCGCCTTCGACTACCTCCTCACCCGCCCCGAAATCGACCCCCGCCGCATCGCCGTCGCCGGCAACTCCGGCGGCGGCACCCAGGCCTCCTACCTCGCCGTCTTCGAACCCCGCCTCGCCGCCGTCGTCGCCTCCTGCTACATCACCCGCTGGCGCGAACTCTGGGCCGGCCCCGGTCCCCAGGACGCCGAACAGATCTTCCCCCGCTTCCTCGAACAGGGCCTCGACTTCGGCGACTTCGCCCTCGCCCACGCCCCCCGCCCCTTCCTCATGACCACCGCCATCCGCGACTTCTTCCCCATCGACGGCGCCCGCGCCACCTTCAAACAAAACCAGCGCCTCTTCGACATGCTCGGCGCCGGCGAAAAAGCCGCCTACTTCGAATACGATGACACCCACGGCTGGTCCCAACCCCGCCGCGAAGCCGCCTACCGCTTTCTGGCGAAAAACCTCCAGGGCCGCGACATCGACGGCCGCGAACCCGCCCTCCTGCCCGAAGAAGAATCGCTCCTCTACGCCACCCCCACCGGCCAGGTCTCCAGCGCCGCCAACCGCCAAACCGTCCGCACCCTCAACCTCGCCGAAGCCCGCCGCCTCGCCGCCATCCGCCCCCCCGTCTCCCTCGCCTCCGTCCGCACCGCCCTCGGTTGGACCGTCGCCCCCTCCGCCCCCACCGCCCGCGCCCTCGGCGAGGAAACCCGCGCCGGCATCCGCATCGAAAAGCTCGAACTCACCGTCGAAGGCGGCGTCCCCATCCCCGCCCTGCTCTTCCATCCCGCCCGCCCCCGCCGCGCCGTCCTTTTTGCCAGCTCCTTCGGCAAAGCCGCCGACCCCGACCTCCTCGAACTCGCCCAATCCGGTACCCTCGTCCTCGCCATCGACCCCCGCGGCACCGGCGAAAGCTATCAAACGCCCAACCGCGGCGGCTACCGCCAGGACTACCAGCTCGCCGCCCGCGCCATGCTCCTCGGCCGCAATCTCGTCGAAATGCAGACGGCCGATCTCCTCGCCGCCGCCCGCTTTCTCCAATCCCGCCCCGAAGCCGCCAATCTCCCCCTCGCGCTCTACGCCAAAGGCGCCCTCGGCCCCGCCGCCACCTTCGCCGCCGCGCTCGAACCCTCCTTCGCCGAACTCGTCCTCGACCGCTCCATCGTCAGCTACCTGGACCTCGCCGCCGCCCCCGTCCACGAAGGCCTCAACACCGTGGTCCTGCCCGGCGTCCTCCGCCATCTCGACCTGCCCGAGGTCATCAAACTCATCGCCCCCCGCCCGGTCACCCTCGTCTCCCCCGTCTATCCGAACGGCCGCCGTCTGCTCCGCTCGGAAGTCACCGTGCCCGGCGCCCGCGTCCTCCTCCGCGGCGAAGGCTGGAATCTCCAGCGCACCCTCCCGTCCTGGTTCCTGCAATAGGAGTTCGTTCAACAGACCGAACCCCCCGTTTGAGTCCGCCCGGAATTTCCAGTACGCTGTAGGGCATGACCACCCGGCGTACCTTCCTAGCCTCTGCCATGGCGGCCGGCGCAGCCTTCGGCAACTCCAAGACATTCCCCTATCAGGAATTCGAGCAGCGCATCGCCAAAAAAGATTTCCGCGACATCACCAAGGACGTGCTCCCCACGCCCAGCATGGTCGTCGATATCGATCTCTTTGAAAAGAACCTCAAAACCATGGCGGACTACGCCAAGTCGGCCCCCATCCAGCTCCGTCCCCACGTGAAGGTACACAAGAGCCTGGATATCGCCAAACGCCAGGTGGCCCTCGGCGCCATCGGCGTCACCACCGCCACCATCGCCGAAAGCGAACTCATGTCCCGCGGCGGCATCAAAGGCGTCCTCTGGACCAAGCAGCCGGCCAGCAACAACAACATCATGCGGGCCGTGAACCTCAGCAAGGCCGACCCCACCTTCATGTTCGTCGTCGACGACGCCAACGTCCTCGCCAAAGTGGACGAAGCCGCCGCCGCCGCCAAAACCAAGTGCCGCCTCGTCGTCGCCGTCTACGCCGGCCTCACCCGTCAGGGCATCGCCAACGGCAAGCCCGCCGTCGACCTCGCCCAGCGCGTCATGGCGGCAAAAAACGTCAGCTTCGAAGGCTGGATGGCCTACTCCGGCGGCGCCTCCCACACCAAAGGTTGGGAAGCCCGGCGCCGCAAGTCCGTCGAAGATCTCTCCGGCGTCAATGAAACCGTCGCCCTCGCCAAAAAGGCCGGCCTCCCCTCCGGCATCGTCAGCGGCGGCTCCACCGGCACGTACAACATGGACCACGAACTCGGGCTCACCGAACTCGAGTGCGGCAGCTATGTCTTCATGGACTCCATCTACCGCGCCGTCGGCGGTAAGTCCAACGGCGAAATCTACACCGACTTCGACAACTCCCTCAGCATCATCGCCACCGTCGACAGCAAACACCACGCCGGCCAGGCCACCATCGACTACGGCAACAAGGCGCTCATCCAGACCACCGACCAGGTGAAGGGCATGCCCTGGATGCGCCTCGAAAAGCAGGGCGCCGAGTACGGCATCCTCCGCTGGAACGATGGCGGCGGAGAAACCAAAGTCGGCGATCGCGTCGAGATCTACTGCTCCAACCTCGACATGAGCACCAACTGCTACGACCGCTACTACATCGCCCGCGGCAATCAAATCGTCGACGTCTGGCCCATTATGGGCCGCTCCGGCGCCGCCCAGCGCTAAAACCCCCTTTGCCGCAGATTCCGGGACGGTCCTCCCCCGTCCCGGAGCAATCCAACCTCCCCGTGTCCAGCCTCTCCCGCCGTCAACTCCTCGAACGCACCACCCTCGGCTTCGGCTCCCTCGTCCTCGCCGACCTGCTCGCCGCCCAGCCCAGCAACGATCTCTCCGCCCGGCCCCCCCATTTCCCCGCCAAAGCCAAGGCCATCATCCAGCTCGTCCAGAACGGCGGCCCCAGCCAGATGGACCTGTTCGATCCCAAGCCGCTTCTCAAAAAACTCGCCGGCAAGCCCCTGCCCGGCGGCGTCGAAATCCATCAGCCCAACAACGTCAATACGCTTCTTCCCTCGCCCTTCTCCTTCCAGAAGTACGGCGCCGCCGGCATGGACATCTCCGAGATGCTCCCCCACACGGCGAAGATCGTCGACGACCTCACCTTCATCCGCAGCATGCACACCGAGCACAACAACCACCTCGAAGCGCTCAACATGCTGCTCACCTGCAAGATCTTCCCCGGCCGGCCCGTCATGGGCGCCTGGGTCAGCTACGCCCTCGGCACCGAAAACCAAAACCTCCCCGCCTACGTTGTCCTGCGCGACCCCACCGGCTACACCGTCGGCGGCAAATCGCTCTGGGCCAACGGCTACCTGCCCGCCACCTTCGCCGGCGTCGAGTTCAGCATGAAGGGCGCCCCGGTGCACCACTTGAATCCCCCCGCCGGCCAGGCCCCCGGCGCCCAGCGGGCCACCCTCGACCTGCTCGCCAAACTCAACGAATCCCACGCCCGCCAGCACCCCGGCGAACAGGAGCTCGAAGCCCGCATCCGCAACTTCGAACTCGCCGCCCGCATGCAACTCGCCGCCGGTGACGTCCTCGATACCGCCAAAGAAACCGAAGCCACCAAAAAGCTCTACGGCCTCGACGACCCCAAGTCCGGCGCCTACGGCCTCCGCTGCCTCATGGCCCGGCGCCTCGTCGAACGCGGCGTCCGCTTCGTCCAGGTCACCACCAGCCCCGGCCAGCCCTGGGACCACCACAACAGCGTCTCCCGCGACATGCACAAGATCGCCGGCGAAGTCGACCAGGGCTCGGCCGCCCTCATCACCGACCTCAAATCCCGCGGCCTCCTCGACTCCACCATCGTCATGTGGGCCGGCGAGTTCGGCCGCCTCCCCACCACCCAGAACGGCGACGGCCGCGACCACAACCGCAACGCCTTCACCCTCTGGTTCGCCGGCGGCGGCTTCAAAAAAGGGCTCATCTACGGGGAAACCGACGAGTTCGGCTACAAAGCCGTCGTCAACCGCGTCTCCGTCCCCGCCATGATCGCCACTGTCCTGCGCCAACTCGGCCTCGACCACGCCAAAGTGCAGTACCCCAACGGAGGACGCCTCGAAACCCCCTCCGACGTCTCCGTCACCGGCGCCCAACCCGTCCTCGATCTCCTGGCATGAAACTCCTCTCCCTCCTCCTGCTCGCCCCCGCCCTCGCCCTCGCCGCCGCCCCCAACTACGAAGAGCACGTCCTCCCCATCTTCACCAAGTACTGCTTCACCTGCCACGGCCAAAGCTCCCCCAAACTCGGTCTCGACCTCCGCACCGCCGCCGGCGCCCTCCGCGGCAGCCACAACGGCCCCGTCATCGCCAAGGGCAAACCCGCCGACAGCCTCCTCTGGGCCAAAGTCTCCTCGCGCCAGATGCCGCCCCCCGTCTACGGACAAAAGATCCCCGACGCCGAACTTGACACTGTCAAGCAGTGGATCGAAGCCGGCGCCCCCTCCCTTGCCGCCCCCAAAACCGCCGCCCCCCTCCCCCCCGTCCTCCTCTCCCGCTGCGCCAGCTGCCACGGGGAACGCGCCGCCGCCGCCGGCCTCCGCCTCCACACCGTCGCCGACCTCCTCAAGGGCAGCGCCAACGGCCCCGTCATCGTCGAAGGCCACTCCACCCGCAGCCTCCTCGTCCGCCGCATCACCAGCCACAACATGCCGCCCAAAGGCGCCGGCGCCCCCCTCACCGACGCCGAAATCAACAGCGTCCGCGAATGGATCGACCGCGGCGACTTCGGCGAACTCGTCACCGCCAACCAGGCCGAACGCCCCTTCACCCGCGAAGAGGATCCCCCCCTCACCGCCGCCCAGCGCAGCTTCTGGGCCTTCCAAAAACCCACCCCCGCCCCCCTCCCCCAGGTCCAGGCCAAAGCCCGCGTCCGCACCCCCATCGATCAGCTTCTCCTCGCCCCTCTCGAAGCCAAGGGCCTCACCTTCAGCCCCGACGCCCCCGCCGAAAAGCTCGTCCGCCGCGCCTACCTCGACCTCACCGGCCTCCCCCCCACGCCCGAAGATCTGGCTTCGTTTCGCAAAACAGGGGGGAACTACGAACAGCTGATCGACCAGCTCCTCGCCTCCCCGCGCTACGGCGAACGCTGGGGCCGCCAATGGCTCGACGCCGCCGGCTACGTCGACACCACCGGCAAGGACTTCGACCCCAAAAAGACCGAGTACGCCGAAGGCATGTGGCGCTACCGCGATTACGTCATCAAAGCCTTCAACGAAGACAAACCCTGGAACCGTTTCCTGGTCGAGCAGTTCGCCGGCGACGAACTCATCGACTGGCGCAGCGCCAAAACCCGCACCCCGGAGATCAACGAACTCCTCACCGCCACCGGCTACCTCCGCACCATCCTCGACATCACCGAAGAGGACATCTCCAATCTCCCGGTCGAACGCTACGAAGCACTCTTCAAGCTGATCGAACAGGTGGGCAGCAGCGCCCTCGGCCTCACCATGAATTGCGCCCGCTGCCACACCCACAAGTTCGATCCCATCTCGCAGAAAGACTACTACCGCTTCCTCGCGCTCTTCACCAACGCCTACAACCCCACCGCCTGGATCCAGCCCCAGAACCATCACCTCTACCTGCTGCCCACCGACGAACATCTGGCCATCGAAGCCCGCCTGCTCAACCAGCAGCTCGTGACCATCCCCGAACCCATCCGCGCCGACCTCAAGGCCGCCCTCACCACCCCCGCCGACAAACGCACCGAAATCCAGAAGTATCTCTTTAAGAAGTTCAACACCCCCTTCCGCGACCAGTACGCCAAAGACGCCGACTGGCCCAGACTCGGCCGCATCCAGGCCCTCTGGGATACCGGCAAGCCGCCGAAGATCCGCCTCCTCCAGCGCGGCAGCGCCGATGCCCCCGGCCCGCACGTCACCCCCGGCTACCCCGCCGTCCTCGCCAAAGCCGGCGCGACCGACGCCCTCGGCTCCCCCCACCGCCAGGGCGAAACCTCCGGCGTCCGGCTCGCCTTCGCCGAATGGCTCACCAGCCCCGACCACCCCCTCACCGCCCGCGTCATCGTCAACCGCATCTGGCAAGGCCACTTCGGCGTCGGCATCGTGGCCACGCCGGATAACTTCGGCTCCACCGGCGCGCCCCCCACCAACCAGCCCCTGCTCGACTATCTCGCCCTCGACTTCATGGCCCACGGCTGGAGCGCCAAGCGCCTGCACAAACAGATCCTGCTCTCCACCGCCTACCGCCAGCAAAGCCTCCAGCACGACCAGGGCAACGCCATCGACCCCGAAAACAAGCTCCTCTGGCGCATGAACCTCCGCCGCCTCGACGCTGAAACCCTGCGCGACTCCATCATGGCCGCCGCCGGCAAGTTAAACCCTCAGGCCGGCGGCCCGCCCGTTCAACTCGAGATGCGTCCGGACGGCCTCCAGGTCGTCTCCGCCAAGGAGCCCGAAGCCGCCCAATGGCGCCGCAGCATCTACCTCACCCATCGCCGCAACTACCCCATGTCCTTTCTCGGCGTCTTCGACTACCCGATCATCGACACCAACTGCACCCGCCGCGTCCCCTCCGCCACCCCGCTCCAATCCCTGACCATGCTCAACGACGACTTCATCGCGAAAGCCGCCGAAGCCCTGGCCAAGCGCAGCACATCGAACGTCGACACCGCCTACCTGCTCACCCTCTCCCGTCCGCCCACCCCTGCCGAAAAGCAGCTCGCCGCCGAGTTCCTCGCCCGCCTGCCGTTTCCGGCCTTCGCCCAGGTCCTGCTGAGTTCGAACGAGTTCCTCTACGTCGATTGACGTAGAATACGCCTCATGACTCGCCGGAACCTTCTCGCCCTCGCGGCGCCTCTGCCCCTGCTGTCGCAGGCCCGCGAAAAGGCCAAGCCCCTGAATCTGAAGATCACGGACCTCAAGACTTTCATCGTCAACCGGGGCGGCGCCAACGGCTCGAACTATGTGTTCGTGAAGCTCTACACCAACCAGGGCCTCACCGGCCTCGGCGAAGGGTCCGTCACGAGTAAGGAAGCCACCGTCGCCGCCGCCATCGAAGAGCACCGGCGCTATCTCGTCGGCAAGGACCCGGCCGACATTGAGATGCACTGGCAGGCCATGTACCGCTGGCCGCGCTGGCGCGGCGGACCCATTCTGAACTCGGCCATCTCCGCCGTCGAAATCGCCCTCTGGGACATCCTCGGCCAGTCGCTCGGCCAGCCCATCTGGCGCCTGCTCGGCGGCCGCGCCCGCGACCGCGTCCAGATGTACGTCCACGCCGGCGGCAACTCGCCCCAGCAGTACGCCGAATCCTGGCTCAAGGCCAAGCAGGAGGGTTGGACCGGCTGCAAGGCTGCCTTCATCACGACGCAGGGCGACACCATCGACCCCGTCCGCTCGGTCTCGGAAGGCATCGCCAACCTCAAGGCCGTCCGCCAGGCCGTGGGCGAAGACTTCCGCATCTGCATCGACCTGCACGGCAAGACCACCCCGACCATGGCCGTCGACTTCTGCCGCCGCGCCGAAGAGTACCGGCCCTTCTTCGTCGAAGAGGCCACGCAAATCGAAGACCTCGACGAACTGGCCCACCTGCGCGCCTCGACGCGCATCCCGCTCGCCACCGGCGAACGGCTCTTCACGAAATACGGCTTCGCCCCCCTCTGCCAGCGCCATCTCGTCGATTACGTCCAGCCCGACGTGGTCCACTGCGGCGGCATTCTCGAGATGAAGAAGATCGCGACCATTGCCGAAGCCTACCGCATCGAACTCGCCCCGCATAACCCGCAGAGCGAGGTATCGACGCTCGCCTCCCTCCACGTCGATTTCTCCACCCCCAACTTCGCCATTCAGGAGATCACGCACCGCGGCAACGAGCAGTACTGGAAGGATCTGTTCTACGGCGGCGGCATCACCTATGAGAAAGGCTTCGCCCTGCCGCCGGACCGCCCGGGGCTCGGCGTCGACCTCGATGAGAAGGTCGCGGCCAAGCGCCCCTACCAGCCCCACACCCGGCAGCAACTCCGCTTCCCGGACGGCTCCATCGCCGACCACTAACCGTCCAGGGAATGGAAGAAGGCGAGGCTGGGGAGAAAGAAGAACTCGCCGCCCCGGAAGGTGACGTGCCGACCGACATCGTGCAAGATCCCATCCCAATTTTGAACACCGCCGGGACGGCCAACGAGGCTGTCGGTGCCGGTGCCGGACACCGGAAAGTCCGCGCTGTTCACCCACGTCCGCATCAGCCTCCCGAACTGCACGCCAATATTCTCCTGCATGGAGAGAAACAGCAGCCCTGTCGTATTGTCCGTTTGGTAGGGTGTGCCGCGGCGGTAGAGAGGCACCACGATGGGGTGGCCTGCGCTGCTGAACTGGGGATTGACCTTCCGAATATGCGCTTGGAAGGGACATACCGTGCCTTGCGGGTCCTGCGAGAAGTCATTTACGAGGGCGGTCCCGTTCTCGTCGCGCCCAATGATTCGCGCGGCGGCATAGTTTGCAGACCAGCCCAGTTTAGTCCCGAGATCCCCTGCTGCCTGCCAAAAGCCAGATACGTCCTGCTCCAGCTTGCCGTAGACCACAAAGGTCCCGAAGCAGTTGTTCGAAGGCGCCAGTCGATCGCGAAACAACAGAGTTCTCGCCTCGTGTGGAGTTCGGTTGGCTCCCGTAATCACGGTGGGTTTGGCAATCGCATCGCGAAAACCGAACGGCTCATACTCCTCGCCATTCCGCTTGATCAATTGCCCCCTTTCCTCGTGAACCTGGCGGCAGAAGGCTCCTAGCGCATTCTTTGCAACCGTGGTGGCTTGGTCCAAGATATCTCGATCGGCGCAGGCCAACAGCAGATAGCCATCCACCGTCGTGGTTTGGTAGAAATCCTCCAGCCGTGCCTGCTCCGGTTCTCCCCATACGCGATACCTCGCCCTCATACCGTCGAGAAACCAGGTTTCATTGTAATGAATATGAGTAAACGCGGATTTCAGTGCATCCTCACTCCAAGCGAGCTTCCGGTATCCGGCGGCACTTAGAGCAAGATTGCCGAACATCTCGTTGCAGGCGCCCGTGGCGAGGGCGCTCTGCTGCTGCTGCTGTTTGGCTGCTGAGGTGACGAAGGCACTGGCCAAGTTGCGCAATTTCGCCCGCAAATCGGCCCGGTTTTCAAAGACGAACAAAAGCATCGTCGTATGTTCCCGACCGTGTGGCTTCACGATGTTGCCCTGTAGCTGTTCGGCGGCTGTGCGCCAAGCCGGGGATAAAAGATCGATTGGATCGCGGATGTCGAGTAGAGTCAAAGGAGAAAAGCCTCTTTGGTAGTAAGCGACAACCGCCGCCGAAAAAGGACAAAAAAATGAATTTTCGTGTCCCTTTCGGGCTAAAAGTTTCGTTCCTAGAGTAGCCGGATTATTGCGTTGACGATCGAGTCAAATATCCGCTATGATTCAGAAACTTTACCAGCTCTGGAGACGGGTGATGATGCCACAACCTGATTCGCGGATCCCGGAGGAAACCGCCGCCGCGGCGCGTGAGGAAATGGCCTCGGCCTCAACCTACCAATTGAGTAACGAGGTCCTGGCCTCCCTTCAACCGGAGCTGAAGCGGATTGCGCGTCAACGGATGAGTAGCGAGCGCGGCGACCATACTCTGCAGCCTACCGCTTTGATCAACGAACTGTTTCTCCGGCTGATGAGGCAGCCTGACTTTGTGTGGACCGACCGCTCGCACTTTTTAGTTTACGCTTCCTGTGCCATGCGTCACCTGCTGATTGACTATGCCAAAAAGCGGTCGGCGGAAAAACGCGGAGGACACGTGATGCGGGTGGATCTCGGCGATGTGGTCGACTCGATTGGAATCTCTGATCTGGACAATATGTTGGACATTGATGCCGCACTCAACGAGTTAGCTGCCGCTCATCCGCGCCGCGCCCGCGTGGTCGACCTGCGATTTTTTGCCGGGCTGACATTCGAGGAGATCGGAGAGGTTCTCGGCGTAGCGGATCGGACCGCGAAACGGGATTGGGTGCTTGCCGAGGACTGGCTGCGCCATCGGTTGGGAGGAGGAAAGCTTGGATCCGGACGAATGGGCGAAGATTGAGAATCTGTTCGATCTCGCCATCGAGTTACCGGCCGGCGAGCGAACTGCCTGGTTGACGAAAGTGTGCGGGGGGCATCCCGAGCGACGCGAGGCGCTCGAGCGTCTACTGCGCCGCTATGAGGAACCCAGTCAGGATGTTCGGGAGGAGGTTCCGCTCTTCATGCCGGGGCAGGTGGTAGCGAATCGCTTCCGCGTCATGGCGTTGATCGCGCGGGGTGGGATGGGGGAGGTCTATAAGGTCCGCGATCAGAAACTGCACAACCTGCAACTGGCGCTGAAGACGATTCGCCCTGGCATCGGGTCGGAACAAGCCGCCCTGCAGCGCTTCCTTAGGGAAGTCTGGGTGCCGCGGGAGATCACCGACGACGGAATCTGCCGTATGTACGAACTGGTTGAGCACCGCCAGAGCGATCCGCAGGGCCGGGAGGTCGTCCTTCCCTGCTTGACGATGCAGTTTCTCGACGGGGAATCGCTGGCGGCGCTGCTGGCCCGCCGCCGGCCGCTGCCGCTGCCCGAAGCGCTGGCGATTGCCGCCGGGGTGGGCCGGTCCCTGCAGGTACTGCACGATCATGGTGTGATCCACCGCGATCTGAAACCTTCCAACATCATGTTGACTCGGACGGAGGAGGGTTCGACGCGACCCGTCATCATCGACTTCGGCCTTGCCAAGAATCTCACCGCCGATGGCGTCTGGCAGACCCAAAGTGCCGCTCTGCCGGGCGCCCCCTACTTTCTCGCGCCCGAGGTGTTTCACGGCGAGCGGGGCAGCATCGCCTCCGACATCTATTCGTTTGGGCTGCTGCTCGATACCCTGGTGACGCAATCGGACGCCTTTGTCTTTTCCTCGCCGGAAGAGTTGCTCTATCGCAAACTTCACGACGAAGCGATTCGCCCGTCAACTCGCGCCGAAGCGCTCCCGGCGGTATGGGAGCAGGTAATTCTCGCCTGCCTGCGCCGCGACCCGGCGCAACGCCCCACGCGTCCGGCCGATCTGGTTGATCGGCTCTCCGCGGCATTGCCCGGCGCTGCCGTCCCCCCCCGCCGTTGGCCGTTGTCGCGACGGTTTTGGATTAGCGGCGCTGGCGCGGCTTGCCTGGCCGGCGCCGCGGCGGTGGCCCCGAAACTGGCGTCCGCTCAGGTCTCTGGATCCCTCCTGGTGT
>JADCJL010000091.1 GCA_020247055.1 Acidobacteriaceae bacterium | reverse complement strand
TCTTCGGCGCCACCGCTCAAGACGATGACGCGGGCCGCGGCGATCTGCTCGCCGTCGAGGGCGGGAATGACGGCGGGTTCGTCGTCGTCGGAGGAGGACGGGGCGATCATGGCGCTGACGCCTTCGCCGGCCGCGGCCGGGGTGAGGTGCGCCTTCAATCCGGCGTCTTCAAAGCGGGCCTGGAAGTCTTTGCCGACCAGGGATTCGCCGCCAAGCAGAAGGACAATGGGCTTAGCCAATCTGATGCTCCGGGGCGGGGGCCGCCGCTTGCGGTTTGCGCTGCAGCAGGCCGCCGATGCGGACAGCGATGCCGCTGCCGGTGTAGGCAACGCCCATGGCGAGCAGGACCTGTTGCGAGAAGTTGACGATCAGGAAGATCATGGCTCCGAGCGTGATGACGCTGCGGAACGAGCGGGGGCTGAGCAGGTTGAAGTCTTTGAAGCTGCGATAGCGCCAGGTGCTGACCATGAGGAACGCGAGCAGGCCGATGAGCGCGATCCAGGCGACGGCGGCAGCCCAGTGGCGCAGCGGATAGGAGTTGGCGGCGTAGACGACGGCGGCGAGCATGCCGGCGGCGGCCGGGATGGGCAGGCCGACGAAGTACTTGCGGTCGGGCCGGCCGGGATTCTTGGGCACGGGATTCACCTGCACGTTGAAGCGGGCCAGGCGGGAGGCGCCGCACAGGAGGTAGACGAAGATGACGAAGTAGCCGGTGCGTTCGAGCGGCACGCGGAGGCTGGGGTCGGGCAGCAGTGACCAGTCGACGAACTGCAGGCCCCAGGTGAAGGCCAGGATGCCCGGCGCCAGGCCGAACGAGATGACGTCGGCGAGGGAATCGAGTTCGCGGCCGAAGTCGCTGACGGTGTTCGTCATGCGGGCGATGCGGCCGTCGAGGCCATCGACGAAGACGGAGATACCGAGCATGATGGCCGCCAGCTCAAAGTGGTCGCGCGCCGCTTCGCCCGCGCCGAGGGCGTGGTCCATGGCGCCGCGGAAGGACTCGACGATGGCGAGAAAGCCCAGCAGCAGGTTGCCCGCGGTGAACATCGTGGGCAGGGCGTAGGCCGCGCGGCGGGGCCGGCGGTCCGGGGAGTTCGGGTCAAGCAAGCGCTCGGAGAGATTCAGCCGCGGCATCATTTCCTCTTCGCAATGACCGAGGAGGCGGCCGAGACGCGGTCTCCCACCTGGACGGTCAGTTCCCATTCGGGTCCGAACCACACGTCGACGCGGGAGCCGAATTTGATGTAGCCCATGCGTTCGCCGGCGGCGAGCACATCGCCGGGCTTTTTGTAGCAGATGATGCGGCGGGCGATGAGGCCGGCGATCTGGCTGAAGGCGACGCGGACGCCGTCCGGCGCCTCGACGACCATAGTGTTCATCTCGTTGTCGGTGGAGGCTTCGTCCTTGCTGGCCACGAGGAACTTACCGGTCTGATACTTGACATCGACGACCCGGCCGGCGATGGGGGTGCGGTTGACGTGGACGTCGAAGACATTGAGAAAAATGCTGAGGCGGGTTTTGCCGTCGATCTGCTTGATCAGCGTCACCTTGCCGTCGGCGGGAGAGACGGCCACGGGCCCCGGGGGCACCTCCCGCTCCGGATCGCGGAAGAACCACAGGCAGAACATCGCCAGAATGACGAAGGGGATCGCCAGCCAGGGGCGGGTGAGGTAGCCGGTCAGCGCTCCGCCGGCGAGCAGTCCGAGCGCGTAGTAGATTCCGTCGATGACCATGGTGTCTAATCTGTTATTTTCGCAGATATCGTCATGCGTCTTGCTCTCGCTCTTTTTCTTACCCTGACCCTGCATGCTCAAGCCCCGCTCAAGTCTCTGAATCCCAGGGTGGAGAAGATCGTCGCGGCGGTTTCTACCGATCGGATTGCGGCTACGCTGCGCCGGCTCGAAGGCTTTGGCACGCGGAACATCTTCTCTTCGCAGGAGCATCCAACGCGCGGCGTCGGCGCGGCCTACCGGTGGATTGCCGCGGAGATGAAGAGCTACAGCCCGCGGCTGCAGGTCTCGCTCGATCCGCACGAGTTGCCGCAGAGCGGCCGGGTGTTCCGGCCGGTGAAGATCGTCAACGTGGTGGCGGTGCTGCCGGGTACGACGCAGAAGGACCGGCACGTGGTGATCAGCGGCCACTACGATTCGCTCCACATTGTCCGCAAAAAAGTGGGGGAGCTCGAGCAGATGGATCAGGAGGCGACGGTGGCGGCCGATGCGCCGGGCGTCTCCGATGACGGCTCGGGAACGGCGGCCGTGATGGAGCTGGCCCGGGTGATGAGTCAGTTCGAGTTTGAAAAAACCATCGTCTTTGTGGCCTTCGCCGGCGAGGAGTACGGCCTGCTGGGAGCCAACGAGTACGCCAAACGGGCCCGGGAGCAGAAGATGATCATCGACGCCGTGCTGAACAACGACATCATCGGCAACGACATGGCCGGCAACGGACGGAGCGCCAATTCGGCCGTGCGCGTGTTTTCCGAAGACCCGATCGACTCGTCTTCGCGGACGCTGGCCCGTTATGTGAAAGAGATCGGCGAGCGCTACGTGCCTTCGATGACCGTCAACACGGTCTTTCGCGCCGACCGTTTCGGCCGGGGGGGCGACCATACGCCCTTCGACCGGGCCGGCTACCCGGCGGTGCGGTTCACGACGCCGAGCGAGTTCTACGCCAATCAGCATACGGGTTCAGATACCTTCGCCAACGCCTCGCCGGCCTACGCGGCCCGCGTGACGCAGGTGAACGGCGCCGTGGCGGCCGTGCTGGCCTGGGCGCCGCCGGCGCCGGACGTGCTGACGAAAACCCGTTCGGTGACCAGCGGCGATGAGGTCGACGGGCCGAACCTGAGCCGCGGCAAGAGCGGCTACGACGCGTTTCTCAAGTGGAAAGAGGTGGGCGATGTGAGCGACCTCGCCGGCTTCTCGATCGTGCGCCGCGATTCGACGGCGCCGTACTGGGAGAAGGAGCAGTTTGTGGGCATCGGCAAGGAGTTCCGGCTCGTGGATGTTTCGGTGGACGACATCGTGCTGGGCGTGAAGGCCGTGGACCGGGAAGGGAACGAGAGCCCGGTGTCGGTTTACCGCATCGTGCCGCGCAAGCTACCCTAGGCGTATTATGCTTTCACGCCGGGATTTTGCGACCGTAGCGGCGGCGCTGTGGGCTGAGGCGGTCGCCTCGGCGCAGCATCAGCACCCACACGCCGAGTTGGCTCCGCAGGTGGCCGCCGCGGCGGCGCCCGTCTTCTTCACGGCGGCCGAGCGCGCGGCGCTCGACCGATTAACGGCTCTGATCGTGCCCGCCGACGAGCGCAGCGGCGGGGCGGCGGCGGCCAACGTGACGCAATACATTGAAACGGTGGTGTTCCACGCGCAGAAGCCGCTGCAGACGGCCTGGCGCAACGGCCTGCGGCCCTACTTGGGGGCGGCCGACCCGCTGGCGATGCTGACGGAGGCGGCCCGGAACGAGTTCCGGCCGCGCACTGTGGCCGAGCGGTTTTTTGTGCTGCTCAAAGACGCTTGCGTCGAAGGCTTTTACACGTCGCGGGAAGGCATTGTGAAAGAGCTGGGCTATACGGGCTACACGTTTCTGCGCGAGTTCCCCGGGGCCGAGCCCGCCGAGCTACGGCCTCCGGCCGGTTACCAGCCGCTGCTGCGGCAGAGGAGCTAAGGGCGATGGCGAAGATCTACGACGTGTGCATTATCGGGTCCGGCGCGGCGGGCGGAATGACGGCGCATGTGTTGACGCAGGCGGGCCTCGACGTGGCCATGCTCGAAGCCGGGCCGCGGCGCGATCCGGCCGAGTTGCCGGTGCACCGCGTGCGCCGGTGGAACCTGCCCAAGCGCGGGCTGCGGGGCGATTACTTTCAGGAGTATCTCGAAGAGACCAAATTCCTGATTGATGACAAAAAAGAGCCGTACGGCTGGGCCGGGGACGACTACTTTCAGTTTGTCCGGGTGCGGGCCGTGGGCGGCAAGAGCCTGTTTTGGGCCGGGGTGACGCCGCGGCTGGGCGTCGAGGAGTTTCAGCCGCTCGATGACCACGATACGCGGTGGCCAATCACTTACGAAGAGATCGCGCCGTGGTACGACAAGGTGGAAGCCCTGATTGGCGTCTCCTCCTCCGGCAAGCCGCTGGGCGCGTTTCCACTCAACAACGGGCTGCCGTCGCTCAAGCCGAAGGCGGCCGAACTTGAGTTCGCCAAAGTGGCGGGCAAGCTGGGCAAGGGTCTCGAGATGATTCCGATCCCGAAGGCGATTCTGACGAAGGATCACAACGGGCGGCCGGCGTGCCACTACTGCGGCCCGTGCTGGGTGGGTTGCGATAGCGGATCGAAGTTTGACTCGCTGCGGGTGTTTCTGAACGGCGCGGAGAAGACGGGCAAGCTGACGCTGCTGGCCGGGGCGCGGGTGCGGTCGATTGAACTCGACAAAGAAGGCCGCGCGAGCAAGGCGCATTATTATGACGTCGCGGCGAAGTCGTGGAAGGAGATTCAGGCCAAGCAGTTTGTGATGGCGGCCGGGTGTGTGGAATCGGCCCATATTCTGCTGAATTCGAAGATTGCGAACTCGTCGGGACTGGTGGGCCGGTATCTGTCCGAGCACATGTACGCGGCCCTCAGCGGGCACCTGCCGCAGCTGATGGGGCGGCCCGTGACCAACGAAGACGGCAACGGCGCGCACAGCTTTATTCCGGACCTGACGAAGAACTGGCGGGGCAAGAAGTTTCTGCGCGGCTACCAGATCTTCCCGGGCGGCGGGACGGGCGAGACGACCTTCGTCGGCAAGTCGCTGCCGGGCTTCGGGCAGCAGTGGAAGAAGAGCATTCGGGACTACTACACGGCGGGCGCGTCGGTGCTGTTTCAGGGCGAGGTGCTGCCGTACCGCGATAACCGGATTGAGGTGGACGAGACGCTGCGGGACGACGCCGGCATTCCGGGCATCCGCTTCCATTTCCGCTACCGCGAAAACGAGCAGGCGATGTTCGCCGATATGATGGAGACGGGCCAAGAGCTGCTGAAGGCGGCCGGCGCTGAGTATTTTCCGCCCAAGAACCCGAAGTGGATGCCCTACGGCCACTCGATTCACTACGTGGGGACGGCGCGGATGGGCAAGGATCCGAAGAGCTCAGTGACGGACCCGTATGGACAGTCGCACGATGTGCCGAATCTGTTTGTCCACGATGCGGGGATCTTTGTGACGGCGGGCAATCAGAATCCGACGCTGACCATTCTGGCGCTGGCCATGCGGGGCAGCGAGCGGATTGTGGAGCGGTGGAAGCGGCGGGAGGTGTAGTGCGAAAGCTGCTCCCGACGGTCAAATACCTGCTTGAGGTGGAGGTTCACGTTTACGCTTTTTCGATCGCGGCGAACGTGCTGCTGTCGCTGTTTCCGTTTCTGCTGGTGTTGATCTGGTGCGCGCGGCTGGTGGGTTGGGCGGCGGCCGAGGAGTCGGTTTTTCTGGCCATGAGCGACCTGTTCGGTCCGGAGGTGGAGCGGCAGATGCGGGCGGGCATTGGCTGGATTCCGAACCGGTTTGCCAGCTTCAGCTACACGTCGATTCTGCTGCTGCTGTTTACGGCGAATGGCATTTTTGAGCCGCTCGAAGTGGCGTTGAACCGGGCGTGGGGCATTACGGAGAACCGGAGCTACTTTAAGAACCAGTTGATCTCGATGGGGCTGATCTTCGGCTGCGGGTCGCTGGCGATTTTGTCGATTGCGCTTTCGGCGATCAACCGGGAGTACTACGCCGCGGCGGGGCCGGTGGCGGGGTTTCTGGCGCCGGTTTACGGGAAGCTGGCGGCGGTGCCGGTGACCATGGCGAGCCTGTTGCTGGTGTATTGGGTGCTGCCGAACCGCAAGATTCCGGTTGCTAGCGTGGTGCCGACGGCCATCACTATCGGCCTGGTGCTGGAGGGCTTGAAATATGTGCTGAAAGCAATCTGGCCGTGGTTTCTGCGGAAGCTGCAGGTGGAGTACGGGCCGTTCTACTGGGCGGTGATTATCGTACTGGTGAGTTTTCTGGCCAGCATGATTGTGTTGGCGGGCGCCGAGTGGTCGGCCCGTTCGCGCAAAGACCCCAGTTGAATATAATGGTGGATTCGCTAGAGAGGTAATCCATGGCAGAGAGCAATCAGAAGACGAATGAAATTTCGCGCCGGGACGCGGTGAAGACAGCGGCCGCGGGCGCGGCGGTGGCGGCGGGAGTGATTTCCGGAGCGCCGTGGATTCAAAAGGTAAAAGCCGCCAATGACCAGATTCAGCTGGGCATCATTGGCACCGGCGGCCGGGGCTACTACCACGTCACTCACCTCAACAAGCTCGACGGGGCGCGCCTGGTGGCCGCCTGCGACATCTACCAGCCGAACCTCGACAAGGCCGTGAATGGCTCCAAGGACAAGCCCAAGGGCTACAAGGATTACCGTGAGGTTCTCAGCAACAAAAACGTCGACGCGGTCATTGTGGCGACGCCTCTCTACATGCACTTTCCGGTGACGCGCGATGCGCTGCTGGCCGGCAAGCACGTCTTCTGCGAAAAGTCGCTGGTGCATACCCCGGAAGAGGTGCACGCGCTGCGGAAGATGGTCAACGAACGGCCGAAGCAGGTATTGCAGGTGGGCCTGCAGCGCCGTTACAGCCGCTTCTACCAGACGGCCAAGCAGATGGTGGAGAAGGGGCTGATCGGCGACGTGACCAACGTCTACGCGCAGTGGCACCGGAACCTGATCAACGTGCCGAGCGCGACCTGGACGATGAAGAAGAACGACCCGCGCGGCGAGGACGCCAACTGGCGGCTGCTGCGGAAGTACTCGGGCGGACTGGTGGCCGAGTTGGGTTCTCATCAGATGGACATCGCCGACTGGATGTTCGGCTCGCACTTTGAGTTTGTGTCCGGCGTGGGCGGCATTGATTACTTCAAAGACGGCCGCGACGTGTTCGACTCCGTGCAGCTGATTTTCCGCTACCCGAAGGGCCAGCGGCTGATGGCGAGCTACATTTCGACCAATCAGCACTGTGCGTTGTTCGGCGGGCAGCGGGCGCAGTTTGGCGAGTGCATCATGGGGACGCAGGGTACCATTCACATCACGGTGGGTACGGACGATGAGCCGGCGCTCGGGATGTGGTACCGGGAGCCCGCCAAGAAGGTGCCGGATCCGGGCACGGCCAAAGCGGCCATCGCCAGCGCCTCGCTGGCTTCGACCGGCAAGGGTTCGCGGCCGCTGCCGATCCTGTTGAGCAAGGACGAGATCACCGAGCAGGACAGCTTCATGTCGCGCGAACTGAAGTACGCCAAGCGCTGGCTGTACGCCAAGGGCGTGATGGTGCCGGAAGAGGATCGCAATCCGGTCGACCAGCAGTTCATCGAGTTCTTTGAATGCTGCCGGACGCTGGCCAAACCGAAGGCGGATTTGGAGATCGGGTTGAACGACTCTTCGGCCGTGATTCTCTCGAACCTGGCCATGGACGAGAACCGGCGCGTGTACGCGAGCGAACTCGACAAGATGGGCACGGGCGAAGCGCCGAAGAAGGCTTAACGGAAGGGATCCAAGACGGAAGGGTTTCCGGGCGGCGCCGTTCCTCGCGTTACAATAGGGAACGGTGCCCCTAGAAGAAGACCCCATCGGCGTCGAGGCAGGAACCGCTCCTCACGCCCTCACCTGGCAACGCGTGCAGCTGGCGCGTCACCCCAAACGTCCCCATACGCTCGACTACATCGAGCGGCTGATTAGCGGCTTTCAGGAGATCCACGGCGACCGGGCCTTTGGCGACGATGCGGCGATTGTCTGCGGCTACGGGAGCTTTGAGAGTTCCCCGGTGATGGTGATTGGCCAACAGAAGGGCCGGGACACCAAGCAGAAGCTGAAGCGGAACTTCGCCATGCCCAAGCCGGAGGGCTACCGGAAGGCGCTGCGCTGCATGGAGCTGGCGGCGAAATTCAAGCGGCCGATTGTGTGTCTGCTCGATACCCCGGGAGCGTATCCGGGTATTGATGCCGAGGAGCGCGGCCAAGCCGAGGCGATCGCCGTGAACCTGCGCGAGATGACGCGGCTGGGTGTGCCGGTGATTTCGATTGTGATTGGCGAAGGCGGCTCGGGCGGGGCGCTGGCGCTGGGCGTGGCCAACCGCGTGTACATGATGGAGAATTCGATCTACAGCGTGATCAGCCCGGAGTCGTGCGCGGCGATCATCTGGCGCGATGCGGGCAAGGCGGAGTTGGCGGCCGCCGCGCTGCGGCTGACCTCGCGGGACCTGCTGCAGTTGAAGCTGATTGACGGGGTGATCCCGGAACCTCCCGGCGGGGCGCAGGAGGATTGGGATACGGCGGCGAAACTACTGGCCGATACGCTGCGGCCGGCGCTGGCGGAGCTGGGCAAGATGAGCGGACCGGAACTGGTCGACCATCGTTATGAGAAGTTTCGCCACATGGCGAACTTCTTTGAGGAAGCATGAAGAAGAGCCGCACCGGATGGATCATTGCGGGCGTAGCGATTGCCGTAATTGGACTGATGGTGTACTCCTCGCTCGATCTGGCCGGCTACCGCGTGGAGGTTTGCAAGGAGTATCAGGGCCGGACCGCCTGCCGGACGGCCTCCGGGGCCAATCGCGAAGCGGCTTTACGCACGGCCTCCGATAACGCCTGTGCTTTGATCAGTTCCGGGATGACGGACTCGATCGCCTGCCAGGGGGGCAACCCTGTTTCTGTTAAGTGGCTGAAAGGCAACTAACAAACCGAGTTACCTGGGAGCTTGCCGGAACGTCTGTTCCAGTGAAAAACTTGAACTTTTCGGTTCGCTCCTCCGTCTGAATTCTTCAGGAGCCTTTTTACACGTGAAAAAATGGAAGATTGCGGCTGGGGTTGGCCTGCTGCTGGCGATTGCCGGCGGGGTCTACGCGAGTTTGCAGTGGAGCAAGAAGGGCATCGTCACTGTGCAGACCGGCCGGGTGGTGCGTCAGGACCTGACGGCGATCGTCACGGCATCGGGCGAGGTGAAGCCGCGCAATTACATCAACATTGGCAGCAACGCACAGGGTCCGGCCCGGATTACGGACATTTTGGTGAAGGAAGGCGACCGGGTGCGGCGCGGGCAGGCGCTCGCCAAGCTGGAGAGTGTTCAGCCCGAAGCGGACGTGGCGGCGCAGCGCGCCACGGTAACTTCGACGCAGGCCGAATCGGCGGCTGCCGAGGCGAGTCTGAAGGCGCAGGACGGGAACCTGCGGACTCTCGAGGCTTCGATTGAGCGGTCCAAAGCCGATTTGACGCGTTCGAAACTGGATTTTGACCGGGCCGAGAAGCTGCTCAAAGAAGGGCTCTTGTCGCGGCAGGATTATGATTCGCGCCGCGTGGCCGTGCAGCTCGGCGAGGCGACGGTGCGGGAGTCCGAGGCGCGGCTGGCGCAGGCGAAGGCGCAGCTCGAACAGTTCCGGGCGAGCCTTTCGGCGGCGCAGCGGCGGATTACGGTGAGCGAGGCGAATCTGCGGCGGGCGACCGATGTGCTGAACCGGACGCAGTCGACGTCGCCGATTGACGGGGTGGTGACCAACCTGCCGGTGCGGGTGGGGGAGACGGTGGTGCCGGGTATACAGAACTCGTCGGCGTCGTTGATCATGACGATTGCGGATATGTCGATTATCACGGCCGAAGTGAAGGTGGACGAGACCGATATCGTGAACGTGAAGCTCGACCAAGCGGCGGATGTGATTGTGGACGCGATGCCGGGCCGGTCGTTTAAAGGCCACGTGATTGAGATCGGCAATACGGCGATCCTGCGGTCGACGGGGCTGGCCGCTTCGCAGTCGGCGATTTCGAGCCAGGAGGCCAAGGATTTCAAGGTGGTAATTGCGCTCGATAATCCCCCCGACGAGATGCGTCCGGGCCTGAGCTGTACGGCGAAGATCATTACCGCCAACCGGCAGAAGTCGGTGACGATTCCGATCCAGGCGCTGACCGTAAGGCAGAAGGGTGACCTGGAGCCGCGCAAAGAGGGCGAGAAAGAGCCGGAACTGCCGACGGATCCGGCCGCGCTGCGGGCGCGGAAGGAAGAGATCCAGGGCGTCTTTGTGGTGCAAGGCGAGAAGGCGGTCTTTAAGAAAGTGGAGACCGGAATTACCGGCATCACGGATATTGAGGTCCTCAGCGGCTTGAACGAGGGCGAAGAGATCATCACCGGCAGCTACAAGGTGATCCGGACATTGCGAAACGAAGCCAAGATCAAGGTGGACAACAAGTCCCCCGTCAAGGCAGAATCATAAGGAAACTTCATTAACCCATGGCACAAGCAGCGGAAGCATCGGCTCAGGCGCGCGGCGAACAGTTGCGGCGCGAGGGCGTTATTATTCGGACTTACGGACTCTGGAAGACCTACCAGATGGGCGACCAGACGATCAATGCCGTTTCCGGCGTCGACATGGAGATCCGCAAGGGCGAGTATGTCGCCATCATGGGACCTTCGGGGTCGGGCAAATCGACGCTGATGAATCTGATCGGGTGCCTGGATACGCCGAGCACGGGCGACTACTTTATCAACGGGTCGCTGGTGAGTTCGATGAACGACGACCAGTTGGCGCATATCCGCAACAAAGAAGTGGGTTTCGTGTTCCAGACATTCAACCTGTTGGCCCGTGCGACGGCGCTGCACAATGTGGAGCTGCCGTTGATCTACGCCGGGGTGCCGGCCGACCAGCGGATTGAACGGGCCAAGCTGGCGCTGCGGCAGGTGGATCTTGAAAAGCGCATGTATCACAAGCCGAATGAGTTGTCAGGCGGTCAACGGCAGCGTGTGGCGATTGCGCGAGCTCTGGTGACCAATCCGTCGATTCTGCTGGCGGACGAACCGACGGGCGCGCTCGACTCGGCCACCGGCGTCGAGATCATGGCGTTGTTCGAGCGGCTATACCAGCAGGGCAATACCATTGTGCTGGTGACGCACGAGCATGACATTGCGATGCACGCGCACCGGATCATCTTCCTGCGGGACGGCAAGATTGAGCGGGACGAGCCGGTAAAGCACTAACGGGCAGCGGCTCTCGGTTGCGAAAGGCAGCGTGTCGATGGATTTGCAGCAACTGCGGTACTTCCTTTCGGTGGCGCGGACGGGCAGTTTTGTGCGTGCGGCCGAGGAAGAGAACGTCGCGCAGCCGACTTTGTCGCAGCAGGTGAAACGGTTGGAGGCGGCGTTGCGGGTGCCGTTGTTTGACCGATTGGGCCGGGGGGTGAAGCTGACTCGGTTTGGCGAGGCGCTGGAGCCGCGGGCGCAGGAGATTTTACGGCAGGTTATTGAGACGGAGAAGCTGCTCGATGGCATGCAGGAGGCCGACAGCGGGCGGCTGACGGTGGGGGTAATTCCGACGGTTCTGCCGTACTCCATGGCCGCGCCGCTGGCGGAGTTTCGGGTGCGGTATCCGCGGGTGGAGTTGGAGGTGCGGGAGGGTACGACGGAGCGGTTGATTGACGGGCTGCGCGTTGGGCAGGTGGATCTGGCGATTCTGGCTTTGCCGATCAAGCAGCCGGAGATTGTCTGTAGCGAGCTGTTTCGAGAGCCGCTGCTGGTGGCGATTCCTCCGGAGCATCGGCTGGCCGGGGAGGCGGTGTTGGCGTTGCCGCAGCTATTGGGGGAGAAGATGCTGCTGCTGCGGGAGGGACATTGCCTGCGGGAGGATGTGTTGACGATCTGCAGCCGGGTGAAGGTGCAGTTTGAGCGGGTTTTCGAGAGTGACCATCTGGCGAGTATTTTTTCGCTGGTGGGGAATGGGTTTGGGGTGAGCATTGTGCCGGAGAGGGCGCGGGGGGCGGCCGGGGAATGCCGTCTGCTGCCGCTTGAGCCGCGGGCGGTACGGCGGATTGGGTATGCGCAGGTGAGGGGGCACCATGCACTACCCGTACAGAAGCGGTTCATTGAGTTTCTGCGAAAACGGGAGTGGTGAGGTATGATGGGAAGGTTGGTTGAGCGGGAGTAATTCAGTGGTAGAATGCCAGCTTCCCAAGCTGGACGTCGTGGGTTCGAATCCCATCTCCCGCTCCAACTTTTCAATGAGTTGCGAAGATCCAGCAACTTCTTCCACTCCACTACACTCCATTAAGGTGCGAAGACGCTGTTTTCCAGTTCTTCTGCTGCTTCGGCCCGTCGGTTGAGACTGGCCTTCGTATAAACATCCAACGCTACCCCAATCCCATGACCGCGCTGGTCGGCTGCTACCTTCGGATCAATTCCCGCCTCGTGTCCAAGGCTGGCATGTGTCCGGCGTAGCACCTGAAAGTTCGCCCAATCCAAACCTATCAGTTTGAGCTTGGGCTTCATGCCTCGATACCAGACGTTATCGCGCCACATGGGCTTTGCTGCATTCTCCGAAGAGAACACCCATGCATCGGCTTCGCCGCCAACCAACCCCATCCATTCGAGCATCAGCGATGCTGTCTTGGTCGGGATGGCAACTGTTCGCCGCGATGATCTGGTCTTGGGTGTGTCGATGTCGCCGCGATAGAGCCGCTGTGCAATCGTTACCGCCCGGCAGTCTTCGATTACATGCTGGCGCTGGAGTCCTAAAATCTCTCCGGGTCGCATGCCCACGAAAATTGCAAGGTGCGCGATAACGCGCTCGCGTAGTTCGAGCGCACCGATGTACTGCTCGACCTCCTTTCCAGTCATAACCCGCGTTGGTTCCGTCTCCGCTTCCCTCGGGGTGAAGAGGGCGGCGGTCGGATCACGCTCGATATAGCCTTCGGCTAAAGCCAGCTTGAACACGGCTCGCAAATCCCAGCGAAGATGCGCCACCATGCTGCGCGACAACTCCCCTGCCTTGCGGCCAAGGAAGGCTTGAAGGGCCTTCAGGGTGATTGCTGCGAGCCGGGTTTCGCGGAACTCCTCCAGGTGATGCGTAATGCGATTCTCCGTCGTGATTGCGGTTGACCGCTTCCACTTCGTTCGCATGAACGGTAGAGCCACATTGTCCAGGTAATCGCCGAACATGATGGCGGGATCGGGAGTCGTCGCCGCTTTCGCGTTGATCTCCCCCATGAACTCGGCCTGCTTCTTTTGGGCCTCGCTCTTGCTCATCTTCGAGAACAGGCCAAGGGTGTTGTATTTCCTTGCGCCTCCCTCGCGGTAGAGCACAACCCACATCTTCCGTTTGCCGTGTGATCTGACTTGCAAACTTCCTTCTTGGTATCGCTTTCTTCGCACGATGCTCCTTGTGCGTCCAAGCGATGAACTCAGGTCTGAAGGCATTATCTCACTCCACTGGGCGAATGCTCCAGAGCTTTCATCCATTCGCTGAGCGACTCGTCGCGTATCAGGACGCGTCTACCAATCCGCACGACAGGAAGTGGCGGGAGGCCTTGAACCTTGTTTCGGATGATGTTGGACACATGCGCCTTCGAGCAGCGGAGCACCTTGGCAACGTCGGCGAGAGTGAGGATAGAAGGCATGAGAATGGATGGGCGGGAGGTCGGCCTCCCGCCCGATTGGTTACGAGACAGTGTCAATGTCCGTCAGGGCTTCAAGCGCGGTCGCGCCGACCTCGCCAACTATCGGTCCGGCGATGGTCCACAGGGCTAAGCGGATCAGGCATCGTCCAACGAATCGGGACGTGGTGTCCTCATTCTGTTTCTTGTCGTCTTGCTCTTGCATTTGGTTCTCCTTTTCATGTTCTTCAGTCTGTCGAATCTGCCCGCGCCTTGGCGCTGGCAAATCCTGGATTCGAGTATGCGGAGCGACGCTGCCCAGTTAAAGACAAGACCCGTCAAGCGGGATACCGATGCGGTTGGGTTCGCGTGACTAAACGGGCTGCTGGTCGGCCCGCGCCGCATCATCGGCGTGGACGTTGGGCGACTGGTTTCCTTTGTGAATCAGCACTTTACAGGGACGTCAAAAGGGGTTAAAACCAAACTTCTCCTTCAATCAGCGTGGGGTCGCCGAATGTCAGAGTCATCCGAAGAAGACCATCTCACCGTGAATGACGTGAAGGCTTGGTTAAGACAAGAGCTTCGAGACTTGGAGCGCGCTCACCGTCTCCGCGTGGAAGAGGCCACGCATCTTATGACCGAATATGAGCAGGGTCGCCTCAGCCCTGCCGAGGCCGAAGCACACATGTCTGAGTACGTCGATAGATGGGACGACTCGCCGGTTCCGGGTGTGCAGACTACGGAAGAAATGACGGACCGGGAGGTTTATCAAAAGATGGACGAGTGCCGAACACAACAGAAAAGACGTGCCCAGTTTCGCAGGCCCTACCAAGATCAGAAGCTGCGGGGGCGTTAAGTGGATCAGAATCCCCCGTCATCCGTGTAGTTCATGATCGTAGTGTTCAACTTTGACACAATACGTTCCTCACGGCTCTGCGCTCGTGTTTCAGCTGCCTTCGACTCCCGTTGAATCTGGCGCGTGAGCTTGGTTTCGAGTTCGGCGATCTTGCGGTCATATTCGGCTTGGCGAACGGCTTCAGCCGCTTCGCGCTTGGCGTGCAGCGCCTCAAATTCCGCTACCTTCTTGTCAAACTCAGCGTGCCGCCGTTCGATCTCGCGTTCCTTCTCCGTGAGGACGGCTTCGCGCCGGTCTAGTTCTGCCCGCTCGCGGATGGCGGCAGAGTAGGAAATTTGCGCGTTGTAGGTTCCTCGCGGGATAGCGATTCGGACTTCGTCGCGCCGCCCCTCCACGTCGTAGTATTCGGCCAGAGCCGCGCGCAGGTTTATCGCGTTGGAACGAACGATATTGGTCTCCGCCGATTTGAGATCACGTTTGAACACCTCACTGAGAAGTACATCTTCATTAATGTCTTCGCCCGCAAGCCAGTGGTTCACGATGCAGGCAAGTAGTTCCGGGAGCGTCTTCTTGTTCGCAAAAACTTGACTGTCACAAATCGCGGCGAGAGCTGTTTGAACTTCCTGGTTTGAGGGGCGTGGCTCGTCCATAGAGACAATTATCGTCGTTTGAGCCACTGTTCTGCTTAGGGAGTGTGTCCAGGATTAGGGTTTTGACCCCTCTTGTCTTTCGCCGGGTCGCCCGTTCGCCGCATGATCGATCACGAAGCGGTTGATTCAATCGACCGCTTGAAAGAAAGGAGACTCATGGGGCAAACAATACCAACTAACGACCAACTCAATACGCCGCTCCAGGTATTTTCGCAATCGGACATCTGGACGCTCGGAGACGCCTTTGAGGGCACTCTGATTACGGGTTCACCTGGCTCCGGCAAAAGCAGTTGTAGCGGCAAGGCGCTGGCCTACTCGTTCCTGAGGACGCCCATGATGGGCGGACTGATCCTCACCGCAAAGGCCGAGGAAACGCGCAACTGGATTGAATACGCCAAGGCTTGCGGTCGGACGAAAGATCTCATCATCTTCAACGCCGAAAGCGGACACGTCTTCGACCTGCTCTGGTACGACTGGAACCGTCCTGGGCGCGGGGCCGGGGACCTTGAAAGCATCATCGACCTGTTCTCCACGCTGCTTGCCATCGGCAAGACCCATTCCGGCATGAGTAGCGACCGCTTTTGGGAGCTGGCCGCCGAGCAACTCATACGCAACGTGCTAGTGCTCTTGTCACTCTCCGGGGAACCGGTGTCGATTGCGAATATGCACCGGGTCATCCAGTCGTTGCCGTCGAGGCCGGGCGAGTTTGAAGAGGAAGGCTGGCAGGAGGAATCCTATTGCGCGAAGCTCATCAACTCGATTCGGGAGCGCAAGGACACATTGACGGAGTCGCAGTGGGGCGATTTGGACAATGCTACGCAATACGCCTTCAAGCGCTGGCCATCCTTCGACGAACGCCCTCGTTCCTCTATCGAGATGACCTGGGCGGGCATGGCAGACAAGTTTTTGTTCAATCCGCTCAACCGACTGTTCTGCGGCGGCAAGTGCACCTTTTTGCCGGAGCTAACAACCCACGCTGGCAAGATCGTGATCGTCGACTTTCCGATGCTCGAATATGGGCACGAGACGGGACGGCTCATCAACTGCCTCATCAAACTCGTCTTCCAACGTGCCTGGCTCCGGCGTGATCTATCGCAGTCGTCAAACCCGGTCTTTTTGTGGCAAGACGAATTTCAGTACTTCGTGACGAAGCGGGATAACGCTTTTCAGCAAACCTGCCGTAGTGCGCGCGTGGCGGTGGTGTGCCTAACGCAGAACATCCTCAACCTCTCTGAGGAATTGGGTGAGCAGCAGCCGGGGTCGAAGACCAAGGCGTTTCTCGGCAATCTGATGCTGAAGATTTTCCACCAGCAGAATGATCCCGACACCAACCAATATGCCGCCGAGCTCATCGGTAAGCGCTACCGCTATCTCGATAGCTACAATGCCGACGCAACCGGCGGGGCAAGCTTCGGGGCAGCGCAGCAGCTTGTCTACAACGTTGAGCCGATTGCGTTTTCGCAGCTCACCAAGCCCGACTCCGTCAGTCCGATTTCTACCGCCATTGTTTACCAGGGCGGCAAAGCTTTCAACGCAACCGTTACGAATGAGAACCACCAGGGGCGTAATCACCTTACGGTAGCTTTCACGCGTAGCGTCTAACCCAACCCAAACCAAAAAGGAGAATCACAAACATGTCAGACAACCAGAATCCAGGCACGCTGCGGGAGCTTTACCAAGGAGGTCTCAATGTCGCGCAAGGCGTCTGCGGGATCATCACCACGCCAGTGGAGTACGCCCTCAGACCCTTCTTCGGAACGCGCTATTTCGACCCGATTCAGATGATGTTTACCTGCCTGCTGATGACGCTATTGCCGCTGCTAGGGGGCCTTAAGAACATGCTGCCCATCGCAGAGAGTGACTCAGGCGGAGGCTATGTCGGACTCGGCACCGTGTCCATGCTGTTCTTTGTGGGGAGCATCATCCATGCCCCACGATTGTGGCGAAGGGTGTTTAATATGGAGCTCGAACAGCACAGTCAGTTCGAGGGCGAACCTTTGCCATTCTTTGAGCAGCTGCCCCTCGGCAAGTCATTTTGGGCCGTGCGGGTTTTGTGGGAACCGGCCTTCGTTGCGGCGCTGGCAATCCTCCTCAGGCTCGTCACCATCCTTGACCGTCCCGCGATGGTTTACCTGCTAGTTTGTGCAATCGCACTGGCCGTCAAAAACTACCTGTGCTGGTATCAGGCATGGCTGCAACTTAGGACGATGATGGACACCAAGTTTGCAGGTCCACTCGTCGCGAAAGCAGTCACGGGCAAGGCTACCGAGAGGGAACTGGCTCGGGTCCATTTGGCCGGGTTCGCAGGCAGCGTCCCGCCGGAAATCCGGGCGGCGGCAATCCTGCAAATGGCACCCAAGCCAGCGGAGTTGCCCAGTGAGATAGCGCAACTCCTCTCCGCAGTCGAGCCACCGAAGGCGGCTTAATCAGTTAAGCAAACGACAGCGGTCCGGCGGCGTTTCCATATCGCAGCGCCGGGCCGCTTTTTCTTTAAGGAGCAATCATGGCAATCCTCGATTTCATCAAGAACCGGCAGCAGCAGGCTGCACCTAAGCCTGCCATTGAAGCCGCCAAGACAGCACCTGTGAAGCAGGACGTTTCCAAGGTGGTACCGGCTTTGCAGCTCGCCAAGGCGAGGGAGATTGGCGAACGGCTGAACAAGGCCACAATGCACGTCAAGAGCGGACCTTCGGCAGGTGAAGGTGGCAGTAATGCGGCGCTGCTTCAGAAGCAGAATAACCAAAACAAAACGCAGGCGGCGATGAGTCCAACAGACCGCTTTGCTGGGCAGACGGCAATCCAAAAGAGGTCACGCGGATGGGAACGCTAGCGATGAACCGATCCAGGCAAGGGTTGCAATCCGCCGAACCTTACTCACCGGCTTCAGACAGTACTCGCGCTTCCAGTGCGGGTGCGATGAAGAACCGGGCGTTGGCGCGTAGCGCTTCTATAACGGGTCTCAGTGCGACGATGTGGCCGGTCTTCTTTGCGCGCAGAAGAACGCCTAGCACGCCGGTTACGGATAGACCCGCCTGCGTTGCAAACTGCCGCCCTTCCTGCTCGTCGATAAGCACGATCTCTGCCTTCATTTCGGTGGCGAGTGCAATGGCTTCGGCTTCGCCGCGATGCAGATTCAGCATGAGCGTTTTGAGCAGTGGTGAGCTCGGCACGGACGCGACCTCTATCCACCCTTCGCGGATCGCCGATTCTATGGCGGCGCGAGCCGACTCGTCAGGATGGAGTGACAGTTCTTCTGCGACGCTGGCCGGTATCCATAGCTTCTGGTATTGGAGCTTGAGTAACTCAAGCTGCCTGATGCAGGCAAGGTTCGAGACGGGTGACGTGTTACTGACCGCGCGCATAGCGGAGGTCTTGGGCGAGGTCGTCCTCGGAATAATGACGCGGAATGTTTCGGCTGGTTACCAGATCTGCGAAGGTAGTGCGAGACATTCCGGCAAGTTCTGTCGCCTTACCGAAGGGCAGGATGCACTGGGCGTAAAGCGCAACGGCAAGCTCACTACGCAGGCGCGGCTCGACCTCAGGCTCAGGCAACCGAAGGCTGCTGGCTACCGATTCTGGGATGTCGAGGTGGTACGTCATGGGCTTCCTGAACGTTTTGATTTCTACGCTCAGTCTACGCTGAAACGGAGTAATTGTCACGCAGAGAAAGTGGCGCAAAGGACAGCAAACAGGACGTCTAAGAAGCTCGCGCTACTCACCGTTTCCCACCCTGGCGTCGAGACTCGCTTCCAGCTCATCACAGAGCCTGCGGATGATCGCCGCTTCCTCGGGGTCGATGGGACTTTGCGCGCCGCCTGGGAGTTGCTCGAAGCGTTCAAGCTGTCGGCGCGAGCGGGCAATGTAGGCCCGCAAATCATCGATCGTCATCGATTCAAAGTCGGGAAGGAAGATGCTGGTTGGCTCGTCGTTACTCTCAGCGGTCATCAGCGCCTTAGGTCAAGGTTAGGAACCCCGATTGTAGACGACGCTGGCCTTAAGGCAAGAGCCTTTAGGCCATGCCTTCGAGCCTGCAAGCAGCCGCAAAGCGGCCCTAAGCACCGCTTAGGAGAGATGTCTACAAGTTTATGGATTCTTAGGGGTTCTTTAACCATTACATGCCTATGCTTTATTTAACGCTTTCTTTAATTAACGCAAATGGGGCGAGGTAGGTCGATGTTATTCATCAACCATACATCGAACAGTCAGGCTGCAAAAGACTACTTCAAGCAGGAATTGGCGCAAGCTGATTACTACATGAAAGACGGCCAGCAAATCTCTGGCAAGTGGCATGGACTCGGAGCAAAGGCCCTCGGGCTCGAAGGCGCTATCGACAAGGAGAGTTTCGAGCGTCTATGCGATAACCAGCACCCGGAGACGGGTGAGCAACTGACGGCGCGCATGAAGGCAAATCGCCGAGTCACGTATGACTTTACCTTCGATGCGCCGAAGTCCGTAACGCTAGCGTATGAACTGGGCGGGGATGAGCGGGTACGCACGGCATTTACGGACGCCGTGCGCGAGACGATGGCAGAAGTTGAGCAGGCAATGGCGGTGCGGGTACGCAAAGGCGGTGCGTTCCATGACCGGCAGACCGGCAATATGGTTTGGGGCGAGTTCGTGCATCGCACGACAAGACCCCTTGCGGACGGGGTGCCGGACCCGCAACTGCATATCCATGCCGTAGCGATGAACCTCAGTTATGACGCCGTCGAGGATTGCTGGAAGGCAGGAGAGTTCAGCGCGATCAAACGCGACGCCGTGTACTATCAGGCGGCGTTTCATTCAAGGCTTGCGGGCAAGCTCGCGGACCTTGGATACGGTATTGAGCGCGATGGCAAGAGCTTCCGGTTGGCCGGAATCGACGAGAGCCTGACCGACAAGTTCTCGCGCCGGGCGCAGCTCATCGAAGCTGAGGCTGCCAAGCGCGGTATCACTGACGCCAAGCGCAAGGCCGGACTGGGCCGCATAACTCGCAATGCCAAGAACACGGAGCTGACGATAGATGAGCTTAGGGCGGAGTGGAACAAGCGTCTGACCGATGCCGACAATGCTTCGCTAAGGGACGCTCGTGGGCGCGTAAGCGACAAAGCAATCACGCCCGAGCAGGCGCTGAGCCATGCGACGCAGCATTGCTTCGAGCGCGCTTCCGTCGTTCGCGAAAAGCAACTCCTTGCTGAAGCGCTGATGCACGGGGTTGGTTCGGTATCGGTGGATGAGGTTAGGGCCGAATCGGGGAATGGCGAAATCATCCTTAAGGATGTCGGCGGCGTGCGTTACGCGACGACCAAACATGTGTACCGCGAAGAGACGGATATGGTTGCGTTCGCGCGTCAGGGCCGGGGCGCATACAAAAGATTGTCTGGTCACGACGCCCCGAACCTTGATGCTTCCCTCACGCCTGAGCAACGCGCAGCGGCGGAAAAGATTCTCGCCTCACGCGACCAGGTCATAGGACTGCGCGGCGGTGCCGGTACCGGCAAGACGCGCATGATGCAAGCAACCGTCGCTGCCATCCGCCAAGGCGGGCACGAGGTGTTCACCTTCGCGCCTTCGGCGGAAGCCTCGCGCGGCGTTCTCCGGTCGGAAGGGTTCGAAAATGCCGATACGGTTGAGAGGCTCCTTACGGATGAGAATCTGCGAAGCCAAGTGAAAGGCCAGGTCATCTGGATTGACGAGGCAGGGCTTCTGTCGGTGAAGGATACGAACCGACTCTTTGCTCTGGCTAAAGAGCAAAGCTGCCGGGTCATACTCGCAGGCGACAAGAAGCAGCATACGGCGGTTGTCAGGGGTGATGCACTACGCATTATCGAAGAGGAAGCAGGGCTTCCGTTTGCCGAGCTCAAAGATGTGAGACGGCAAACAAACGCCAGCTACCGCGCGGCGGTGCAAGCGATCAGCGAGGGCGACGCACCGAGCAAGAACGGTACTAAACTCGCCGAGGGTATCGAGGCGCTTGAACGAATAGGCGCGATTGTTGAGATAGAGGGAGAAGAGCGTTACCGGCAGATGGCCAGCGACTACCTTACTGCCACGACCGAGCGAAAGTATGACGGCACGGTAAAGACGGCGCTAGTGGTCGCGCCGACCCATGCCGAGGGCGACCGGATTACAGACTATATCCGCGAGGGCCTTCGCGAACAAGGCAGGCTGGGCGACAAGGAACGAACGTTCCAGTCGCTTGAAATGGCCAACTGGACCACTGCCCAAAGAAAAGAAGCCGCCCTCTACAAGGCGGGCTTGGTCGTGCAGTTCCACCAAAATGTAAAGGGCTTCAAGCGTGGCGAGAAAGTCGAGGTTCTGGGCCATGACAAAGACGGCGTCACGGTAAAGTGCGCGAATGGAAAGAAATCTTCCCTGCAACTTGCCGACGCCGAGCGCTTCCAAGTTTACCGCCCAGCCGAAATAGACCTCGCCGCTGGTGACGTGGTGCGTATTACCCAAAATGGTTACGGCACCCAAAGCGAGCGCACCGGCAAAGCCGATAAGCCGCGCCTCAACAACGGCGCGGTGTTTCAGGTGGACGGTTTTACCCGCGAGGGCGACATCCGCCTCACCAATGGTTTCGTGGTCCCGAAGCACTACGGGCACATGGCTTACGGCTATGCGAGTACCAGTCATTCGGCGCAGGGCAAGACAGTGGACAAGGTATTCGTCGCAATGGGGCAGGACGCCCTGGTCGCGGCCTCTCGTGAACAATTCTATGTGTCGGTATCGCGGGGCCGGGAGTCCGTAAAGCTCTACACGGACGACAAGCAGGCAATGCTCGATGCGGTGAAGACGACCAGCGAGCGGCTGTCCGCAACCGAGCTCCTTGCGGGGCAGTCGCCGCAGGCAAGGCCCAAACAAACCCAGAAACTGCGCGATGCAATCAAGCAGAACTATCAGATCCTTCGCGAGAAGGGCCGCGACATGATTGCTACGCGCCTAGGAAAGGATCACCCAAATGAAAGAACCATTTGATCCGCCCAAACGGGCTGGAGCAGTATTGGAACGTCTCGGAGGGCGTTCCAGTTCGGACAAAGCGGATGAGGACGATTCGGTTCGCGAATCCTTCGCCGGAAACCGCAACCGAGAAGATGACCTCATGCTCGATGTTCGCTTCAAGGACGGAACGCGTTGCGCTCTGGCCTACGGCACACTCATGAAGATTTTCTTCAGCCCGGCAGACCAGCTTAAACTCGCCTTTGCATCCGGCATCGTGGTCATCGAAGGCCGCAGACTCATCACGCTTTACGACCTGCTTCGGCGTCACCGAGCGCGCTATGTGCAAGAAGGCACCCTCGCGGAGGAAGGGCTTAAGCCCGAGGACTCCGCACATATCGATCACATTCATTTTGAGAATCCTGAGGAGGACGAAGTATGAACCATGACACCCTAAACAAACTGACAGACCCAGAACTTTCGCAAGTCATCGCGGCGGCGCAAGGTCTGCTTCAGACCCGCGCCGAAAAGCGCAAAAACGACGCGATGGAGCAGATTCGGCAAATCGCTGCTACTGCACAAATTGCAGTTTCGTTCGATGCCGGCCGCAAAGCCAAAAGCGTGAAGGCCGTGCTCCGCGCCGGAGACCGTTACGTCAACCCTGCGGATGCAAGTCAGTCCCACATTGTGGGCAAGGGCAAGCCGCCGTATTGGTTCGCGGCGCTGCGCGACAAGAACAGACTTCCCGCGCCGGTGGCGCTGGACTCAGTCAAGTCGGCGAAGCCGTGAGCATTCAGAGAGCGGTTTGGACTGTCAACGATCCCTGACACATTCCGAGTATCCCTCCCGTTGAGCGTCACGGTATCGCGGTGCTTACGAGTTGTGGATTGTTGCTCCCACGGGGAGCCATCTTGTCCATCAAGTTGATGTTGATGTTGTGATTGATGGCCGACCGAAGAACCCTTTAGCCGACGATGCAGCCATCTGCATATAATCCTATCGCCGCCGCATTTCTTGAGCCTGCTTTTCCTGCCGCAACCGCAGCCGTTCCAACGGCGGCCCAGCACGCGGCCAGCCGGCTGTTACTCGACCGACTGGGGATTACCGAGGTTGGCGCTCCTACACCGCGCAGCGTGCGGTATAGTGGTTGACACCATGGTCGCACTACCCGTCCTTCTGGTTGCTTCTCTGATCAAACACGTAGCGCTCCAACAGGCCGTAAAGGATGTTGAATAGCCATGTCGCCCAGTGATCGTGGCACTTCGACCAAGAAGAAACTGGCGGTGGGGCTGCTAGGTTTGTGGCTTGCCCTGATACCGTTCCTTTTGATGAATTTTGCGGTGATTTGGAGCGGTGAGGCTAAGTCCATTTGCGTTGCAGGCCTTTTGGTGATTGGGAACCTTGCGACGCTCTATCGTGATTCTAAACGTTCCCATGAGGAATTAGTAAGAGATTTTGGAGGAGCTTCCAAATGGATGATACGGCTGCGGCTACTAGGGCTAGCAAGTATCGTCGTGTCCGCAAAGCTGGTTACAAGCCTGAACTTGCATTTTGCTAGTGAAGATCGCAATGGTGTTGTCAATGGCTTGAAAACTTTCGACTGGTTTGGTGAGTGGGAGCTTATAGCCCTGTTGATATTTGGAGTCATTGCGGTGCTTACGGGCACGATTGGCAAACAGGCGGAAACTCTAAGCAGCAAAACGATAAAAGTTTTAGGTACGGTGCAGTTTTTCACGAGTTTCTATCTGTTGCTGAGTGGGTTGTGGGGCAGAGAGGCGCTCCGAGCGGCAACTAAAATCTTTAGCCTTTCTTGGAGTGACCCATGGCCCTTATCACTCGATCGACAATTGGCAGCCGTTTTTCTCTACGAGCGGCAAGGTGACTTGGTATTTTATACTGCCTTCGTAGCGCTTCCTCTTGCGTGGCTCAGCATTTCTATGTTGAGGTGGATCAGGGTCGATTCCCCACGACCGACGATTGCCGGTCGTGGGTTCGTTATGAGCACATGCCTATTAATTCTGGGTGCATCAATGTACGCCAGAACCGATACCGCCTTGGGGCGCCATGCTCTAATTTGGATGCTGGGTAGGTCAGCCGACGCCCGGGATAAGACGTTTGTCTCATGTCTTAAAACTTCCGCTCCTTCCGACAGCGCCGAAATGCAATGTGCCGCGAAATGGGAATCTGGATGGACTAGTGAGTTGGATCAGATTTCCCAGAGCATAGTGAAGAAGTTGCCGCAATCCCACCGCCCTGAATTTAGAGAACAGGACCAAGCTCTAAGGAACACATCACTCTCAGCGTTACGTGAACCTGCGGATCGCCCGGGAGAGCGTTTTTTGTATATCATGCAGCGCGGAAGCGTAGTCAAAGATCTGGCCATAAAGTATCGGCAGTATTTGCAGCAGTTGCCAGGTCAGCGATAAGAGAATTAAGGTCTATCGGTTTACAGAAGCATCTTGACGAAGACTCTGGCCGGATGGCGTTTGCGATGGACGCAGCTGTTCTCGGGAAGTTTCCACTTGTGGCTCGACGTCAGGAGCATGCGGTCGAGATGAAGCTGGCGTCTTAGGTTCAAAAGTCGAGCATGCAGCCGCTCCAGTCTGAATTGTCGAAGCTATTCCACCTGCAACAGTTGCAATAATCCCACCTGCAAAAAAGACAAAAGGGATAAGGCTTCCAGGGAAAAGCATCCCGATAACAATGGCTCCAAAAAAAGCACTTGCCCCACAGGCAAGAAGATAGGTTGCTTTCCGCGCCTGCTTATCGTTGGGTGTGAGCTTGCTCATACGTGCAGAAACCAAGGTGTAGTGTGATACGGACTAACCCTAGACCCATCCCGTGCACTTGTGAAGTGAAGAATTCGTGACATGGAACTGTTTTTGAAAGTGCAACAGACGGTGCCTTGCAAATGAGGTTCTTTGGACGTTTAGGCATTCAGGGAGTGCACACGGCGATCCGACGCTATTAGGTGCCTTAGAGGGCGATCGTCTACCTCTTGCGCTGCGACTTCATCAGTTGGAATGATTGCTGGAGTAACTCAACCATGCTCATGCCGTTCTGGACTGCGTAGATCTTGAACTCGCGGTGGAACTTGGCAGGCACCCGGAAGTTCAGCGGGGTGAACGCGTCCGCTCCGTCGTGATTGGTGAAGGTGAGAACGGATGGCTCTAAACCTGGTTTGAGCGGTTTGCCTTTGGTCGGGGCCTTTGCCATGCGCGCCTCTTGTTGGGGGTGGTTCTGTCAGCATACTGGATTAACGAAAAAACGCAATAACGAAAGTCTGATCCAAAAGTGCAATGCCGCAGCGCGTCGTTGTCGGCTTCAAGAAACGAAACAATGCAGTCAGGAAGTGAGGGGGGCTAGCAGCCTGAAGTGTATTCCTGCCGGAAAGGGCCAGCGGCACGGGCAGGATTGGATCGGGCGCATTGGGCGCGAACGTCGAGGCTCGACGCCGCGAAATTCCCAAGCACGCCCTGGCCTGTTCTACAACTGGAAAGCGCCAGCGGCGCGTTGCAGAACCGGTTTAGAAACGCAGGCCTTCAAGGTATCGGCTATCGGGGCCCGATTCGCTGGCTCGATGCGGCCCTAGCGTTTTCGAGGTGGCCGTTTCGGCTGTTTGGCCTTGATGGAATGCGCGGCCTTGGCGTCCTTATTCTTGCGGCTCTTTTCGGGTTCGGACTCGGTCGGCTCCCAGCCGTGCATGCCAGACAACACGCGATCCGCGTGCTTGATGGTATCCACATGGCCGTAATGGTCCTCGATCATCTTGACCGACGTGCCCATCTGCTCGGCCAGAAAATACACGTCTACCCCTTCATGCAACCGCATGGTCGCATAGGTGTGGCGGAAACAATAGGTAGAGCGCGGTACACCCTGCGCGCCTTCGCGGAGTCCCGCGGTGTCTAGCAGGTCGCCGATCAGGGCTTTATAGAGGGACTGCGTCGAATCGCCGTCGATGGTCGTGAACACGGGGGCGTCCGGTGCCGTCGTCTTGGAAATGGCGCGGATGCGGTCCAGATAGTCGCCGACGCTCTTCGGGGCGACGAGCTTGCGCGACTTGCCCTTGCCTTGTACGAACAGCACGACGATCTCCCTGCCATCGCGGTCCTTCGCAGGAGTGATGTCGCGCCAACGCAGATTTCTGGCCTCGCTCGGCCTCATCCCGGTATTGCACATGATCAGGATGAAGTTATAGGTAACGGTTCGATACCAGGTGCTGTTTGATGTCGTTGCCGCCTTGACCCACCCGCGACCGATCGTATGCAGCTTGCGGTATTCGTCGAGCGTGAATTCATCCCGCCGCATGACCTTGAGCTTTGGGCGGTCGTCGAAGCGCGTGCTGGCGGGAGTGTAGCGCTTCTTAATGGCGAAGTTCATCACGGCGGCGAAAACGGACATTTCGAGTTTGATGGTGGCATCGCTGATGAAGGCAACGGTTTTGTTGCTGCCCAGCGAAGCTTCTGGTGAAGCCATCGCGGGTTTGCCAATACGGATGCCGCGAGATTGCAAAGCCTTGCTGCGGGCTGCGGCGTCCTTCTCGGCAATAGTGGCCGCTACTGCGGCGGAGACCTCCCGTGTGCCGTTTCGGCGGAAGCGGCCAGCGCCATTGTCGCGCCGCCACGCGGGATAACCTTCCCATAGCTCATCGCCAATCAGATGCACCTGCGTCGAGCCAATATAGTCACCCAGCACTCCCTCGACAATGGAGCGCAGCTTTTTAGGCCGCTCGGTGCTGATCTCGCCACGCTTCGCCCGCGCGACCTGGGTGGCGACATATTCTCTTGCCACGTCGATGAAAGGGCGGTTGAATATCGGCACATCGTGTTTGAGGCGGAAGCGGACGTCCGCGTCATAGTCGAAAGCCCTTTCCTTCGCGACCTCGATGTTGGATGTCTTGAGGGTGTACGTCTTGTAGCGGTCGGCCTTTGGGAGCTTGATGCGACAATACCAGTTGCGGTGCTCCACATCAGCCCTGCGGAAGATGATAAGGCCGGGTTTTAGTTCCTCCTTGTCGATGATGAACACCATGTTCGCCTCGGGTTTGTGCAGTTTCTGTGCAGGACAGCAGGGCTAAGCGATTGATCTACCGTATCCGTGCATACTTTGTGCAGCAGATCATAGCTGAAAATACTGTTTACTTCTAGTTGTTTATGAGATAACTGTCATCCCAGCGAAACCAAGAATGATAGGCAGGCTGTTGTTATATAAAGCACAATTGAGACTCTTTTCACCTGTGTAGATGCTGTGCAGGAAATTTTGTCGGTCCGTGCAGGATTGGGCGATCATGCCACACTTGTTTCGAACCCGCAATTTATTCCAGCGCTTCGTGTTTTTGTCCAACGGTTACTAGTCAGAAGAACCTAGTAGAAATCGTTGCTCCAGGCAATAGCCCAGGTAAGCCATGCGTCGTCATCGTCATTCGGAATCGTGAGTGATGGTGTTGACCGCTGATAATTCAACTTCCGGAGGACATCATGACTAAAGAGACTGCAACGACAGCCGATACCCAGCAAACGCATCCGGTGGAAACTACCGGCGCAAGGGAGGGAATCTGATGAGAATCGAAGGCTTGCCCCACCACCACGTCCTGGCGATGAGGCATCTGGCCCGAGGAAGCTAAGTCGCGAGCGTCTCTTCGAGCTTCTCGGCGCGGCCCATCCAAGGCTCTGGGCGGATGGCCTTAACCCAATCGGCGAACGACGGAATGAAACCGAGGTCTTCGCGAACATGCTGCTCGCCGACCCATCGGGTGGGAATGACGCGCCCAGAGGAAAGTGTGATGGTCGGGCCGAAGATGGATTCAGCCATGAAGATACCTTCGGCGTGATGGCGAAGTGCGCGGTGCCTGAAATCAGCGATGATCTTCTTCGATTCGTCGAACCAGCTATGAATATCGAGGTAGTCCTCGACGGAGCCGCCCCATTTTGTGACGCTGGAAAGTGAGTGGTGATAGGGATGTGCCATAGGGATCTCCGTTCAAAACGAGTGGGTGGATGTGTGTACGTCGGTGTACCGGCTATTGAATTCGAGCACGATAGTGCGCTGTGCAACATCGAACTGGAACTCTCCATACGCGCCGTCGTTGTTCTCCCAGCCGCCGTGCTCCGGCTCAAGGAGGTCATAGCACAGGGTTTCAAGCGCATCGCGAAGCGTTTGCGTAAACTCGCTCGGAACATCGCGTCCCCAGTCGGAACGCAGGAGTCGTACCGGGATGTTGGGTATCGGGCATTCGCCGGTCCCGGTCAAGGCAGTGATGTCATTGATCTGACCACTGTCGCCCTCACCATCAAATGCGACGGTGACACGGGCGATGTTGGCAGCGTGAAGCGCCGCAAAAACAGTTTCTTTGTTTGCGCTAGCGGCAGTTGATCGGGTCTGCCGATCTAGCGCGTACAAGGCGTAGAAGTCTTCGGTAGATGCCATGATGTTTCTCCTTTTCTGATGTGGAGGCCGCACCATGCAGCCTCTCTATGGCACCGTGAAAGCAGGCGGCAAAGGAGTGGGTCATATCGGGTAATTGCGGGCACCTGATTGGAATGCTAGTCACTGCCTTGCAAGACCTTTCAACCCCAATTAAGGAGAAGCTTTTATGGAAACTTTTGTCGGTCTCGACGTGTCTCAGGAAGTCACCCATGTGTGCGTCGTTGATGCCAAGGGCGCGATTGTATGGAATGGTCAGTGCGCTTCAACGCCTACGGCCATGTCCAAGACAATCGAAGCCCGCGCACCCTCGGCCACGCGCATCGGATTGGAAAGTGGTCCCTTGTCCACGTGGCACTGGCATGCATTGAAGTCGATGAACCTGCCAGTGATCTGTATCGATGCGAGGCATACAAAAGCGGCCTTGAGCATGCAGGTGAATAAGACGGACAAGAACGATGCTGCTGGCATCGCTCAGATTATCCGAATGGGCTGGTACAAGGAGGTGGGCGTGAAGAGCCTGGATAGCCATGAGGTTCGAGCGATGCTGGGCGTTCGGTCACGGCTTGTGGGCATGCGCACGGAAGTGACGAACCAACTGCGAGGTGTGCTCAAAAACTTTGGCGTAGTACTCGGCAAAGGCAAGGGTTTGCGGTTTGCGGATCGCGTTCAGGAAATCGCCTTGGGCGATGGCATCCTGCACGAAAGCCTACGATGCCTGCTTACATTGCTGAGGAATATAAGCGAACAGATCTCGTGCCTTGATGAACGCCTCGCTGCCCTTGTGAAGGACGATAAAGTATGCCGTCATCTTATGACAGTGCCCGGAGTAGGACCGGTGACGGCTGCATCCTTCGTGAGTGCCATTGACGATCCGGCGAAGTTCAAAAAGTCCAGAGACGTTGGGGCCTACTTCGGGCTGACACCGAAGCGGTATCAATCGGGGGAGGTTGACCGAAATGGCCGAATCTCGAAGTGCGGCGATGGCCTGGTGCGAAAGTACCTCTACGAGGCTGCGACGACGCTGCTCACGCGCGTGAACAAATGGTCGGCTCTGAAAGCGTGGGGTCTAAGGCTTGCAAAACGCTCCGGCATGAAGAAGGCAATCGTTGCCGTAGCGCGTAAGCTTGCTGTCGCGATGCACGCCATGTGGACCACGGGAGAAGTGTTCCGTTGGTCAAACGCACCCGTAGCAGCATAAGGCCAACAAACGAGAGATACACCGAATCCGTCACCCGACGGTAGTCCCCTTGCCGGGACGAAGCGACGGCGATCCCGTAAAATCCTATGCACCGGTTGAATCGACTCTTCAACCATCTGAGTGCGCGGGTCATATAGGGAAGCCGAAGCTCCTAACGCGATAGTGTGGCGGGCTCGTCCCGACCACGGAGAGAATAGTGAACCGGCAAGAGCGTGACCTTGGGGTTGAATGGGTTGAAAGGATTTTTTCCTATGCAGTGACACCTTATTAAATGGACAAGGCAACGTCAAAAAGTGTTGACTTGGTGCCCGCAATTAGAGAATTAGGATTTTGGTTCGCGAGGAATGCTGAAGGCAGGGGAAAATCCGTCATCGAGTTCTTCGCGGGCGTAGCCTTCGTCGCCCCAGGTTTTGCGCCCGAAGTCTCGCTCCAGGCGGGAGGCGTGGCGGGTCCAGTGCGTCGTCTCGTGCGCGAGCGTTGCGTAGTAGCTTTCGGCGTCGCGGAAGGCTTCAATCGGCGGCATCGCGATGTAGTCGGCATCGATGGCGTAGTAGGCCCGCGTGCCCCGGATGCGGATATCAGCGCCGGTGTTTGCGAAGAACTGCTCGGCGTGCCGGTCGCGCTCGCGTGCGGTCATCGTAGGTTCGCTCGAAGCGTAGAAGATTTCGGACAGGCCCTCGATCTGCTCGACGTTGAAAACCGTGTAGCCCTTCATGAAGGGGATCTCGCGATCCACGTCGTTGCCGTTGCCGTCATCCTCGGTCTTGGTGATCGTGTTGGCATACACCACGAGCGATCCCTTCTCGCCTTTCTTCACATGCGCGCCGATTTCGTGGGCCTGCTTGAAGGTCATCCAGATCGGGGCGGCGAAGCCCTGTTCGACTGCGGATGCCCAGAGCATCAGGATATTAATCCCGGAGTAAGGCTGACCGTTGTAGCGCAGGGGTCGCGTGATACGACCGGCTGCGTGCTCGGCGTCCCAGGGTTTGATCCAGGGGCGCACGCCTGTTCTAGTGAGTGGATAATCTGTCCGGTGATGCGGGTGTAAACGTCTTGCCGTTCGGTGTGTTGCATGTTGGTTCCTCTTTCTGCGCCCGAGGTTTCTCGTGACGCGAGCATGAAGAAGCCGGACCAAAGGCGCGGCAAGTCACCGAAGGGAAACACCCAACACGGGAGAGCCAACCGACCGGAGGGAGGGCCGGAGCGAATGGAGCGGGCCGGGTGTTGATTGGCCGTGCGGGACGGCTATGATCGCGGCAATGTTATGAGAAAACCTCTTGCTGCGAGAGGGAGAGACCACCTGCTAACCGGCGGCAGTTTTACTTCCGCACTGTTGGATGTTCCGCCACGTCTTGGGCCGTGCGCCCGAACACCACAGACGCACAGCAAACGCCGTTGACCAGGCCATTCGCTGACTAGCCGTGCGTTGGATTAAATGACGCGGGTCGGCATCTGTCGCCCATATTGCTTCAGAGCAGAGACCTTCAATCAACGGATTGCGCGCATTGAAATCAGAGTGGGTTCGTCGGTGCCAACCGTTAGAACAGGATGAACCGCACGGGTCCAGGTTGAGGCGATCCGCCATCGGCTTCGGTGTTTGAACGGCGCGCAACGGCGCTACAAAATCGCACAAGATCGAATCTGCGAATGACCGACGTGACAGATTTATTCACGGGCGGTACTACTGGTCGAGTCCGCACCTGAATTGCATCGCTGCCTGAGATCCAGGCTGCCGATTTCGAACGAACTTTGCCGTAACTCAGTATGTAGCGTGTGAGATTAGTTAGCTCGGGTCGCACGAATCTACCTCCAGCGAGTGCCAAGTTTTGGGTTGCGGCGATAGTTGAAGCCTCGCGACAGCAAACAGCTGTTCGATAAGCTCGTGTTCGCAGCCAGGGGGTTCTGGCCATGTCGTCACGGCAACTCCGCGAGCTTGTAGCTTGTGCTGCGACCACCTTCGGGGCCGCGCACCAGAAGCCCTGTTTCGACAAGATTAAGTATGTCGCGGTGGGCGGTATCCTGCGAACACCTCGCGAGGGCTGCCCATTTGGAGGTGGTCAGTTTGCCGACAAACCCATCCAGAAGGCGATTGAGTACGAGGCGCTGCCGTTCGTTAATCGGTTTGCCGGCAAGCGACTCCCAGAACCGCGCTTTTTCAAGGATGGAGGCGAGTGTCATCTGCGCGCCATCAATAGCGCGTCCTAGGCAGTCAAGAAACCATTCCATCCATGCGGTCACATCCATGGTTCCCTTCTGGGTTTGCTCCAGTATGTCGTAGTAGGCCGTGCGTTCCAGACGAATCTGGGCGGACATGCTGTAGAACCGTTGGGCGCTGTTTTCCGAGCGGGCAAGGGCCATATCGGCGATTGCCCTGGCGATGCGTCCATTGCCGTCCTCGAATGGATGCAACGTGACAAACCAAAGGTGAGACAGTGCGGCTTTCAGTACGGCATCCATGGGAGCTTGCCGATTGAACCATTCAAGAAAGATGTTCATCTCGTGATTGAGCCGGAGAGCCTCGGGCGCTTCAAAATGCACCCTCTCGCGGCCCAATGGACCGGAGACCACTTGCATGGGACCCGTGCTGTCAC
>JADCJL010000090.1 GCA_020247055.1 Acidobacteriaceae bacterium | reverse complement strand
GGGCGGGGCGTCGCCAGTCGATTCCTTAGAGCAGCATGGAGAGCTGAGCGCGGGACAAGGCGACCGAACCGGACTCCGCCTGGGGCCAGACGAAGCGGCCTCTTTCGAGGCGTTTCGTGAAGAGACAAAGGCCGTCGCCATCGAACCAGAGGAATTGGATGAGGTCGCCGCGACGGCCGCGAAAGACGAAGATGTAGCCGTTGCACGGGCTCGCTTCGAGGGTCGTTTAGACGAGGGCGCCGAGGCCGTTGAGCCCGCGTCGCATGTCGGTTACGCCGGCGGCGATCCAGATCTGAGAGGCGGCGGGGAAGGTGATCATGGCAGGTGGCGGGGTCGGAGGCGCCTTCGATGCGGAGGTGGGCGTGGGGGAGTTCGAGATGAAGGACGCCGTTGGCGGTGGCAGGAGAGGGAACGATTGGAGCGGGCGGAGGGATGATGCGAACGGGAAGGAGTTTGGTGGAGTTACTATTTTTGCAGGGGTGTAAGCGCAAGACCAACCCTATGGGTTCCGAATTTGCCTTATTCGCGTTCCTACCGCGACCGATGATCGGATCCGCCTTGGACGCCGGGCGTGTCAACTGTGGGGCCCTTTAACTGTAGTCTTGGTGTGCTCCCGACCGCGATCCCAATGCTCTCCGGATCAACTGCGACGACCTGAACGTTGATGACCAAGCGGCCGTCCGCCGGATCTTCTTCTACCTCGGCTGGGACATCCCGGATGACATCGCCACTGCCGTCATTCACTACCACTCGTTTGCTATGACCAGCGGTGGTCGCCGCCGGGTGACGAGAATCAGTTTAGGCACCGTCGCAGAGTCATAAGCGGTGATTGGCGCAACCACTTCAACCGGCAGACCTGCGAACTCTTCGAGTCCGTCTTTCCCGGTCTACTCCAACTATCCGGCTACGAAAAACATTTGAACTGGTGGAAAACCTTCCCCGCAACCACCCAGGCTTCCCCGTCGAGCGTCGAGCAGCAGATGGCCCAGCTTCTGGCAGTTCCCGAGACCCAGGCCAAGGAGATAACCGTCCTACGCGAAGCCGCCGAGAACCGCCTCCATGACCTGCAGAAGATTTATCGCTTTCACCAGGAGACGGTCGACAGGCACCAGGCTGACCTCGTCCGTCTGACCAGACTCGAAGGGACAGTTGCCCTCCATGAGTAGCAATTAGCTGAGATGGAATCCCTTCGCATCGGCCACGCTAACCGCCTCGTCATCATCGAAAGGTCCGACGCCCTCCTCCAACAGCAACAGGCCGAACTCGAATAGGTCCGTGCTATCCCCAGCCCCCTCCATCAGGAACCCCCGCCGCCCGCCACCGAGCCCAATTCCAATCAGCACCAGCGCGGCCAGAGCGTCTAACGCTCCGCCTGAACCGTTATCTCCCTCCTTTCGGTGCAAACCGCGAAAACGAAATATGCTCGTACGGCCCCGCCTCCCCCCGTTCGTACAAAATCCCCGCCGTCCCCCGGTCCAGCGCCACCAAATTCGAATACGCCGCCGGCCCGCCCTGTAACACCTGTGCCCCGTACCAGCTCCGCCCCCCGTCCCGGCTCACCCGCACCGTCAGATTCTCCCGCTTCGTCGACGCCGGATTCGAAAACAGCAGCAGCTTCCGGCCAAACCGCAGCAGGCTCCCCTGGCACACCGGCTCTACCAGCGCCGCATCCTCCACTGGCTCACTCCACGTCAGCCCACCATCCCGGCTCCGCGCCACCATCCGCCGGTTCCTCCCCCGGTAGCTCCGCATATTCAGCAGCAAACTCCCGTCTTCCAACTCCGCCACCGTCGACTCGTTCGCCTCCGGCCCCGTACTCCCGCCCAGCCGCCACGTCGCCCCGCCGTCGTCGCTGTAAATCACGTGCGAATACCGCCTGCTGGCATCCCCCCGATCATGGTCACACGGAATCACCAGCCGCCCCGACTTGGTCTGAATCCCATTCACCGGCCCCGTTGCATACCACGACCATCCCGGCTCCTTCACCGCCACAGTAATGTCCACCGCCGGGGCCCACGTTAGCCCATCGTCCTTGCTGTGCGTCACCCACACCGTCCGCGTCGCCCCGGACAACCCCGGCCGGATCGACTTCTCCGGCACATCCCCCGGGTTCTTCGTTAGCAGCAACCACACCCTCCCCGTTCGCCGGTCCACCACCGGCGCCGGATTGCCAATCGTATCCTTGCCGAAATCGGCCACCACAATCACCGGCAACCACGTCCGCCCTCCGTCTCGGCTGCGTCTCACCAGTACATCGATGTCGCCCCAATCCCTGCGGTTCTCCCGGCGCCCTTCGGCAAACGCCAGCAGCGTCCCCCGCTTCGTTTGGACCAGCGCCGGAATCCGGTAGCTGTGGTAGCCGCCCTCCCCCGCCGAATACACATCCACCCGCCCCGCCTCCCCGGCCCAACCCATCGCCGCCAACCAAAGCAAAATTAAAAGTCGAATCATACCCGCTCCGCAGCCTATCATTGTCTCTCCCTCCACCGCCGGCACAGGTCCGCCGCCGCCCCTCCCCACTCCCGAAACTGAAACGCAAATCCAGCCGCCAACCGCCGCCCCGGAGCCTCCCGCTGGCTCTTCAAAATTAACTCCGTCTCCTTCCCCAGAACCATCGCCGTCGCCTGCAGCATCCAGCGCGTCGCCGGCAAGCCCACCCGCTTTCCCCCAGCCCGCCGCAACCCGCACATAGACTCCCGGTTCGGCCGCGGTCCCGGCGCCGCCAGATTCACCGCCCCCTCCCTCTCGTGCTCGATCAGCCACCGCACCGCCCGCACGAAATCGACCCCATGAATCCACGATACATACTGCCGCCCGTCCCATTCGTCCTCCCTTACCCCCACCGCGTCAACCCCAACAACGCATCGAACACTCCACCCTGATCCGCGCTCACGGTCATCGCCGACCGCAGCATCACCCTCCGCGTCCGCTGCACCTCCGCCTCCTCCCCGCCCGGTACCCCCGGCCCCTCGTCGTACCGGTTCCCGTCAATCGTCGCCGTGCTCGATTGCCGCCAAACCCGCAATCATCCGCCCCGCCGCTACCTTCGAACGCACCCGCGACTCCCTCATCTCCCGCCGGTTCCCCTCGCTGTAGCGGCAGTTCAAACTCCGCCCTGCCAGGTTGATTACCACATCAGCCCCGCTCATCGCCTCCTCCCACGCCCCGGGCCCCTCCGTATCCCACCCCGCCACGCGATACGGTCACGCCCGCCCCGACCGGCGCAGAATCACTACCTCATGCCCTCCGCCGCCCACGAGCGCAACCACATCCCGCCTACCTGTCCGCTCCCTCCCGCTATCACAAACTTCATCGCGCGCCACCCTCCACCCAGTGTGACGGCAAACACCCCCCGCCTTGCCCTACCATGGAAGGCGGCATGCTCACCCGTCGCTCCTTTCTCTCCAGTGCCCTCGCCAGCACCCTCTCCACCTCCCTCTCCGCCGCCGCCCCCCCGCCCCCCAAAAAGCCCAACTTCCTCATCGTGCTCGCCGACGATATGGGTTTCTCCGACGCCGGCTGCTATGGCGGCGACATCGCCACCCCCACGCTTGATTCCCTCGCCGCCAACGGCCTCCGCTTCAGCCAGTTCTACTCCACCGCCCGCTGCGGCCCCTCCCGCAACTGCATCACCACCGGCTACTACGCCCAGCAGAACGCCTGCGACGTCATGACCCCCGGTCGCATCCCCTCCTACACCAAATTCGCTCCCGAACTCCTCAAGCCCCTCGGCTACCGCTCCTACCACTCCGGCAAATGGCACCTCCGCTTCAAACCCGTCGCCGGCGCCGGCTTCGACCACTCCTACACCCTCCTCGACCAGGACCGCTTCTTCTGGCCCCGCCGCCATCTCCTCGACGACGTCGCCCTCCCCCAACCCAAGCCCGCCGACAACTACTACGGCACCATCGCCATCGCCGACCACGCCGTCAAACTCCTCGACCGCCATCACCAGCACCACAAAGCCGACCCCTTCTACCTCTACCTCGCCTTCACCGCCCCCCACTTCCCCCTCCACGCCCTCCAGGCCGACATCGACCAGTACAAAGACCACTTCGCCGACGGCTGGGACGCCGCCCGCGAACGCCGCTTCTCCCGCATGAAGCGCGCCGGCCTCGTCAACTGTTCCCTGGCCCCCCTCGAACCCGCCATGCGCCCCGCCTGGAACACCAACTACCAGGAACAGGCCGCCAAGTTCGGACCCGGCGAGGTCTACGAAGCCGCCCCCTGGGCCTCCCTCACCCCCGAACAGAAGAAGTTCCAGCGCCTCAAAATGGCCATCCACGCCGCGATGATCACCCGCATGGACACCGAACTCGCCCGCGTCATCAATAAGCTCAAGCAGATCGACGCCTACCGCGACACCGTCATCCTCTTCGTCTCCGATAACGGCGCTAGCTCCGAACAACTCATCCGCAACGACGGCCACGACCCCCAGGCCGCCCCCGGCTCCGGCTACTCCCACCTCTGCCTCGGCCCCGGCTGGGCCAGCGCCGCCAACGCCCCCTTCCGCCTCCACAAAAGCTGGGTCCACGAGGGCGGCATCTCCTCGCCCTGCATCGTCCATTGGCCCAACGGCATTAAGGACGCCGGGCAGATCCGCCACACCCCCGGCCATCTCATCGACATCGTTCCCACCATGCTCGACCTCGCCGGTGGTAAGCCCGTCGTCGAAGGCGCCCCGCCCATGCCCGGCCGCTCCCTGGCGCCCGCCTTCCCCCGCGACCGCTCCATCGGCCACGACTTCCTCTACTTCAACCACTCCAACAACCGCGCCCTCCGCCAGGGCGACTATAAGCTGGTGGCCACCGGCAAACAGGGCCCCTGGGAGCTCTACGACATGCGCAAAGATCGCTCCGAACAGCACAACCTCATCAAAGATCAACCCGCCCGCGCCGCCAAGATGGCCGCGCAGTGGGAGGCCTTCGACACCGAGATCGTCAAGGTCCGCGAATCCTCGCCGGCCGTCAGCACCAAGCCCCTCATCTGACTCCCGCCGCCGTAGCCAGACCCTCCAAAGCCGAAAGCCCGCCGGGATCTCTCCCTGGCGGGCTATCGTTGCAGCCGTCTATTGCCGGTAGCGAAATGCGGAAGACCCGCGTTTCTACTTCCTCCGGCGCCGAGCCAGCCCGAGAGCAACCAACCCCGCTCCCATCAGCGCATAGGTTCCGGGTTCGGGGATCGGGCTGAACGCGTTCGATATCAGCTCACCATTCCCATTGGCCGCCCACGTCCGCGTCCCAAACCCAAATTGCGTCGCCGAGGTGCGAATGACCATAATGCGGGAGGTCTCGCCGGGATTGAGTTGGCTGTTCAGGCCGTCTGCGCCCGCGAACATAAAACGAATCGTTTGGCCGGCAGGACCCCGGTTGGCATACGACGGTGCCTGCATGGTGCCGTTCTGCAAAAAGCCGGGATTTGTCTGCGTTCCATCCACATCGACCAAGCTATAGCCCACATCAACATTCACCCCGCCGTAATTTTGCATATACATGGCGGTTACTGACGCCGACGTGGAAGTATTCGTGAACTGGTAATAGAAGTCCAAAGTTCCTGCCGTGTTCTGGTAGACGGCGGCCCGAAAGGTGCCGGCGATACCAGCGTCAGCAAGGTTAACGTGGTCGATATAGCCGGCCTTGAAGGTTCCCGTGATGGCGGGCATGTTGTCTAAAGTCCCTGCCGTAGAGCAGCCGTATCCAACGCAAGTGTCGGGTGCTAGTGGCGACGCGGAGAGTGGTGATCCCAGGGTCAGGGTGGCGATAGTGATCAGAGAGGGGAGATTAAGATGCGCCTTGAGAGACATTTGTCAAATTTCCTTTTGGCGGCTTCCTGAGTATCGTTGGGAAGCCCGACAAGTAGCGTAGCTGTCGAACCTGTAGTCGCCAAGGCACGAAAGTCATGGGTGTCCGATAGTACTTGGCTGGCCGGAAAGCCGCTTTCCCGAGGCTGTTATAGAACCCAGTACTCGTAAATCCGCCGAATCCGCGCCACGCCAAATGAGCCCATAGGCAGTTCGTACGCCTGAGACGATCGGTGCACCCCGACCAAAGGTTCATCGTCGCGGCCCCAAAAAATGATCAGGCCGGCAAAGAAATCACCCTCCCACCTGCTGTTAGCGGAGTGGATGACCTGCCCCACGTTCTAAAATCTCCCTTCCCCTCCGCCCGCGCGGCTACGAACCCATCGCCACCGGCAAGCAGGCCCCGGCGTGCTCAACAACATGCGGTCAGACCGCTCCGAACAGCTCCGCCTCATCGCCGCCCTTATTCACGCGTCGTCTCCTCGCCCGTCCCGCGTACGCAACCATCGCCGCACCGCAATCGGGATTCCCAGCCATCCATCTGCGGAGCGATTTCAACGCATCCTCCGCATCCGCCCCAGATGCGCCTTCGCCGCCCGGCGCCACCGTCCGCCCCGTTCGGCGAACACGCCTCCCCACAAGACGTGCAGCAGCTCATGGGCTGCCGTGTTCACCGCCAGCAGCCGCACCCGGAAGCGATGGGCGTACCGCATCGCGATCAGGCAGACCACGTAGCGACCCCCACCGCCTCCGGCGTGGTCCTCGCCCGGGTATTGGTCGGGCACAGCATCCCCGCCATCGGATTTCGTCTGGATCATAGTCCTTCAGTAACCCTCTCCCCGCGGCACGCCGCCGCCGTAAATCGCCAACGGCGCATCTTTTTCCGCTGCGACCCGGCTTCCCGCTTCGGCTCCAACATCAACGAAGTCATGAGCGACATGTTCGATGCCGTCAGCCAGCCCGACAGCCAGCTCGATGCCATCTGCCTGGACCTCTCAAACGAAGGCGCAGCGCATTACCGCAGCACGCTCCTCCCGGCCATCCAGCATCCAGGCCTCGCGCGCTGGCGCGAGCAGGGCATCAACTACTTCCACCGGCTCATCGAGCAAGGTCATCAGCGCAACAAGGAAACCTGGTGGGGCTTGCGCATAAATCAGGTCGAGCGCGGCGACCTGGCTTCGTACGACCCCCGGATCTATGCCCAGTTGAAGGTGCGCGATCCGGTAAAAGCCGCCCATCCCGACTGGCTCATCCGTTCCTGGTGGTAGCAGGGCTTCTGGAACTGCGCCGTGCCGGCCATGCGCGACTACCGCCTGTCGATGGTTCGCGAGGTTGTCGAGCAATAAGATTTCGACGGCGTCCATCGCGACTTTATCCGCCACACGCCGCATCTGCCCCCGGGCCGCCCAACGCGGCCGCCCTCTCCTGCTGGCCGCGCGCGTGCCCGATTCTGTCGCGGGATGCCACGCCGACGGTCTCGACATCGAAACCTGGGCGCGCGAACGCCTCCTCGACGTGCTCCTCCTCGGCACCCGCACGATCCACGTCGACGTCGCCTCCTTGCCGCCGCGCCATAGCCGGCGCGCCCGTCCAACTCATGCCCAGCTTCGACAGCTACCATGCCGCCGACGGCGTCGGCACCTTCAATGGGTAGCGACATCCAGGTCTTCTCCACCACTGGCCGCCTCGCCACCATCGCAAGAAGGCCGCACGACTATCCTCCAACTCCCACGCCCCGCTGCCCCTCCACCTGCGGAACGACAACACTCCCACTACGCTGAAGCTCCCGGTCTGGGAGCCGGCAAACCCCAGCCCTCCACCGTCACCCCCGGCGCGCTCGTCCGCGACCTCGCCGCCCAGCAACTCACGCGCCTCGAGTTCCTCGTCCCCACCGCGCTCCTGCGGCGCGGCGAAAACACCATCCGCCCTCGCCGTCCGCTCAAGTCCAGAAGGTCAAACTGCACTGCCCGTAAGCCGGCGCCTACCGCCTCCCCGCCGGCGTCAATTCGATCCGCTCCTCCGTCGCCGCCTCCACCGCCTTTCGCGTATATGGCATCGGATGGTATCGCCCCTCTGCCCAATCCTTGAGCAGATCGCTGTAATGCTTTGACCCCGGGTCCCCCGACTCCCCGGGCACGTTCGTCATCACCGACCGGTCCCAGTCACTCAAGTCAATCACCTGCCGGTACGATGCCCCGTTCGTCGTCCGGAAATTGGCCCCGCTCTGCGCCATCACTGTATTCCCGTCCCCCGGCCGCGCCACCGGCGGCAGGTCGAACTGCGCCCGGTTCAACGGATGCCGCAGATGAATCCGGTGCAGCGTCCCCCACACCCGCTGGCTCGCCTCCGGAATCAGCCGCGCGATCTCCCGCAGCCCCGCCTCGAGCGCCTCCCCCAGCGCCCGCGCGTTCAACGGCTCTTTCTCTAACTCCCGCAGCATCGTCTCCTCGCTCACCGCTTTCGCCGCCCACTCCCGGCCATACAGCGCCCCCGCCATCCGCGACATCCATAGCTCATACACCAACGCCATCCGCGAATCCGCCGTCACCCGCCCATCCCACCGCAAGAACTCCTCAATCACCCCCTGGTTGCGCTCGGGCCGCCACCGCCGCACCACCGCCTGCAGCCGCCGCGCCGGCAGCGAGACAATGTCGTACTGCATCCGCTCAAAGTCCCCCACGGTAAACTTCCGCTGCGCCGCTATCCCCTCCCGCAGCATCTCCTCGACGCGCTGATACCGGAAAGGCGCCGCCCATTCGTAGGAAAGCTGCTCCCGGTACCCCGGCGGCAAAATGTTATGGTTCGCCGTCGCCACGTAGTGCTTGGCCGGGTTATACACCTGCGGGTGCTTCTCCAGCGGCAGATACCCCGCCCATTCGTAAGCGTCCGTATCCCCCGGCACCGGAAACAGCCCCGTCGCCCCGCCCTTCCGGATCGGCGTCAACCCGCTCGCCACCCAGCCAATATTTCCCTGCCGGTCGGCGTAGATCAGGTTCTCGGACGGAATCTTGTAGTACCGCACCCCGTCCAGAAACTCCTTCCAGTTCTTCGCCCGCGCCAGCCGCAGCGCCGGCAGATAACCGGCCCCGCCCGGCTCCAGCCCCGCCCATCGCAACGCATAAGCGTATCCCTTGGCCTCGTGCAGCACCGGCCCGTGCACCGAATACTTTAGCGTCACCGTCCGCGGCGCCGCCTCGCCCCGCACCGCAATCTGCTGCTGCTCCACTTCGAAAGCGCGATAAGCCCCTTGGTACAGGTACTCATTCGGATTGTTCGGATTCACCTTCTCGACAAACAGATCCTGCTGGTCAATCCCCACTATCGTGAAGCCAAACGCGACGTTGTCATTGTGCCCCAGCGCCACCCCCGGCAGCGCCGGTTCGCCCGCCCCGATCACGTCCCAGCCCGGGGCCACCAGATGCACCGTCTTGCGCAGCGACGGCAGTTGGATCGGCCGGTGCGGATCGTTGGCCAAAATCGGCTTGCCCGTCGCCGTCAGCGTCCCGTCCACCACCCAGTTGTTCGATCCCTGCTCGCCCGGAAAGCGCACGTTCCCGATGGCGGCCGTATAGTCCTTCAGGATGTCGTTCGTGATGCTCGCCGGATCGAGCCCCTTTGGAAAGGCGAGCTTTACCGCCGGATCCGGCGGCATAATCCGCTGCAGGGTATCGAGACCCACCCGCGTCGCCTCCAGCGTCCGGCTCACTTCGCTTTGCGCGTTGCGCGTCATCAGAATGCCCGCCACCCGCGCCGTCACGTCCTCCGGAGCCCACCGCCCGGGATCATAGCCCGCCGCCGCGAACTCGGCTGGCCGCTTGCCCCGCAGGCTGTCAATGTAGGCGTTGATGCCTTTGGTGAACGCGGTGGCGATCGCCTTGCCCTCCGGCGAGTACGACCGCCACTCCTCGTCCCAGTTGCCGCGAAACCGCACAAGCCGCGCGATGCGATCCCGCGCCAGCGCCTCCGGCCCCATCACCTCGGCCAGCTTGCCCGTCCCCACCCGCCGCCACAGGTCGATCTGAAACAGCCGGTCCTTGGCCGCCATCCAGCCCTGCGCAAAAAACAGATCGTCCGTATTCTTGGCGTAGATATGCGGTACGCCCCACTTGTCCCGCAGAATCTCTACCCGTTCGCGCAACCCCGGAACCGGCTCCGCCGCTCCCACGACCAAAGAAAAACTCCAAACCACCACGCCAAGCAGTCGCTGCATCAGGAAACCTCTTAACCGGTGAATCCGGGTCCGCCGATAGCTTATCACCCCGCCGCACCGCACCGGCGCTCTGCCCGCCCCCGCCCCCCATGAGGTTGTCGGCCAACCCTTCCGCCTGCGCCACACCCTGAAGGGCGCCGGCACAACGCGGTTCACGTCGGCCAAGCGCGGGGAGGGAGGCCGGCGGCAGCGCGGGCGCGGATCTCGTCGACGGCGGATCTGGCCATGGACGCAACGGGGAGCGGGGTCAGGTGCGGTAGCTGCCGTTGATTTTAATGTAGCCTTCGGTGAAGTCGCAGGTGAAGAAGCGGGCGCGGCCTTTGCCGGGGCCGCGGAGTTGAAACTGGACGAGAACGTCGGGTTCGTCGAGTAGTTTCGTCAGCTCGGCTTCCGAAAAATCTACGGCAAGGCCTTTGCGGCAGACCGCCATGCCCTGGAAGTTGATATCAACCTGCGGGACGTCGAACTTGACGCCGGCGTTGCCGGCGGCCATGAGGATGCGGCCCCAGTTGGGATCGGAGCCGGCGATGGCGGTTTTAACCAGGGGGGAGTTGGCGATCTGGCGGGCCACCTTGAGGGCGTCCTTATCGGTTTTGAAGCCGCCGACTTCGATAGTGACGAGTTTTTTAGCCCCTTCGCCGTCGCGCGCAATCTGGCGGGCAAGGTCCTCCATGAGATGAGTAAGGGCCTGTTCGAAGAGGGCCTTGTCGGCGCCGGAGAGCTTGATGCCGGAGGCGCCGTTGGCGAGCAGGTAGACGGTGTCGTTGGTGGAGGTGTCGCCGTCGACCGACATGCAGTTGTAGCTGCGGTTGGTGGCGCGGACGAGCATTTTCTTGAGGTCGGCGGGGGCGACAACGGCGTCCGTAACGATGTAGGCGAGGGTGGTCGCCATCAGGGGCTGGATCATGCCGGAGCCTTTGGTCATGCCGGCGAGGTGGACGGCGCCGCCTTTGACAGAAAGGGAGGCGGTGGCGGTTTTGCGGACCAGGTCGGTGGTGAGGATGGCGTCGGCGGCCTCGTAGAACTTGTCCGGGGAGAGGGCGTCGACGAGGGCGGGGAGGTGGGTGGTGATTTTGGCGGGATCGAGTTCGACGCCGATGACGCCGGTGGAGGCGGGCAGCACCTGGTTGGCGGGGACTTTGAGGGTTTTGGCAAGGGCGCGGACGGTTTCGCTGGCCACCTTGTCGCCGGTGCGGGTGGCGCAGTTGGCGTTGCCGGCGTTGGTGAGGATAGCGCGGGCGATGCCTTTTGCCGCGGCGAGGTTCTTCTGACCGAGCTTGACCGGGGCGGCCGCGGCCTGGTTCTGCGTGAAGACAGCGGCGGCCGAGGCGGGGGTATCCGAGACGATCAGCGAAAGATCGGGTTTGGCGACTTTGCGAATAAGATCGGGAGAGCGTCGTG
>JADCJL010000009.1 GCA_020247055.1 Acidobacteriaceae bacterium | reverse complement strand
ATGATGAGGGCCGGAGGGCGGCGGTGGAAGTAGCCGGCGAGGACGGTCTCTTCCCAGCGGAGGCCGATGCTGGCCTGGGCGCCGTTCATGCCGAGCATGTCGTAGGTGAGGCCGCGGGTATTTTCGGCGACCCAGCCGAACAGGCGCACGGGACCGCCGTGGGTGCGGGCGGTGAAGCGGTGGGGGCCGGGCTGGACGGGGAGAGAATAGACGCCGGGGCCGGATTCGCCCTCGGTGGAGATCGTCTCGAGGACCGTCCCGTTATCGGAGATTTCGACGCGGCCGCCGCCGGGTTGGCGGAGGAAGTGGAGTTCGGCCGAGGCGCAATCGGCTTCGAGGGTGACGGATTCGCCGGCGCGGCGGGTGGACATGGAGATGCCAGACAGGCCATACATGCCGTCGCCATCGCGGCCGACGAGACCGTCGGAGTACCAGGCGCGGGTGGAGGCGGCGGCGACGTCGAGGCGGCGATAGCCGAGATAGGGCCGGCCGGCGTGGGTGAAGCCGGGGCCGCCGTTGCCGAAGCGGGACTGGAGGAGATAGCGGGTGGTGCCGGACCAGTCGTCGGAGGCGGTATGGGAGTCGCCGTACTGGAGGACGGGGAGGATCTGCGGGCCGGAGCCGGTTTCAAGGCGGACGAGCTGTTCGAGGAAGGGGACGAGGGCGGCGGGGTTTTCGATGGTGCCGGGTTGGTTGAGCCACTCGGAGACGGCCGAATGGGCAGCCTGGCGCACCTGGGGGCTGACGGGCGCGGGGCGGGGGGTGACGGGCCGCCGGCGCGCGGCGGCGCGTTTGAGCGGGCGCTTGGCGGCGGCGGAGGTGCTTTTGGGGGTGGGTTTGACGGGGGGCGGCGCTCCGAAACACACGCTGCCCGGCAAGGCAAGGAGCAGCGTTGCGGTGACGAGGAATCGATTCAAAGCTTCAGTTCGCCGGGGAAGAAGTCACTGCCTTGATTGTCGCAAACTTCTCCCGGGCGATGCGGAGCTTATGGCGGCGGTAGCCTTCCTGGAGGGACTTGTAGAGGAGGTTGCCGACGATGCGGGCGCCGTTGGGCATGGGGTGGATGAAGTCGGCGCCGACGAGGCGAGGTTCGGTCTGATACCAGCGGCCCATGGTGCCGGGGCCGCCCATGGCTTCAAAGGTGTTGAAGAAGGCGCAGCCGAGTTCGGCGGCGACGCGCTGCTGGGTGGCGACCAGGCGGGGGAGGGCGGGGACGGTGCCGATGGAGCCATTGTCCATCTTCTGGCCGCGGTCCATGGGCGCCATGACGAGGATGGCGGCCTGGGGGACGGCTTTGCGGATGCGGGCGATGGTGCGGCGGAGTTCACCTTCAAACGCCGTGTCGACGAAGTTGGCGTAGGCGCTTTCGTTGGTGCCGTAGTTGATGATGACGAGATGGGGCCGGTGGTGCTGGAGTTGCTCGCCCCAATGGCGTTCGTCGACCATGCGGGCGAGGATGGAGATGTAAGCGCCATTGACGCCGAGCGAGTTGTATTCAACGCCGGGGGCTTGCTTGGCGAAGCGGAGGCCGTAGACGCGGACATTGCCGGTGACGCGGGTGATCTGGATTTCGCGGGCGCCGGCCGGGAGGGTGAATTTCTTGAACGAAGGGGTGACGACGGGGGATTCGGTTTCGACGACTTCGAGCGGGTTACCATCGGCGACGAGTGTGAAGGAGCCGCCCTGGGGCTGGGAGAGGAAGGAGACTTCGATCTCGGAGTGGGTGGGGTCGGTGAGCAGGATGCGGGACTGGGCGGCGGCGCCGCCGCGGAAGGAGACGGCGCCGAGGCCGAAGAGGCCGTCCTTCAATTCAGCAACGTTGGCGGGTTCGATCTTCCAGCCCGAGCCTTTGATTTCGAGGCCGCGGTGCGAATACCAAGCCCAGGGCTTGGCGGGGAGGGCGAAGCCGTGGCCGGCGTCGCCGAAATCCTTTTGGAAGAGGGAGCGGACGTCGGCGGTGATCAGATCGGCGGTGGTGGGGGAGTCGCCGTAGTGGAGGATGCGGGTGATGGCGCCGGGCTCTTTGCGTTCGGTCGCAAAGAGGGCGGCGTAGAAGGGTTCGAGGGCGCCCTGGGGATCGACCAGGGGCTGGAGGGGCATTTTTTCGACCGAGAGCAGGGGTTTGAGGCGCTGCTGCTCCTCTTCAACGGGGTTGGCGCTGCGGACGCGGGGCTGGAACTCGATCACCTTTTCGACCGAGCGCCAATCGAAGACGTGGTAGTCCTTGAAGGCCGGGATGAGATCCGGGGCGGTAATCATCAGCCCGAGCGTGGCGACGGTAAGGGAGAGTTTCCGGGGTAGGGGCACTGCTTAAAAGTTAGTGTAGATAAACGGAGCGGCGCCTGTCGCGGCAATGTACTGAATGGCGACGACGAGGGCCATCAAAATGGCGGCCTGGACGTAGAACGGCGAACGGACGAAGGTGTCGCGCAGCTTTTCAAAGGGAGTTTTGGGCAGATAGTGGCCGGCGAGGGCGATGGCGAGGACGACCCAGAGGGGACCGGAGATGTTCGAGGTAGCGTAGGAGCGTTCGCCGATCTGTTCGAGGATTTTGGCAGCCTGTTCGAGGTTGGTGGCGCGGAAGAAGATCCAGGCGAAGCAGACGAACTGCACGGTCCAGAAGGTGCGGAACCAGCCCGGGGTCCAGGGGACGGCCTTGGGGCCGCGCCAGGATTGCCAGGCGCGGGCGACGGCCTGGGCGACGCCGTGGAGGACGCCCCAGATGACGAAGTTCCAACTCGGGCCGTGCCAGAGGCCGCCGAGGGTCATGGTGACGATGAGATTGCAGTACGGCATGACGGCGCTGCGCTTGCCGGGGAGCGAGAAGAAGAGGTAGTCGCGGAGCCAGTTGGAGAGCGAGATATGCCAGCGGCGCCAGAAATCGTTGATATTGGCGGCGGCGTAGGGCATGTTGAAGTTCTGGGGGAGTTTGAGGCCAAGCAAGAGGGCGGAGCCGATGGCGACATCGGTGTAGCCGGAGAAGTCGTAATAGAGCTGGAGGGCGTAGGCGTAGACGCCGAGGAGGACTTCGGCCGAAGAATAGAGGCCGGGGAAGTCGAAGACGCGGTTGACGAGGTTTTCGGCGAGGTAGTCGGCGAGGAGGAGTTTTTTGAGCAGGCCGAGGCCAATGAGGAAGAGGGCGCGGCTGCCGTCGGCCGGGTCGAGCAGTTTGGGGGTGCGTTCGAGTTGTTTGAGGAGGTCCGGGACGCGGGTGATGGGTCCGGCGAGGATGGTGGGGAACAGGGAGGTGGCGGTGAGGTGGGCGAGGAGGGAGCGGGTGGGTTTGGCGTCGCGGCGGTAGAGGTCGAGGGTGTAGGTGAGCGACTGGAAGGCGTAAAAGGAGATGCCGAGGGGGAAGGTCCACTGCCAGACGGGGGCGGGAACGCCGGCGAGGCGGGCGTAGTTTTCAAACAGGAACGGCATGTATTTGAATGCCGTGAGGAGGCCGAGGTTCAGGAGCAGCGAGAGAGAGACGAGGAGTTTGCGGACGGCGGGCCGTTCGAAGCGGGCGAGGCCGAGGCCGATCGAGAAATCGCAGGTGGAGGCCAGGGGGATGAGAAAGAGGTAGAAGAGGTCCCACTTGGCGTAGAAGAAGTAGTTGGCGAACAGAAGGGTGGCGAGGCTGGCGGCTCGCCAGCGGGAGAGCGGCCAATAGAGGAGGAAGAGGGCCGCGAGGAAGAGGAAGTAGGTGGAACTGGAGAGGAGCATCGGGCCGGGTGGAAACAAAAAATGCGGGCAACAGCAGTCCCCGGTGAGGGAAAGCCGATGCCCGCGTCATCAGGGTTGTACGAACGAGCAGCGTGAAACCGGATCGCAGGGGCCGAATGGGAGGGTGGCCCGATGACCGGTTAAGACTTGGGGGCTTCGGTGGTGAAGCCGGGGGGAAGATTGACGCCGGCGCCGAAGAAGTACTGCTCCATCTGTTCGAGCAGGAATTCCTGGGCCTCTTTGGTGCCGAGGTTGAGGCGGTATTCGTTCATGAGCATCTTCATGTGCTCGACCCACATTTTCCAGGCGTCCTGGGAGACGTTATCGTAGATACGCTGTCCCAAGGGGTGCCCCTCGAAGGGGACCTCTTTGAGAGCGGGGAGCTCTTTTTTCAACTTGACACAGAGAACAGTACGCGCGTTCGAGTCCGCGGTAGACGACATGAAACCTCCCGAAGAGTGAATCTCTATGATAGCGTGACGGAAAGCCTGATGGCTTGCCGGACGGCTAGTCGGAGAAGGAAGTCTCTTCGCTATCGCGTTTGAGGCGATTGGCTTCGAGGTACTCTGAGAGTTTCATGGGCGTTCCGGCGCCTTTTTCCATTTGCCGCTGGACGGCGCGCTGGTATCGGCGCATGGTTTCGCGTTTTTGACCGTCTTTGATCTCGCACATTTCGAAATCAAGGAGGAGTTCAATCTCCCACGGGCGAAAAGTGTTGCGCACGAGGGAGCCGCGGAGGATGTCCTGCACCAGCCGGTTGAACTGGCGCAGCCGCGAGTCGGAGTCGACGTCACGCTCAATTCGAAGACTTGCTATCGCCGGCATCTACAGAACTATCGGCCGAAGCAAAAACATTCTTTAGGCCAAATGCGTTTTTTTTACCATTGGAGGACTACTTTTCCGGTTTGGCCGCCCAGCATGAGGCGGAAAGCTTCCTCGAAGCCGGTGTAGGGGAAACGGTGGGTGATCACCCGGGAGATATCGAGGCCGCTCTCGATCATGACGGTCATCTTGTACCAGGTTTCGTACATTTCGCGGCCGTAGATGCCCTTGATGGTGAGCATATTGAAGATGACGGTGTTCCAGTCGATGGCCATTTCGCCGTTGGCGGGGATGCCGAGCATGGCGATGTGGGCGCCGTGGGCCATGTTGGCGAGCATTTCGCGGAAGGCGTGGGGGTTGCCGGACATTTCGAGGCCGACGTCGAAGCCTTCGGTCATGCCGAGTTCGCGCGCGAGGGCGGCGAGGGGGGTTTGGCGGGTATCGATGGCGCGGGTGACGCCCATTTGGCGGGCGAGTTCGAGGCGGTAGGGGTTGACGTCGGTGATGACGACGTGGCGGGCGCCGGCGTGGCGGACGACGGCGGCGGCCATGATGCCGATGGGTCCGGCGCCGGTGATGAGGACGTCTTCGCCGAGGACGGGAAAGGAGAGGGCGGTGTGGACGGCGTTGCCGAAGGGGTCGAAGATGGCGGCGGTATCGCGGTCGATGGACTCGTTATGGTGCCAGACGTTGCTCATGGGCAGAGCGATGTACTCGGCAAAGCAGCCGGGGCGGTTGACGCCGACGCCGCTCGTGTGGGCGCAGAGATGGCGACGGCCGGCGAGGCAGTTGCGGCAGCGGCCGCAGATGACGTGGCCTTCGCCGGAGACGAGCATACCGGGGGTGAAGTCGTTGACGTTGGAGCCGACCTCGACGATCTCGCCGACGAATTCATGGCCCACCACCATGGGCACGGGGATGGTGCGGGCGGCCCAGTCGTCCCACTTGTAGATGTGGAGGTCGGTGCCGCAGATGGCGGTGCGGTCGACTTTGATGAGCACATCGTTGATGCCGATGGCGGGTATGGGGACGTCTTCGAGCCAGAGGCCGGGGGCGGCTTCCTTCTTGACGAGTGCCTTCATGGAGGGTTGGATGCGGATTGGGAGCTTCGCGTTACCGGTCAGTTGTTTTCGGCGAGGCCCTGGGGCCAGGTGGTGTCGAGAACGGGGGCGAAGTCGGCGCGGACCGCGGCGAGGAGTTCGGGGTCGAGCGGGTCGGCGAGGGCGGCGAGGGCGTTATCGAGTTCGGCGAGGGAGGCGACGCCCGTGATGGTGCTGGCGATGGCGGGCTGGGCGAGCGAGTGCTGCAGGGAGAGTTTGGCGAGGCTGACGCCTTGGGCTTGCCACTTGGCGACGACGCGGGCGACGAACTCTTTGAGCGAGGCGGGGGCGGGGTGCCAGGGTTGGGGGCCGTGGGGCGAGAGCATGCCGAGGGCGACGGGCGAGGCGTTGAGGACCTGGATGCCGCGGGGTTGGGTGAGGGGGAGGATGCGGGTGAGGGTCGTGTCGAACAGGGTGTAGTGGGCGTAGCTGATGATGGTGTCGAGCGGGTAGCGGGGCAGGACCGTTTCAAAGATCTTGAGGGGAAGGCCGGTGACGCCGATGGCGCGGGCCTTGCCGGACTGTTTGATTTTTTCGAGGGCGGGCAGGGACTCTTCGAGGATGCGGGGGAGCGCGGTGAACTCGATGTCGTGGAGTTGGAAGATATCGACGTAGTCGAGCCCGAGGCGGGCGAGGCTTTCGTCGATGCTGCGAGTGATACGGGCGGGGGAGAAGTCGAAGTCGGCGAGGTCGTAACGGCCGCACTTGGTGGCGAGCAGGAAGCGGTCGCGGGGGACGCCGGCGAGGGCCTGGCCGATGACGGTCTCCGATTGGGTGACACCGTAGTAGGGCGAGGTATCGATGAGATTGACGCCGCGGTCGATGGCGGTGCGGACGAGGCGGGTGGCGTCGGCCAGGGAGAGGCTGCCGTACTGGCCGCCGAGTTGGGCGCCGCCGAGGCTGAGTTTGGGAAGTTTCATGATTTTTTAACGCACCCAGTCCTTTGAGGAACCGCGCACAACGGACTCGCTTCGGCCCGGCAGGAGGGGCGAGTTCCTCGCCCGTTGGTGCCGGGCCTACGCGGCCTGTGCGCTCTTAACGCACCCAGTCCATGATGCCAGTATGGGGCAGGGGTGGGGTGTGCGCCTGCCGGATGGCGGTGGCGAGGCGGCGGGCCAGGCGTGGGTTGGCTGGGGCGAGGTCGTTCGATTCGGCCTCGTCGGTGGAGAGGTCGTAGAGTTCAGGGAGCTGCCCGGTCTTGGGAAGGACCGCCTTCCATTTGCCGAAGCGGACGGCGGCGCCCTGCGGGGTGAGGACGCGGGTTTTGGCGTTGTACGAGTAGTTTTCCCAGTGGAGGGTGCGGCCGGGGGCGGCTTTTCCGGCCAGGAGGGGCAGGAGCGAGATGCCGTCGGTTTGGGGGGCGGGTGCGCCGGCCGCGGCGGCGCAGGTGGGCAGGAGGTCGGCGAAGGAGACGGGGCTGTTGTTCTGACTGCCCGGGGCGATGCGGCCGGGCCAGCGGACGAGGAAGGGGACGCGGAGGCCGCCTTCGTAGAGGGTGCCTTTCTGGCCGCGGAGGAGGGCGCCGGAGGGGGCGCGCATGGAGTCGAAAAAGCCCGTGGAGTGGCCATCGGCGGTGACGCCGCCGTTGTCGGAGGCAAACAGGACGAGGGTGTTCTGTTCGACGCCCATTTCCTTCAGCGTGGCGAGGATGCGGCCGACGTAGCCGTCGCCCTGGGTGACCATGGCGGCGTAGGCTTTCTCCTTGGCGGGCCAATCGGTGGATTCGTAGGGGGCGGAGGTGGGGGTTTCGTAGCGGCCGTGGGGGACGGTGTAGGCGGCGTAGAGGAAGAAGGGCCTGCCCTTTTGCTGCTTGAGCCAGGCGATGGATTTTTCGGCGATACGGTCGGCGCTGTAGACGGTTTTGCCGAGCGGATCGCGCCGGTCGTTTTCCCAGAGGAACTCGGGGAAGTAAGTGTGGGCGTGGACCTGATGGAGATAGCCGTAGAAGTGATCGAAGCCGTGCCGGGCGGGGACGCCGGAGCTGCCCGCATCGCCGAGGCCCCACTTGCCGAAGCCGCCGGTGGCGTAGCCGGCCTGCTGGAGCACCTTGGCGAGGGTGACGGTATCGGGCGGGAGCGGGGAGGTGCCGGCGTTGGCGCGGATGGGGGCGTGGCCGAGGTGGAGGCCGGTCATGAGGACACAGCGGGAGGGGGCGCAGACGGCGCCGCCGGCGTAGGCGTGGGGGAACCTCATGCCATCGCGGGCGAGCGAGTCGATGTGGGGGGTTTGGATCTTCTTTTGGCCGTAGCAGCCGATGTCGGCGTAGCCGAGGTCATCGAGCAGGATGAGGACGATGTTGGGGCGGGGTTGGCTGGGGAGCAGCCCCGCGAGGAAGGATCGACGACTGAGTGCGGCCATGGTGATCACTTTAGAGGAGAGTACCGCGCATGAGGAGGGCGGCGACGGTGAAGTAGATGACGAGTCCGGAGATGTCGACGAGGGTAGCGACGAAGGGGGCCGAGGCGCTGGCGGGGTCGAGATTGAGGCGGCGGAGCAGGAAGGGGAGCATGGAGCCGGCGAGGGTGCCGAAGAGGATGACGCCGAGGAGACTGACGGCGACGGTGACGGCGACGACGTGATAGTGCGGGCCGTAGAGGTTCCAGATGGACTGCCACAGCATGATGCGGGTATAGCCGATGGCGGCGAGGAAGGCGCCGAGAACGAGGCCGGCGCCGATTTCGCGTTTCATGACGTTCCACCAGTCGCGGAGGCCGACTTCGCCGATGGCCATGGCGCGGATGACGAGCGTGGTGGCCTGCGAGCCGGTGTTGCCGCCGCTGCTGATGATCAGCGGGACGAAGAGGGTAAGCACGACGGCGCGGGCGATCTCCTGTTCGAAGTAGCCCATGGCGCTGGCGGTGAACATTTCACCGACAAAGAGGACGCAGAGCCAGCCGCCCCGTTTCTTGACCATGCTCCAGAAGCTGGTTTGGAGGTAGGGGGCGTCAAGGGCCGACATGCCGCCCACCTTTTGGATATCTTCGCTGGCCTCTTCGGTGACGACGTCGACGATGTCATCGACGGTGACGATGCCCTTCATGCGGCCTTCGGCGTCGACGACGGGGATGGCGAGCAGGTGGTGAGCGGCGAAGAGTTTGGCGACGGCCTCCTGGTCCATCTCCTCGGTGGCCTGGACGAGCTGGGTGCGCATGAGGTCGCGGACGAGGCGGTGGCGGTCGGCGGCGAAGAGGTCGCGGAAGGTGACGACGCCGAGGAGTTGCTGGTTTTCGTCGAGGGCGTAGGCGTAGTAGATGGTTTCGAGGTGGGTGGTTTGGCGGCGGAGGTAGCTGATGGCCTCGTCGGCGGTCATTTCCGGACGGAGGCGGGCGAAGCGGGGGCTCATGAGGCCGCCGGCGGCGTCTTCTTTGTAGGCAAGGAGGGCGGTGACTTCGCGGCGGGAGGTTTCGTCGAGGAGGCCGAGGAGGTGGGGCCAACGCTCTTTGGGGGCGAATTGGATGAGGTCGGCGGCGTCGTCGGGGGCGAGTTGGCGGAGCCAGAGGCGGTCGATGCCTTCGGGGAGGTCCTGGAGGAGGTCGGATTGCTGGCGGCTGTTGAGTTCGAGGAAGAACTCTTCGGAGCGTTCGGGGGGCAGGGATTGGAAGGCGTGGAGACGTTCGGCGGGGGTGAGGCCGGGCCACTGTTCGAGGAGGGATGCGAGGCGGATTTCGGGCATTGGACGGGGAGTGGGGGCCGCCCTTCTACTTTAGCGTACGGGGTGGGGAGGGGGGTCGAAAAAGCGGCTGAGGCGGGCGGCGAGCAGGGCGATGGCCAGATCGTGGATTTCGAGGCACCAGCCGCGGACCGAACGGGTGTTCGGTCCGGCAATCGGAATCAGACGGGTCTGCCAGCCGTCGGGCAGGATCGCCGTCTCCGGGCCGACACCGTGAGCGTAATAGCCATAGGTCCGTTCGAAGGGGGAGGCTTCGCCGATGGAACCGTCGATGAGGTCGGCGCGGTCGGGATGGTTCCGGGGATAGAGATCGGCCTCCCGAGAGACAAGGAACTCCTCGGGGGCCCGCGGAAACTGACCGAGAATGGCCTGACTGCCGATTACGACGATATCGTCATCATCGGCGATCGTTCCCGCTGCGCGGATCAGGTGCTCCAGTTGCGAACGTGTCACAAATAGCCCACCGCTCCTTTGGTGTCAAAACGCCCGCAAACGGACTCGTCTGGCGCATGGCCCGCATCTGCTCGGTATCCTGGTCGAGCCGGTGGAGCAGATCGTCGAGCGGCAGGGCGAGAAGCTGCTCCCAGGCGGCGAGGTAGGGTTGCGAGCGGTCGGCGGTGGCGGACCAGCGGCGGAGGTTGTCGTGCGCGATGCAGCGGGCGTCTATGCGGGCGTGTCCTTCGAGCGGGCGAACAGGCATCGATTCCCTACAGGCATTGTAGCCTGCTAGTTCCTTTCGACTATTGCCGGTGGCGCGGTGGCGGGACTACCCTGCCCCTAACATGGAACCGATGTTTCTTCCCGCAGTCGAAGCCAATCCGGCACCGGGGCCCTACGCCCAAGCCATCGCGGCCATGGCGAAGGGCGGGGGCGAGTACCCGCAGATCTGGCATCTTTTCGCCTTCAAGCCGCACGCCACCGAGCATCTGGCCAAGTTCACGCACGAGATCCTGCACGGCGAAGCGCCGCTCACGCCGGGACTGCGCGAACTGATCGCCGCCTTTACTTCGGCGCGCAATCACTGTCCGTTTTGACTGAAGTCGCATGCCGCGGTCGCGGCAGCCTTGCTCGGCAGCGAAGAGGCGGTGCAGGCGGTGATGGCCGATTTTGAAACGTCGGCGCTGACCGAATCCGAAAAGGTGCTCTTCCGGTTCCTCGATAAGGTCAACAGCCGGTCGCCGGAGATTACGGCGGCGGACATGGCGCCGCTCTCTGCCGCCGGCTGGACGGATGAGCAGATCTACTACGCCATCACCGTTTGCGCGCTGTTCAACTTCTACAACCGGTGGATTGACTCTACCGGCGTGCATGCGCTCTCGGACGAAGCCCATCGCGCGGGCGGGCAGCGGACAGCCGCGCATGGCTACGTGAGGCGCTAAGTCGTACACTTTGGAGCATGGGATCGGTGCGGACAGAGGGCCGGGCGTGGTGAGGTCGCCGAGCGGGCGGCTGGCGGCCGGGGTGGTGGTGACGCTGGTGATCATCCTGGCCTACGCCGGCTACACGCTAAACTCCGTGCGGCGGATGCGCGAAGTACAGACCGGCATCGTCGACCAGAACCGCAAGGCCGCGCTGCAGTTGATCCGCATTCAGGGCGACCTGAACGCGCTGGCCCTGGCGCTGCGCGATATGCAGGACCAGACGGGCGAGTATCCGCTTTCGGCCTGGGGGGCGCAGTTAGGGAGGATCCGCGAAAACCTCGACGATGCGATGCGCGTCGAAGCGGGGCTGGCCGCCGGCCGCCGCGATCCGCAGCAGGCGGCGTATCTGGACAGTTCGTTCCGGCAGCTATGGACGGCGGTCGACCGGATGAAGAGCATGGCGCGGGAGCAGCCGCCGGCCGCGGTGACGGCGTTTATCCGCGGGACGCTCGAGCCGCAGTTGCAAGCGCTTACGTCGCTCGCCGCGCGGCTGCTGGTGCAGAACAACGCCGAAGAGCAGCGCGCCGGGGAGCAGATTGCGGGCATCTACGGCGAGATCGAGCGGAATGCCTACGTTTTTCTGGGTATTTCGCTGCTGCTGGCGGCGTCGGTGAGCCTGGCGATGATCCGTTCGAACCGGATTCTGTTTGAGCGGCTGGCGAGTTTATCGAACCAGCGGCGAGATCTGGCGCAGCAGTTGATTGCAGCGCAGGAGAGCACGCTGCGCGCGGTGTCGCGGGATCTGCATGACGAGTTCGGGCAGATTCTGACGGCCGTGGGATCCATGCTCTCGCGGGCGGGGCGGTCGGCGCCGGCGGCGTTCACCGAACAACTGCGGGAGACCAAGGAGATTGTGCAGGAGACGCTTGAAAAGGTGCGGGGCCTGTCGCAGGCGCTGCAGCCGGTGATTCTCGAAGAGCAGGGACTGGGGGCGGCGGTAGAGTGGTATCTGACGGTGTTTGAGCGGCAGACGGGCATTGCGGTGCGCTACCGCGGGCCGGCGGCGGCGCCGGTTCTCGAACCGGGACGGGCGATTCACGTCTTCCGGATTTTGCAGGAGGCGTTGAACAACGCGGCGCGGCACGCGGGGGTGAATGAGGTGACCGTGGAGCTGCAGGACAACCCGCTGCGGCTGCGGGTGGCCGATGCCGGGCCGGGGTTTGCGCCGGAGGCGATGGCAGGGAAGGCGCCGGGGGTGGGCTTGGCGGGAATGCGGGAGCGGGCCGCGATTCTCGGCGGGACGCTGCGCATCGAAAGCACCGGCGGCACTAGGATAACTTTGGAGGTTCCGCGTGGCTAAGATCCGGGTGGTGTTGGTAGACGACCATGCGCTGGTGCGGCGGGGGTTCCGCCGGCTGCTCGAAGACGATAGCGAGATTGAGGTCGCCGGCGAGGCAAGCGACGGCCTGGAGGCCGAAGAGGTAACCCGGCGCCTGCAGCCGGACGTGGTGGTGCTCGACTACGCGCTGCCCGGGCAGAACGGCGCTCTGACGGCGCGGAAGCTGCTGGCGGCGCAGCCGGAGTTGAAGATCCTGATGCTCAGCATGCACGCCGAAGCCAGCTACGTGGCGCTGTGCCGCGAGGCGGGCGTGGCGGGCTATCTGCTCAAGAACGCCTTCGACCTGGAGCTCGTGGATGCCGTCAAACAGGTGGCGGCCGGGCAGACGGTGATTGACCCGCGGTTGCAGCAGGCGGCGGCTCCGGCAGGGAAGCGGCGGCTGAGCACCCGCGAGATGGAGGTGCTGCAGCACATCGCCGCCGGGCGGGCGAATAAGGAGATTGCGACGCTGCTGGGGCTGAGCGCGAACACAATCGCCGTGCACCGGGCCAACATCATGGACGCGCTCGAAGTACACAACGCGGCCGACCTGGTGATGCACGCCATCCGGCACGGGCTGGTGACGCCGCCATGACGCGGCGCGAGCTGCTGCTGGCCCTGGCGGCGCCGGAGCCGCGGCTGCAACTCGAGGACGTGACGCGGGCCGCCGGGATCGACTTCTCGCACCACACCGGCGCATTCGGCGCCCGCTACCTGCCCGAAACGCTGGGCCCGGGCTGCGCCTTTCTCGACTACGACAACGATGGCTGGCTGGACGTGCTGCTGGTAAACGGGCAGGACTGGCCGGGGCATCCGCGCCGGAAGGCCGGGCTGCAGCTCTACCGGAACAACCGGAATGGGACGTTCAGCGACGTGACGCGGGCGGCGGGTCTCGACTTCTCCTTCTACGGGCTGGGCGTGGCCGT
>JADCJL010000089.1 GCA_020247055.1 Acidobacteriaceae bacterium | reverse complement strand
TGGAGTAGCGGGGGGATCAGTAGCTGAAGCGGAGGGAGAAGCGGAAGCTGCGGCCATCGTTGAGGGTGTTGGTGATCATGCCGAAGTTGGGATCGGTGAGCGCGGTGCCGGGTTCGGCGAACTGCGGTGAGTTGGTCAGGTTGTTGCTCTCGGCGCGGAAGGCAAGGGTGCGTTCCTTGGCGAGGGGCCAGTCGATGCTGAGTCCGGCGTTCATGTTGCGGACGGGGCCGCGGCGGAAGGTATTGCGGCCGAGGTTGCCGCGGAGGTCGCCGGGGGCGATGAAGGCAAAGGCGGCGCGGGGGAGGAGTTGGCGGGCGCGGTCGGGGTGGGAGATGGCGCGGCCGAGGATGGAAGGGTCGAGGATGTTCGGGCGGTCCAGGCTGACCCCGTCGACGTTGCCGTAGCCGGGGGCGTCGGAGCCGCCGGTCACCTGAAAGGGCGTCCCGGACTTGGACAGGGCCACGGCGAACAGGCCCCAGCGGCCGAGCCAGGGGCGGCGGAAGCGGGGGACGGAGTAGTCGGAGCGGAGAAGAAAAGCGTGAGGCTGATCGAAGCGGGAGCGGCCGCGGAGTTCGCTGTGCGCTTCGAACTCATACTGGGAGCGGCCGCGGAAGCTATCGATGTCGTGGGCGGTGCTGGTGTAGTCGGCGCCGAGGTCGATGGCTTTGCTGAACCAGTAGGAGGCTTCGAGATTCAGGCCGCGCCAGCGGGGGACGAGGACGGTGGTTTTGAAGGCGTCGTAGAAGCCGCGGGACATGTTGCCGACGGTGCGGATGTCGGCTTTGGTGGGGTCGGCGCGGCGCTGGTCGATGGTGGCGACGGTGGTGGGGATGCCGGGGACGGGGTGGGCGCGGTTGGTGTAGTGATGGTAGAGCAGCTTCTGGCTGCGGCTGCCGGTGTAACCGATCTGCCAGCGGAGGGGGGAGAGCGGTTGGAGTTCCCAGGTGAAGTTGTAGAGCTGGGAGTAGGGGGAGACCAGGTCGGGCGCGTAGGCGTAAGAGACAGCGCGGGCTTTGCTGAGCTGGGTGGCGTCGATGTTTTCGAACGGATTGGCGAGATTGGGCTGTTGGATGACGATTTTGGCGTTGAGGGGCTGATTGAAGCGAATCTGCTGGAAGGTAGCGGGAAAGATTTCGCCGTAATGGAAGCCGTAGCCGGCGCGGAGGACGCCCCAGCGGGGGGCGAGGCGGTAGGCGAGACCGAGGAAGGGGCCGAAGTTGTTGTTATCGCTTTTATAGGGGAAGCGGTTGAGTCCGTTGACTTCGACGGGGCGGCTGTTGGGGCGGTAGCCGAGGCCGAAGTTGACGGTGAAGTTGGGGCGGGCGCGCCAGGTGTCGTTGAAGTAGATCCAGTTGTCCCAGTTGCGGAAGCCGCGGTGGATGGAGCCGACGGCCTGGAACATGGTGATGGGGGTGCCGAGGCGGATGTTGGTGATGACGTCAGCGGTGGCGGTGTTGTTGAACGAGAGGGCGGGGATGTGGGAGTCCGAATCGGAGCCGTTGAGCTGGTGGCGGTTGAACTGGGCGCCGAGGGACCAGTTGTGGCGGCCGGCGGAGCGGCGGAGTTGGAGGGCGGATTTGAAGGCGTTCTGGGCGCGGTTGATGGGGATGGTGCTGTTGGCGTTGATATTGGTGAGGGCGGTGGAGGGGTAGACGGCGTAGGGGACGGCGGTGGGTTCGGGGCCGATGACGGTGCCGACGCGGTCGAGGCGGTAGGCGGCGGAGAGGACGGTGGAGGGGGAGAGGGTGCGGTTCCAGGCCAGACCGGCTTTGTGGGCGCGGGTGGTGGTGTTGGGGTTTTGGCCGCGGACGAGTTGGAAGGCGAGGACGTTCTGGGTGATCCAGTTGTAGCTGAGGGAGAGCTGGTCGCGGCGGCCGAGGCGCTGGTCGAGGCGGGAGGCGGTGTTGCGGTTGTCGATGGTTTGGGAGGCGTTGAGGTTGACCATGCGGGGGTCGATGTCGGGGCGGTTGGGGGGGATGTTGGGGTAGGAGTTGAGGATGCTGGCGACGATGGCGCGGAGGCGGGGTTCGGTGGCCAGGGGGGTGCGTTCGCTGGGGAGGGGGGCGAGAATGTTGCCGTTGACGACGCCGCGGAGGGCTTGGAGGCCGCCGTCCCAGGTGAGGGAGGCGCCGCGCCAGAGCTTGCCGGAGAGGGCGGCCGAGAAGTTGTTGTCGCGGGCGGGTTGGACGCCGCCGACCTGGAAGAAGGCGCGGGCGGAGGTGAGGCTATTGAGATGGCTCCAGTTGAGATTGCCGTGCCAGGAGTCTTTGAAGGACGGGGCCTGGAGGACGCTCCAGGGGGCGGTGGGGCCGAATTCAGCGCCGAAGTAGTTGCGGTCGGAGGAGAATTCGTGGACGAAGGAGGCGGTGACGCCGATGCGCTGGTTGAGCTCTTTCTGGGCGTTGTTGTCGACGAGGTTGAACTGGACGTTTTCGTTGCGGCGGCTTTCGCCGGATTTATTGTCGGTCTGGCCGAGGAGGTTCAGTTGGGTGCGGGTTTGGGCGGCCGGCGGATCTTCGAGCGCGGGGGGCTTGTTCTCGGCTGGTTTTTCGGGGGCTTGGGGGTAGGCAGCGACCGCCAAGGCGAACCAGAGGAGTAACGATCGAAGGGGCATGGGGAACAGAAATTAGCTCGTTTCCGGCCAGTTCGATCGCGGAAAAGACCTGAACATTTATGATAATTCATCGCCTGATACTCTGAGAAGAGTGCCGAACGCATCGCGTAGAACATTTTTGACCCACTCGGTCCTGACAGGAGCAGCCGTGGCGCAGACCAAGCCGATTGCCGATATTGCCGTGATTGGAGCCGGCGTTTTTGGAGCGTGGACCGCGTTTATGCTGCGGCAGGCCGGGGCGCGGGTGACGCTGATTGACCAGCACGGGGCGGCGAACAACCGGGCGAGTTCGGGCGGAGAGTCGCGGATTACGCGAGCCGGTTACGGGCCAAAGGAGATCTACACGCGCTGGTCGATGGAGGCGCTGGCGGTTTATAAAGAGTTCTACGCGGCGACCGATCCGACGCTGTATCACGAGACGGGCTTTTTGTGGATGGGACGACCGGACGATGCGTATATGAACGCCAATCTGGCGGCGTTCCGGAAGTTGGGCGTGAAGCATGACGTGCTGACGCGGGAGGAGATGGGGAGGCGGTTTCCGGGGATTGGCCTGGACGGTTTGACGTGGGGGATCTTTGAGTATCAGGCCGGGGGGTTGATGGCGCGGCGCGGGGTGCAGACGGTGGTGCGGCACCTGGTAAAGAACGGGCTGCGGTACGAGCAGGCGCGGGTGGAGGCGCCGGGGAAGGGCCGGAAGGTGGAAAGCGTGGCCGGGGTGAAGGCGGGCCAGTTTGTGTTTGCCTGCGGGCCGTGGCTGCCGCAGGTGTTTCCGGAGCTGCTGCGGGGACGGATCCGGCCGACGCGGCAGGAGGTGTTTTACTTTGGAGCCGGGGCGGGTGAGGCGATGTTCCGGGCGCCGCTGCTGCCGGCGTGGGTGGACCCGGGGGACACGATCTACGGACTGCCGGATCTGGAGAACCGGGGATTCAAGATCGCGCCGGACGGGCACGGCGCGGAGGTGGATCCGGAGACGCAGGAGCGGGTGGTGCCGCAGGCGTCGGTGGACCGGGTGCGGACGTATCTGCGCAAGCGGTTCCCGAAGTTGGCCGGGGCGCCGTTGACGCAGGCCGAGGTTTGCCAGTATGAGAACACGGTGAACGGGGATTATCTGATCGACCGGCATCCGGAGCAGGAGAACGTGTGGCTGTTGGGCGGGGGGAGCGGCCATGGGTACAAGCACGGCCCGGCGGTGGGGAAGTATACGGCGAAGCTGGTGCTGGAGGGGGGCCGGACCGAGGAGATGTTCGCCCTGGGGACGAAGGCGCTCTACGATCCGGCCAACCGGAGTTCGACGATTCCGGGCAAGTAGCTACCTCGCGGTGATCCGCAGGTTGTTGGTTACCTGAAAGACATTGTCGACGGTGTTGGCGCGAAGGCCGGCGATGGTTTTGTCCATTTCGCGGTCGACAACGCCTTCGAGGGTGACGTTGCCGTTGCGGACGATGATCCGGATGGAGGGGTTGGCGCCGAGGGCGTAGCGCTGGAGGGCGGGCTGGCCGTAGATGGCGCGGGCGAGAACGAGGCGGAGGCGGTCGTCAAAGGGCGACAGGGGCAGGACCTCGATCTCGTTCACTACGTTGGTGATGCCTTCGAGGGAGCGGACGCGGTTGGCGGCATCGCTTTTGAGCACCGGACGGATGGTCTGGCCGGAGAGATAGGCCGTCTCGCCTTCGATGCGATAGCTGAGGTTATCGAAGACGGAGAGGAACGGGAGCGTAATGAGCTCTTGGCGGACCTCTTTTTCAAGACGCTCCTGGGTGCGCGGGGGGTTGGGAACGGTGGTGGATGCGGCCAGGAGCGCGGCTCCGGCGGCGGCGACGACGAACAGTGGAACGATTTGGCGTTTCATGATTACTGCCTCCTGCTCTTTATACGCGGCAAGGAGAGCAGTGATTTACAGCGGTCCCGGCGATTTTACGAGACCTTTACAAATCGCTAAACTTTGTTGGCATTCGGCCGCGGGGAGGCTAACCCGGCGAGGGCTTCGTGCAGGAAGGCAAGATCCTGTGCCATTTGGAGGTGGGACATTTGCGGGAAGGTGGGAGCGGAGGCGCCGACCGCGGGCTCGGCTACCGCACGGTTGCGGAGGTGAGCGATTTCGGCGGCGGGGCCGACCTTGGCGCGCCCAGAGGCGAGGCGCGCGCGGAGTTTGGGGGCCTTAGAGGCGACGAGGACTCCGGCGCAAGCGGAGGTGAGAATTAAAAACGACAGACCGATTTGCTCCATGAGGAGAGAGATCGTCGGGCGCGGCGCCAAACTTTAGCGCGGCGCGAAAATGCCGCGCCGGGGTGCGGGCCAAGTGTCAAACTGAGGAGATGCGAAGCATCCTTCTCCCTGCCTTCTTCGCTTCGCTGGCCCTTGTCGCCCAGACCAAGTACAAACAGCCGCCCGAGGCCATTCTGAAAGTCCTACGGGCGCCAGCCACGCCAACGCCGAGCGTGAACCCGGCCAAGACGCACCTGCTGCTGCTCGAACCGGACCGGTATCCGCCGATTGCCGAACTGGCCCAACCGATGCTGCGGCTGGCCGGCCTGCGCATCAACCCGCGCAACAATGGCCCGCGGAATCCGCGGGCGAGCTACAAGGCCATCGAGTTGATCGATTTGACAACGCTCCGGAAGCAGGCGGTGCCGCTGCCGGCCGGCGCCCGGTTCAGCGCGGCCGAATGGAACCCGCAAGGGGATACGGCGGCGTTTCTGGCGATGTTTGAAGACCGGCTGGAGTTGTACCTGCTTGAGGTGAAGACGGGACAGCTGCGGGCCGTACCGCGGCTGCGGCTGAACGCAGCCTACGGCGAGGCGATGAGCTGGCTGCCCGGCGGCCGGTCGCTGCTGGTGCAGACGATACCGGCGCAGCGCGGCAAGGCGCCCGAGGCGCCGCTGGTGCCGGCGGGGCCGGATATTCAGGAGTCGTTTGGCAAGGCAACCCCGGTGCCGACGTATCAGGACCTGCTCAAGAGCGAGCACGACGAGGCGCTGTTTGAGTACTATTGCACGTCGCAGCTGGCGGTGGTGGAGGCGGCGACAGGCCGGACGACGCTGGTGGGGCAGCCGGGCCTTTTCGGTAGCGCGGAGGCGTCGCCCAACGGACAGCATTACCTGGTGACGAAGGTGCACCGGCCGTTTTCGTGGGTGCTGCCGGTGGAGCGGTTCCCGGAGGACGTGGAGGTTTGGGACCAGGCGGGCAAGACCGTGGCGTCGGTCGCCAAGCTGCCGCTGGCCGACCGGGTGCCGCTCGAGGGCGTGCGGACGGGTCCGCGGAACGTGCAGTGGTATGCGACCGAAGGCGCGACGCTGCTGTGGGTGGAGGCGCTCGACGGCGGCAATCCGAAGGAGACGGTGCCGCACCGGGACCGGGTGCTGATGGCGCAAGCGCCGTTTACCTCGCCGCGGGAGGTGACCAAGTTTGAAAAGCGGGCGATGGGGCGGACGAACTACCTGCGCGACGGGCGCATGCTGGCGTCCGACTACGACCGCAAGACCAAGCGGCTGCGGATGTTCCTGGTGGACCCGACCAAGAGCCCGGCGCAGGTGGACGAGGTGCTGTCGCGGAATATGCAGGACCGCTACCGCGATATGGGCACGGCGGTGACCGAGCTACTGCCGAGCGGGCAGCGGGTGGTGGTGAGCGAGGGCGACTTTGCGTTTTTCACGGGAGACGGGGCCAGCCCGCAGGGCGACCGGCCGTTTCTCGACCGGGTAAACCTGAAGACCAAGGCCAAAGAGCGGCTGTTTGCCTGCGGCGATGGGGTGTATGAGTCCGTGGTGAGCGTGCTTGACAAAGAGGGCAAGCGGCTGATTACGCGGCGGGAGTCGACAACGGAGCCGCCGAACTTCTTCCTGCTTGCCGGGGGGCAGCGAACGGCATTGACGAGCTTTGTGGACCCGGCGCCGGAGATGCGGCAGGTGAAAAAGCAGCTAGTGAACTATCAGCGGGCCGACGGGGTGCCGCTGAGCTTTACGCTGTACCTGCCGCCGGGCTACCAGCCGGGCAAGCCGCTGCCGACGGTGCTGTGGGCCTATCCGCGCGAGTACAACGACGCCGATACGGCCGGACAGATCAACGGCTCGCCGCACCGGTTCACGCAGTTGACGGGCGCTTCGCACCTGTTCTACCTGCTGGCGGGTTACGCGATTCTGGACGACGCGGCGCTGCCGGTAATCGGCGATCCGGAGACGGCCAACAACACCTATCTCGAGCAGATTGTGGCGGGCGCCAAGGCGGCCATCGACAAGGCGGCGGCGATGGGGGTGACGGATCCGAAGCGGGTGGGCGTGGGCGGCCACAGCTACGGCGGCTTCATGACGGCGAACCTGCTGGCGCACTCGGACCTGTTCGCGGCAGGGGTGGCGCGGAGCGGGGCTTACAACCGGACGCTGACGCCGTTTGGCTTCCAGGCCGAGCGGCGGACGCTGTGGGAGGCGCCGGCGACTTACCTGGGCATGTCGCCGTTTCTGAGCGCGCACAAGATCAACGAACCGATTCTGTTGATCCACGGGCAGGCGGACAACAACACGGGCACCTTCCCGATTCAGTCCGAGCGGATGTATGCGGCCATACGGGGCAACGGCGGGACGGTACGGTTTGTGTATCTGCCGTTTGAGTCGCACGGGTACGCGGCGCGGGAGTCGGTGGAGCATACGCTGGCCGAGATGGTGGAGTGGTTCGATAAGCACGTCAAGAACCGGGCCGAGTAGATGCTCTATCGCATTGGCGAGCAGACGAGCCGGACGATCCTGACGCGGACGTCCGGCTTTCTGCGCGAGGCCGGCTTTACGCACTCGCTGACGCCGGCGCGGAACTGCACGTTCGGGTGCAGCTACTGCTACGTGCCGACGCTGCGGGTGCAGGGTGGACTGCGGCCGGAGGACTGGCGGAGTTGGGGCGCGGGGACCACGTTCAAGAGCAACGCGGCGGAGTTGCTGCGGCGGGAGTTGCGCCCGGAGCAGGTGATTTATTGTTCGCCGCTGACCGATCCCTACCAGCCGGCCGAGGCCGGGCGGGAGTTGATGCCGGAGATTCTGGCGGCCGTGGCCGCGCGGCCGCCGGCGATGTTTGTCGTGCAGACGCGGGGGCCGCTGATTCTGCGCGATGCCGGCTTGCTGCGGGCGATTCCGCGGCTGCGGATCAGCTTCAGCGTGACGACGGACGAGGAGGCGGTGCGGCAGCGGTTTGAGCCGCACTGCGCGCCGGTGGAGGAGCGGTGGCGGGTGATCCGCGCGCTGCGGGCGGCCGGGTTGCTCGTGCACGCGACGCTGGCGCCGCTGCTGCCCTGCAACGCCGAGCGTTTGGCGGAGATGGCTTTGGAGGCGACCGGGGAGGATCTGATCGCCGATGCGCTGCACGACCGCGCGGCCAAACCGCGGGGCGCGACGACACGGGCGCCGGGCGCGCGGCTGCGCGAGCAGTACCCGGCCTTTGACGCGGCCGCGGCGCTTGCCACAATAGAGCAAGCCGCCACGCGGGCGGGCCGCCGTTTTGGCACGGGGCCGGCCGCGTTCGGGTGGCTCACGACGCCACCATGAATCTGCTTGACGCTTCGCTTGAGCGAACCGAAGTTCGCCGTCTGCTGGCCCGGTTGGGGATTGCCGAGGAGCAGTCCGGGGTAGTGCACGAGGAGTGGGCGGAGAGTCCGGCCGGGGAGCCGTGGACGGTGGTTTCGCCGGCCGATGGGGGCGATTTGGCGACGGTGCGGAGCGGGGCCGAGGAGGACTACGACGATGCCGTTTACGTGGCGCAGCGGGTGTGGCCGCGCTGGCGGGACTGTCCGGCGCCGCGGCGCGGGCTGATCGTCCGGGAGATGGCCGAGGCGCTGCGGATGGCGCAAGAGGATCTGGCCGTGCTGATTACGCTCGAGACGGGCAAGATCCTGGCCGAGAGCCGGGGCGAGGTGCAAGAGATGATCGACGTGGCCGACTTCGCCGTGGGCCTGTCGCGGCAGTTGTACGGCCGGACGATGCCGAGCGAGCGGCCGGGGCACCGGTTGATGGAGCAGTGGCATCCGCTGGGGGTGATCGGGTGCCTGACGGCGTTCAACTTTCCGGCGGCGGTGTGGAGTTGGAACGCTTTTGTGGCGGCGGTGTGCGGCAACTGCGTGGTGTGGAAGCCGAGTGAGCGGACGCCTTTGACGGCGATTGCGGTGCAGAAGCTGTGCGGCGCGATTCTCGCCCGGCACGGCTATGGCGGGGTATTCACGCTGGTGTGCGGGGCCGGGGGCGTGGTGGGCGAGCGGATGGCGGCCGACCGGCGGCTGGCGCTGGTGGCGGCGACGGGATCGACGGGGGTGGGGCGGCGGGTGGCCGAGGTGGTGGGCGCGCGGCTGGGGCGGACGCTACTCGAATTGGGGGGCAATAACGCGGCGATTGTGATGGCGGACGCCGACCCACGGCTGGCGGTGCGGGCGCTGCTGTTTGGCGCCGTGGGGACGGCCGGGCAGCGGTGTACGAGTATCCGGCGGATTCTGTTGCAGCGTTCGGTGGCCGGGGAGTATCGCGAGTATCTCGTGCGGGCGTGGGAGAAGGTGCGGGTGGGGCATCCGCTGGCGGCGCAGAGCTTGTGCGGGCCGCTGATTGACCGGGCGGCGGTGCGGCGGATGCAGGAGGGGCTGCGGGCGATGCGGGAACAGGGCGGCGAGGTGCTCTACGGCGGCGAGACCGTCGAGCGGGACTACGAGGGCAAGCCGCTACGGGGCGGGTGCTATGTACGGCCGGCGCTCTTGAATTCGCACGGCGGGATGGCGGCGGTGCGGGAGGAGCTGTTCGCGCCGGTGGTGCATCTGATGGAGTTCGAGGATCTCGACGAGGCGATTGCGTTGAACAACGCCGTGCCGCAGGGATTGGCGAGCGCGATCTTCACGGGGAGCGTGGGGGCGGCCGAGCAGTTTCTTTCGCCGCGCGGAAGCGACTGCGGGATTGCTAATGTGAATATAGGGACGTCGGGCGCCGAGATCGGTGGGGCCTTTGGCGGAGAGAAAGAGACGGGCGGCGGCCGGGAGTCCGGCGGCGACTCCTGGAAGGCGTATATGCGCCGGCAGACCGCCACGATCAACTCTTCGCGGGAGCTGCCCCTAGCGCAGGGCATCCGCTTCGACCTATGATGTCGATTGGTTCACCGTCAGGAAAGCATGAATAAGTTCGTTATTTCAGGTCCGCAAGGTTCCGGCAAAGGCACGCAGAGCGAACTGCTGTGCCGGGACTATGATTTTGTCCACATCTCGATTGGCGAGATCTTCCGCTGGAATGTTTCGCACCACACGAAACTGGCGGCGCGGATCCGCCGGATCACCGACGCCGGGCTGCTGGTGCCGGACGAGATAGTCGAGCGGGTGGTGCGGGACCGTCTCGACCAGCACGACTGGAACTACGGCTTCGTGCTCGACGGATTTCCGCGGACGCGGGCGCAGGCCGAGTACCTGTTTGAGAACTGGAATCTTGACAAGGTGATTTATCTCGAACTGGCCGACGAGGTGGTATACCAGCGGGTGATGTACCGGGCCAAGATGGGCCAGGGGTCGGGGTTTACCAAGCGGGCGGATGACAATCCGGAGGCGCTGAAGACGCGCTTGCGCGAGTATCACGAAAAGACGAAGCCGCTGCTCGAGTTGTATGACCGGATGGGGATGTTGTTGACGATCGATGCCAGCCGGAGTATCTCCGAGATCTACAGCGACATCCGGACGCATTTAGGCTTGCCGGATCCGACGGTTTGAGCGCGTCTTCGGGAAGTCATCTATTCCCTTGCTGTGCGAGGGAGTAGTTTGTTTTCGGGCCATTTTTAGGGCGAACTTGAAAAACCTGCCCGGCAAGAGACCGTATTTGCGACGGAGTGATTGTCAGGCACAATTAAGGTGTGGTTACCCAATCGCAATCCGGAAGGATGGTGAGAGAGCAGATTGCGCGAAAGCTTCGTGCGCTGGTCCGCCATGAAAAGAAGGGCCAAGACCTGATTGAGTACGCCCTAATGGCGGCGTTTATCGCAACAGCGGTGGCTGCGACATTTCCGACCAGCATTGGGCCGACCATTTGCACCATGATTTCGCGGGTGGGAAGCACGCTCGCGACGGCGGCAGCGTATGGGAGTTAGCCGCTAGTCGAGATACTTTTTGAGATCCGGATTGAGCTTGGCCTGCACGTCGGGAGTGGCGAGGTTTTGTTGAGTCACCAGCTGAGGCGGCATGTTGTTGATCTTTTCAACGGGCTGGCCGTTGATGGCCTTGGTGGCGTTGAGCACGGAGTGGTAGCCCATCGAGAAGGGGTCCTGGACGACGAGGGAATCAAAGACGCCGGCTTTGAGATCGGCGACGAGAGCGGGGCTTGAATCGAAACCGATGGCCTTCACTTTGTTGCCGGCGCGGGCTTTGAGCGCCTGAGCGGCACCGGCGGCGCTCGATTCGTTCGAGGCGAACAGGCCGGCGGCGTCGGGAACCGCGGTGAGCATGTTTTCCGCAACCTGGAGGCTCTTAGCGTAGTCGGACATGCCGTAGCGTTTGTCGACGATCTGGATGCCGGGGAAGTTGCGGATCTCCTCCTCGAAGCCCTCCTCGCGGAGCATGGTGGAGGCGCCGCCGGGCTGCACGGCGACCATGACCACCTTGCCTTTGCCGGCGAGGATTTCGCCCATGCGGCGAGCGGCGGCGCGGCCCGCCTCTTTGTTATCGGTCATCACCTGCGCGATGAACTGCGGGGTGTCGATCCCGGAGTCGAAGATAACAACGGGGATTTTTTCGCGGGTGGCGCGTTCGACAACGTTGACCATGACTTTCTTGTCGATGGGGGCAACGCAGATAGCGTCCACCTTGCGGTTGATCATGGCGTCCATGATCTGGATCTGGGCGTTGAAATCGGTTTCGGTGGCGGGCCCGTTCCAGATGATCTCGACATCCTGCTCGCGGGCGGCCTTGACGGCTCCGGCGTGAACGCTCTGCCAGAAAACGTGGGCGCGGCCTTTGGGGATGACGGCGATCTGCTTCTTCTTACTCTGGTTGCAGCCGGCGGCCGCGAGGGCGGCCGCCGAGAGTGCGGCGCGCAGAAGCTGCGCGCGCGTCAGGAGATGATGGTTCATGCCGGAGGCTCTATTGCGGGAAGGACTCGGGTGCCTTGAGGTGCTGCCATCCTTCGCCATTCAAGGAGTGGAGGAAGGCCACGAGATCCTTCTTCTCCTGCGCCGTAAGGTTGAGAGGTTTCATGTTCTCGTCGAGATTTTTGTTTTTGATACCGCCCTTATCGTAGAAGTCGACGACATCGTCGAGGGTAGCGAGGCTGCCATCGTGCATGTAGGGGGCGGTGTGGGCGATCTCGCGGAGAGTGGGGGTTTTAAAGGCGCCCCAGTCAGCGGGATTCTTGGTGACGGCGAAGCGGCCGGCGTCGGGGTTGGCCTTCTGAGTGCCGATGCCGAGGTTGTGGAAGGAGTTGAGGGTGAAGTTCGGGCCTTCGTGGCAGGCATCGCACTTGGCCTTGTTGAAGTAGACGTTCAGCCCGCGGACCTGCGTGGCGGAGAGGGCGCTCTTGTTGCCGGCGCGGTACTTGTCGTATGGGGCGTTGCCGCTGACAACGGTGCGTTCGAAGGTCGCAATGGCCTTGCCGACACGGTCGATGGTGATCTCGTCGGTGCCGAACGCAGCTTTGAAGAGTTGGCGATAGCCGGCGATCTGTTGGAGACTGCGGACGACGCCGTCGTGGGTGTGGCCCATTTCGATGGGATTGGCAATGGGCCCAACGGCCTGGGCTTCGAGCGAATTGGCCCGGCCGTCCCAGAACTGGAGCATGCCGTAGCCACGATTGATGACGGTTGGTGCGCTCATGCCGCCCTTCTGCCCCCGGATGCCCACCGAAACCGGCAACTGGTCCGTGAAGCCCTTGTCGGGGGCATGGCAGGAGGCGCAGGAGACGGAGTTATCGGCCGACAGACGCTTGTCGTAGTAGAGCAAGCGGCCGAGGTTGACCTTTTCAGCCGAATAGGGGTTGTCTTTGGGCCACAGGATGGGGGTGAGGCCAAGGGGTACCCGGAAGGTATCCTTGCTGCTCTGCCCGAGAATCATGGCGGCGCCGAACACACAGAATAGCGGGAGTAAACGCACCAACTTCATGGTTTGAACCTCTCTGGCGGGAATGGCTTACTGTTTCACGTAGCCGGAGACGTAAACAGCCTTGTAGCCGCCGTGCTGAGTCATGGTGCCGGTGACTTCCATGACGTGCGCCATGTGGTCAGCGGCGGCGGCACGGAAGGCGGACATGGTCAGGCCGTCGCGGCGCGGGTCATGCTCTTCTTCCATGACCATGTAGAGCGAGCCGTCGGCGGTGAGCAGACCGATGGGCTGGCCGGACTTGGCGCACTTCTGGCCGCAGGCGCGGTGCTTTTCGCCATGCTTACCCAACTGGAGGTAGCAGGAGAAGTCGACGATTTCGCCGACGAGGGTAACAGTCTTGCCGGTGAGGGGCTTGCCATCGACGCCGGCGGCGACGCTGGTCTGGGACCAGCCTTCGGCCTTTTCGCCCATCTTGCCCATGGCTTTCTTGTAGGTCGGGTCACCGACCGGGGTCATCTGCGGCTGCAGAATCGGGGTCTTGCCCTGGCCGACGAGGACGGCGCTGAGGGCCACGGTGGCAATGCTGGCAACAATCCATTTTTTCATTTCAATTCTCCTGATCTGATTTTATCCGCGAACGCTGGCCGCGGGAATCTTTTTCACCAAGTCTTCCATTTCGGCGCGGCTTTCGGCGCCGATGGTGAAGACGTCGACGCAATCGAGGCCGAGTGCGAACTGAAGGCACTCGTCGGGTTTACTGCGCAGTTTGCCGGCGCCGAAGATCTTCATGCCGATGATGCCTTTGCCGGCGGCCTTCATCTGGCGAAGGACGCCAATGACGACGTCCGGGGCGGCGTCCATGGCGATGCCGGCGGGGTTAATGCGGGCGAGGTCGACTTCGACCCAGGGTTCGGCGGCAGCGGTTTTGAGGGCGTCGAGCGTGTGGCAGGAGGTGCCTTTGGTGCGGACGATGCCGCGTTCCTGCGCTTCGGCGATGACATCCATGGCGCCGCGCTTTTTCTCGTTCCAGTTCTTATCGAGCATGCAGTGGAGCAGCAGGATGTCGATGTAGTCGGTGTTGAGTTCGCGGCGGAAGCGGTCGAGGTCGGCGCGCATTTCCGCGGCGGTGGAGGCGTGGGTTTTCGAGAGAACCGTGACCTTTTCGCGCGGAACGCTTTTGAGGGCCTGACGAACGTGGGGGTGGGTGCCGTACTGGTCGGCGGCGTCAAAGAAGTTCAGGCCCTGATCGTAGCCGGCCCGGAACAGGTCGGCGAGGCCGTTGACGCCGAGCTTGCGGGTCTGGTTCGAAGACCCGCCCACGCCGTTGGTGCCGGTGCCCATGGCCAGGCGGCTGAGCATGACTTTTTTCGGGCCGAGCGCGATGCGGTCGCTGGCCAGCTTTTGCGTGGGGTTGGCGAACAGAGGATACGGGAAGTGATGCAGGCTGATGCCGGCGGCGATGGCGGCGGACTTGCTGAGGAAATTGCGGCGTTGCAGAAAAAACACCCTCCTACCTCTTGCATGATATAACTTCGGATTGCCTGAATGTATCCTCGTCCAAGAAACACGCGCACAACGGACTCGCTTCGGCCCAGCAGGTGGGTCGAGTTCCTCGCCCGTTGGTGCCGGGCCTGCGAGG